>JAPUGB010000175.1 GCA_027293165.1 Gammaproteobacteria bacterium
CCTGATCTCAGCGAGGTGATCACTCCGCAACGTACGTCGACGATATTCAAACCGAATTTCGGAGACTTTCTGACCTCGGCGTGGTATTCATTACGGACCCGACGAATGCCGGACCGGTGACTTTGGCGGTATTTGCCGATACTTGTGGAAACCTGATACAGATTTATCAGCCCTTGCCCGAATGACCGCTACTGGCCGCAAGACGTCGTCCGTTCATTTTCTGCGCTTCGAGCTATCGCCGGACATGATCGAAAGCCTTACATCAGGTGCATCCCTCGAGATCGGGGTTAGTCACCCACAGTATTCCTTCAGCACGAGCCGGTTTCCCGAAGCGACGCGTGAATCGCTAATCGCGGACCTCAACTGATATCCGTTTCGCTGGCACTGCCTGCTGTCTGGACGCATAGCCTCCGCCGAGGATTGCATATTCCTCTGAGTCGAATACTATGCTCCCGGTTGTGCGCTTGTCGGTTTGACTCGTTGTTGTTTTAGCCTGCTTGCTGATGCCTACGTGGGCGATTTTTCCATCTGAATCGCTCGCCGTTGGTTGGCGGTGCTTGGAGCAGTGACCGTGATCTGGCCGCGGCGCGGGTTTTTGTACGGGAGTACCGCCGGCAGTGACTAAGGCCTACAGCGCGTCTGACATCGAGGTACTGAGCGGTCTCGAGCCGGTGCGCCGCCGGCCCGGCATGTACACCGACACAACCAGACCGAACCACCTTGCGCACGAGGTGGTGGATAACAGTGTCGACGAGGCACTCGCCGGTTTTTGTAAGCATATTGATGTCAAGCTTTACCGTGACGGTTCGCTGGAGGTCACCGATGACGGGCGAGGGATGCCCGTTGATAAACATCCCAAAGAGAAAATCCCCGGGGTGGAGTTGATTCTTACTCGCCTTCATGCGGGTGCAAAATTTTCGAATAAGAACTATCGATTCGCAGGTGGTTTGCACGGCGTTGGCGTATCAGTCGTCAACGCGCTTTCCAAGAATCTGGAAGTCTGGATTCGCCGCGAAGGAAAGGAATACAACCTCAGTTTTCGCGGGGGTAAAAAAAAGGGCAAACTCGAGGTTGTCGGTAAAGTCGGAAAACAGAATACTGGTACCACGATTCGTTTCTGGGCTGATCCCAAGTATTTCGATTCAGATAAATTCTCCGTCGCTGGCCTGAAACATGTCCTGCGCGCTAAGGCCGTCCTGTGTCCGGGGCTTCGCATTCGCTTCACGGTTGAAAAACCGAAAGAAAAATTTGAGTGGCAGTACGACGGTGGACTCGAGCAATATCTGATGGAATCACTGGGAGGCGTCGCGACGCTCCCGGAAGAGCCTTACTCGGGCAGCATGCGTGGCAACCGTGAGGAGGTGGATTGGGCTGTGCTGTGGATGTCCGACGATACCCAAGCCGTGGCCGAATCCTACGTCAACCTCGTGCCAACATCGCAGGGCGGCACACACGTTAACGGTTTTCGCGCCGGATTGACCGAAGCGCTGCGAGAGTATTGCTCATTCCGCAGTTTGCTCCCCCGGGGTGTCCGTCTCGCGCCGGAAGATGTTTGGGACTGCGTCAGTTTTGTCCTGTCAGTGAAGATGGAGGATCCACAGTTTACCGGCCAGACCAAGGAACGCCTGTCGTCGCGAGAATGTGCGGCCTTTGTTTCGGGCGTAGTTAAGGACGGTTTTGTGCTGTGGCTGAATCAGCACCCCGACACCGGGGATCAGATTGCCCAACAGGCAATTGATGCCGCGCAGCGTCGGCTGAAAGCCAGCAGAAAGGTCGTGCGGAAAAAAGTGGTCGCTGGACCGGCGTTGCCGGGCAAGCTGGCCGACTGTACCAGCGACGAACCCGAGCGCTGCGAGTTGTTTCTCGTCGAGGGAGATTCGGCCGGCGGTTCGGCAAAGCAGGCCCGCAATCGGGACACTCAGGCGATACTGCCCTTGCGCGGGAAAATCCTCAATACCTGGGAGGTAGAACAGAGTGAATTACTGGCATCCCAGGAGGTTCACAATATCAGCCTTGCACTGGGAGTGGATCCGGGTGTCGAAGATCTTTCGGACCTCCGCTATCACAAGGTTTGTATTCTCGCTGACGCCGATTCCGATGGGCAGCACATAGCCGCATTGATCTGCGCGATGTTCGCCCGTCATTTCCCAATTCTGGTCAGGGAAGGGCATGTGTACGTTGCGATGCCGCCGTTGTATCGAATCGATGTCGGTAAGGAAGTATTTTACGCATTGGATGATAGCGAGCGGCAGGGCGTACTTGACCGTATTGCGGCAGAGAAACTCAAAGGCAAAGTCAACGTGACGCGCTTTAAGGGTTTGGGTGAAATGAATCCTGCTCAATTGCGTGAATCCACGATGGCACCCGAGACTAGGCGCTTGGTGCAACTGACGATCAGCGCCCGTGATAAAACCGAACAGACCCTCGACATGTTGCTGGCGAAAAAGCGTGCCAAGGATCGCCGGACCTGGCTTGAGACCAAAGGCAACTTGGCGGAGGTTTGATGGCTTGATGCCAGTGAACCAGACACACAGTGAGTAACAGGCATGAGTGATCAGAATCAACTTGATTTCGAAGGCATTGAACGGCAACCCCTGCTGGAATTTACCGAGAAGGCTTATCTCGACTACTCCATGTACGTCATTCTCGACCGGGCGCTGCCACACATTGGTGACGGTCTCAAGCCCGTGCAGCGGCGAATTATTTTTGCGATGAGTGAACTTGGCCTTGCCGCGGCTGCGAAACCGAAAAAATCTGCCCGTACCGTCGGGGACGTGATCGGAAAATATCACCCGCACGGCGACACGGCCTGTTACGAAGCCATGGTGCACATGGCACAGGATTTCTCATTTCGTTATCCAATCGTCGATGGGCAGGGCAACTGGGGGTCAACGGACGACCCGAAATCTTTTGCCGCCATGCGTTACACGGAAGCCAAGCTGACTCCATATGCAGCAGTAATGCTCGCAGAGCTTGGTCAGGGTACGGTCGATTGGTCGCCAAATTTTGATGGCACACTCGATGAACCGAGACTCCTTCCGGCGGGATTGCCGAATCTGCTGTTGAACGGTGCGGCCGGTATCGCTGTAGGCATGTCCACCGACGTGCCGCCGCACAACCTAAACGAGGTTGCTACAGCGCTGATTCGACTGCTCGATGAGCCGAATACGACGATTCGAGGCCTCTGCAAGCACATCAAAGGACCCGATTTTCCGACCGGCGGAGAAATCATCTCGCCGAAAAGCGAGCTGCAGGCGATTTATAAATCGGGGACCGGGACCCTACGCGTTCGCGCTACCTATGAACTGGAAGACGGCGACGTCGTCATTACGAACCTTCCGCATCAGGTTTCCGGCAGCAAAGTTTTGGAGCAGATCGCGGCCCAGATGCGCGCGAAGAAGTTGCCGATGGTAGAAGACCTTCGGGATGAGTCTGATCATGAAAATCCTACCCGCCTGGTGCTCATGCTCCGCTCCAGCCGGGTCGACGCCGAAGAACTGATGAGTCATCTGTTTGCGAGTACGGACCTGGAGCGAACCCAGCGGGTCAATATGAATGTGATTGGGCTGGATGGAAAGCCGTCCGTACGCGGTCTCAAAGAGTTGTTGTCGGAATGGCTGGACTACCGACTGGAAACGGTCAAGCGGCGTCTTCGATATCACCTCGAGCGCGTGGAGGAGCGCCTGCATATCTTGGGGGGGCGGCTCACCGCCTACCTGAAAATCGATCAGGTCATCGCCATTATCCGCAAGGAAGATAAGCCAAAACCGGTATTGATGAAACGGTTCAAGCTGACCGACATCCAGGCCGAAGATATTCTGAATCTGCGTTTGCGTCAGCTCGCAAAACTGGAGGAGATCAACATACGCGCCGAGCAGGATGAACTGAGCGCAGAACGCGACACTTTGAAAAAGCAGCTCAAAAGCCGCGTGCAATTGAAGAAACTGGTCCGAGCCGAAATTCTGATGGCCGCAGAACAGTTCGGCGACGAACGCAGGACCGTCATCATCGAGCGCGAGCCTGCGCAGGCGCTGGATGAGACCCAATTGATTGCCAACGAGCCGGTTACTGTGATTCTGTCCGAGCGCGGTTGGGCACGTGCGGCCAAGGGGCATGACATCGATCCGCTGACGCTGAGTTACAAATCCGGCGATGCCTATCTGAATGCGGCCCCTGGCCGCAGCAATCAGAATGTCGTATTTATTGACAGCAGCGGGCGCGCCTACAGCCTCCCGGCGCATTCGTTGGTGTCGGCGCGGGGGCAGGGGGAACCACTGTCCGGGCGCCTGAATCCCCCAGAGGGCGCAGTTTTTTGCGGGGTGATGACCGGTGACGAGACATCCCGCTGGCTCGTGGCCAGCGATGCCGGCTACGGCTTTTTCGTGCAGCTCGGACAGCTGCACTCGCGCAACCGGGCCGGCAAAGCGCTGATTCGCGTGCCGGACCAGGGCAAGGTACTGGTTCCGGCACCGCACTACGGAGAGGAATTTCCTGGGAATGCGCTAGTGGCCGCTGTAAGTTCGATTGGTCGGCTGTTGCTCTTTCCGGCGGAAGAGTTACCGGAACTGTCCCGCGGTAAGGGAATCAAAATCCTCGGCATTCCCGGTAAAAAATATTCGGCCGGTGAAGAGCAGATGGTCGCCGTGGCGTTGGTTGGCCCCGACGAACAACTGTTGGTGTTTAGCGGCCAACGCCGGATGAGCCTCGGTGGCGATGACCTGGAACATTATCTGGGTACCCGTGGACTCCGCGGCAGCATGCTGCCGAGGGGCTGGCGCAAGGTGGAGCGGCTGGACGTCGAGCGCGAATCAGGCGATTGACCGATCGCGGTCCGACGATTGCGTTTAGCTGTTTTCTTTTTCTTCGGTCAGCTCATCTATTGTTGGGGCATCCTCGTCGAGGAATGACGGATCGAGCTTGGGCGGGTCGATGATCTGGCTGGCTTCGAATTCGTCTTCGTAATCCTGCTCCAGCAGCCCCAAGGCCTCGCTGAGGGTGGCCGACAATAAGTCGTCCTCTTCCTCCGGGTCGACGAGTTCCGACAACTCTTGAACCGTATGTGTGCTAGTGATGTCCATAGGGTCGGGCGTTTCAGCTTTCGCATCGGGTAACGCCAACCCCTTGGCCGTAAGTTCATGGGTGATGTCCATAAGGTCGGGCATTTCAGCTATCGCATCGGGTAATGCCAAGCTCTTAGCCGTCAGTTCGCGGGTGATGTCCATTTCGTCGGCTGTTTCAGCGGTCGCACCGGGTTCCGGATGCTCGACCTCGAGGCCGAACAGGTCACTCATGGTGCCGGTTGGATCCGGATCCGTTATTCCCGACTGGCCCGGAGGATCAGGTGTCCACGAATCCGCGGGCGCATCGCCGGCCGTGTGCTGGCTTGGAGCGGTTGGGTTAAGACTCACCTTGGGGGCCGCAGCGGGCTCAGCGAATTCCAACTCCGGGGTTGGAATGGGCGGTGCCATACTCACCGCGGAAGCTTCATAGGATTCAGCGACGTCCGCAGGGGTAGATTCATAGGCTGCCGGGGGCTCGCCCAGTCGGATCGTGTCAACGTACGCCGCCTGATTCTCCAGGTTCGGGAGCGTCTCTTCGCTGGCGGCGCTCGAATCCCCGCGCAGCCGTTTAAAGAGTTCCGTCAGCCGATTACGGAGCAGCAGGCTGCTCAGCGCGAGGCCGACCAGCAAGCCTAAGGGAATCGCGAGCAGCGGGTTGATGCCACTGATGCTGGCTTCCGGTGAACTGGTCGGCGCGCTCTGGGTTGCGGCAAGCGCCTGGCTCCTAAGCGCCGCTTGCCGCGCGGCTTCGGCCAGCTCACGCGCTTCTGCCAGTTGGCGTCGAAGAGCAGCTATCTCGTCCGCGGTGCTGTCAAATGCAGTGATATCGTTGGCCGCGTCGTCGCGCCCTGCGAGGGCAGGCTTATTGCCCTGCTCTGCAAAGATTGATTCCTCATTAGCGGGACTCGGATCAACGCTGAGCGCAAAGTCATCGATAAATTCTGTTTCTTGTGTCGGCTGCGAAAACGGAGCGGCAGTGAGATCGGCAAGCGACCGGTCTGCATCGACCGGTGAGTTTTCGGAAACACCATAATCGATCTCCCGGGCCGTGATCGCCTGGGCTGAAGCTGGGGCAGTCATTTCTGCAGCGCCGGTCTCATCAACAGGTGTTTCCGCGCGGACGCCCGCATGAACCGCAGTGGATGCTGCGGCTGATCTGCGATCAGCTGCCAGGATTGCGCCCGTATCCCAGTAACCTGGAGCCGGAATCCGAAGCATGGATCCGAGTTGAATCAGATCCGGATTAGCATCGACAAAAGCATTGCGGTTCGCTCGATAAATCCAGTCGGCAACGTCCCACACGCTTCCTGAGGGTCGCCCTGCTACGCGCTCGGCGATGTTGGACAGGCAATCGCCGGACGAAACGCGGTAGAAAGTGCCGGGCTCGATTGCGTTACCCGGGATAGGCAGAGGTGCTGCCGCAGTTTCGGGCTCCGCGCTGATGGTCGGCTCGCTAACAGTTGCGGTGACCGGGCCGGTTTCCCAGTAACCTGGAGCCGGAATCCGAAGCATGGCTCCGCGTTTGATTACATCCGGATCGGCACTGACAAAGGCGTATGGGTTCGCGGCATAGATCCAGTCAGCAACGTCCCAAACGCTGCCTGACGGTCGTCCCTTAACACGTGATGCGATGCTGGAGAGGGTATCGCCCCCCGAAACGCGATAATCCGCACCGGGTTCGATCAGTTCTGGCAGAAACTGCGACCGCGATGATGCCGGCACCGGTGTACGAGTTGAATTCCTACGGTCTGCCGGCGCCGATGCACGGAACGAATCCCTAGGGTCTGCCGGCGCGGACGCGCGGGGCGAATCCCCACGGTCTGCCGGCGCCGATCTACGCTTCGGTTGCTGAGCCTGCACTGCCGATTCCGACACCGCGGGTCCAATCGTGTCGCTGGATCCTCGCATCGTTTGTTGGGACAGCGGTGCGGGTAAGCCGGGCAGGTCAAGCATCAGAACGTAATGCTTAAGGAGCAGAGGTGTGCCCAGGCAATTCACCCTAATTGCGAACTCGTACATCGGCTCGAATAAAGGCTTCCGCGTGGTGATCCGAATCGAATAGGTTCCTGGTCGCTCCGTCGAAGGTATTCTCAATTCCGGGTTTCTCAGCTTGCTGAGTTCGTCGCCGGGCTGTTCGGGAATCGTGACGCAGTCTCCGGTCAGTACTTCTCCTCTGTTGACCCTGACCGGCACCGACGCAGATAGCGGCTGGTTCAAAACCGAATCAATGCTGAGCTCACCCAGTGAGACGGCAGAAGCAATACCGGGATCCAGGACCAGAAACGCAAGTCCAGCACAGAGGATCGGTTTGGAGACCGGTGAGCCGACTGCTGTCTTGCCGCGTGCACAATCAACCGGGGGCAGCAACGCGCGCCTGCCTTCCAGCACGGCATCTATATGCTGTGCCAATAATGAACGGCCGAACCTTCGACTAGCCATTTACGCGTCTTCCTCCGGGCGATGGGCAACCGACCGTTCCGGCAGGACAGTCACGTGCCGCGCCCAGCAGACCATGAGCGGCCAGCTCGGTAAACGATTGGAGTCTCGCTTTGGTCGTGGTTTGTGAGCCAGCCGGCAATTTGTCTATAAATTGTGAACTGCATCACATTTGACCTGCACTCAGGCCGTGTTTGACAAGATTGGTACCGGATCTGTCGCTTCTTCGAGAATGACGTCATGCATTTGCACGTAATTGCCCTGAATGAACCCGACGTCCAGTTGCCATAGCACTGCCATCGTATTTGCATCCTGCACTCTTTCCGCAATGGTTTTGATCTTGTACTTCCGGGCAGCCGCGGTAATCTCTTGCACTTTTTTCTGCAGAGCCGTGTCACGGTGCAGTCCCTGCATCAAGCTGCCGTCGATCTTGACAAAGTGCATGGGCACGCGGCTCAGCATCTGCCGCGAATCATCCTTGGTTCCGAAATGGTCAATGGCAAAGTGGAAGCCCATTCGCTGCAGCTCCTTTGCCAGTGACTTGGTGTATTTCAAGTGCTGACGAACCACTTCCTCGGATACCTCGAAGCAGACCCTGCCTGCCGATATACCGGATTCCTTGAGTTGCTGTTTCAGCCAGGCGCTCAATGTCTCATCGACGACGGAATCGCGAGACAGTCGGACGAACAGCATTGATGGTTTTTCCGAAGAGCAAAAATCAAATGAAGCATTGATGACCCACCGGTCAATCATCTTGCTCAGGCCGGCGCGTTCTGCCGACGACATAAACTGGCCGGCCGGGATGAGTTCATTTTTGTCGTCGACCATTCGCACCAGCGTATCGTAGGCGCCGTCGATCTCTTCGTTCAGGCTGGCGATCGGCTGATGTACCAGCTGGAATCGGTTTTCCATCAGCGCCGAGCGAATTTTTGGTACCCATGACTCATCGTTCTGACGTATTTCTTGTTTCTCGTCGGTTTTTTTACTCAGTTCCACGCAGTCACCACCGCGGTCCCTGCCGAGGCCACAGGCCTTGTCCGCCTCGAAGAGCAGGTCGGCTATATCCGCTTCAGGCGACGCGATTTCGCATAAACCGATGGAACAGGTCAGTGCTGTTGAGTGGTCGTCGAATTCGAAAACCTGATCGGCAACGCTTTTTCGCAGTTGCTCAGCCCAGGCCTCTACATCGTTCATCGTCCCGCGTTCGAGTACCGCGGCGAACATGGTTCCACCAAAGCGGCCGTAGACATCACTATGCTGCATGAATTCCCGGAGCAATTGCGCCAACTGGGTCAGCAACATCTCCGAACGCAGCAGACCAATGTCCTCATGGACTTTGCCGAAAGCGTCCGGCCGTATGTATGCGATCGCACGAACCCCGACCGCCGGCGGTTTTTTTAGCTGGTCGGCGGCTTTCTCCAGAAAATATTGCCGGTGATAGAACCCGGTAACCGGGTCTCTATGTACCGCGTGTTCAATTAAATGCTCCGGTGTTTTTTCTGCTGAGCTATCGGAGGCGATCGTAATGCGGACCGCCGGCTCGCCGTCGTGAGTAGTCAAATCCAGTTGCATTTCCATCGGCAGTTCGGATCCATCGGCGCGTTCGGCCGCTACTTTCAGAAACTGGTCCGTCCACTTACCGCGGCTGCAGGCGACTAGGGCCCCTTTCAGCTTTGGACGGTCGGCATCCTTGCACAGATCCATCAGCAACTGGCCAACCATGTCATCTTCCGATTTTCTGCCAAACAGAGAGAGCCAAGTGGGATTGGCGGCAACTACGATGCCCTCCTGCACGTCGGCGATTGCTTTGGCCGAGCCGTGCATCAGTTTGCGTAGCTCCTGCTTGTATTGGCTGGCCGATGTCAGGACTCCCTCCAGAGCGTTCTCGAGGCGAAACGAGCGCAGCTCGCGTTGGACGACGGCCTGAAAACGATCAGTGTGATTCAACGAAACAACATCCCGGGCGCCGCAATTCATGCTGTCTGCGATGACTTGTTCGTTGACTTCATCGGCGACGACCAACAGCGGTGTCTGCGGGCTGCAGCGGGAGTGTATTTCAGCGACCGCCGCCAGCTCCAACTTGGGTTCGCCGAGAAACGCGATCAACAACGCAGGCTGGAGTTCGTAGATCGACTTCTCCAGGTCACGGATCTGGTTGAGATGCGAGCAATGTGCGACAGTGCCGCCATCTCTCAGTACCGTGTTGATCGACGCCACGTGGTCGTCTTTGTGCGTGATCACGATAACCGAAATACCAACCGAATCGTTCAACACAACTTCCTTTGTTATGACTAGTGCAATACGCGTCGGGGATCACCCCGATGGCCGCGATACTTTATCTAGCGAAAAGCTTGCTTAGTGTGATACGGGTCCAGTTATGTGATCTACGTCATATTATGTCAGCCTATTGGTCAGCTTATGTTTGATCATGGGGTAAATGGACGCTGATAAAGCTGTCATAGACATTACGAGAATCGACAGAGTTCGGAGAGTTGCGCTTGCGACTACGGCGTTGTTATCGACGCAGTGGCACTCTTAATTAAATTGTTCTTCGGCCTGTGCGCGGTTCCGGGCGTACCAGCGGTATCTGTCGCGGCGTTGATTATCGTGCACGCTGGATAAAGCAGTATCATAAACATCGTTGACTGCAGGCTCTGGTTCTCATCGTGTGGTCTCCGGCATACAACAGAAAGGCAATCTTGATATGGCAAGTTATACGACGAACGAGTTCCGCGCGGGGCTGAAAATTCTGATCGATGGTGATCCTTGCGCGATTGTTGAGAATGAATTCGTGAAGCCCGGCAAAGGCCAGGCGTTCAACCGGGTAAAAATACGCAATCTGAGAACCGGTCGCATTGTCGATCGAACCTATAAATCCGGTGAGTCGGTGGAAGCAGCCGATGTTGTCGATCTGGAAATGCAATACCTCTATTACGACGGTACTCTGTGGCACTTCATGGAGCCTGATTCCTACGAACAACATGCCGCCGGAGAAAATGCTGTGGCGGAGGCACGAGACTGGCTCAAGGAGCAGGACTTGTGCAGCGTGACTTTGTGGAATTCACAACCGTTGCTGGTAGAGCCACCCAAGTTTGTCGAACTCGAAATCGTCGAAACGGACCCGGGCGTTCGCGGCGACACCGCGCAGGGCGGAGTCAAGCCGGCCAAGCTTGAGACAGGGGCAGTCGTAAAGGTGCCGTTATTCGTCGAGCAGGGTGAGGTTGTTCGCGTCGATACTCGGTCCCGGGAATACGTATCCCGCGTCAAGTGAGCGGATCGATTTCTCGTATAAACAGCGCGAGTTTCAGTGCGGCTTCGCGTCCACCGGGAAACTGACCGTTTCAGTAATGTGCGCGTAGCCGTTGCATAGCATCAGGATACGGTCGAGACCCATGGCGACTCCTGAACAATCGGGAAGTCCGTACTCCAGGGCTTGAAGCAACGCCTGGTCAGGCTCAACATCCGGCAGGTCCAGTTCCCTGCGCCGCCGACGGTCCGAATCGAACCGCAGACCTTGCTGTACCGGATCGGTCAACTCGCGGTAACCGTTGGCAAGCTCTACTCCCAGATGGAATACCTCAAAGCGATCTGCGATGCGCGGCTGGCTCGGGCTCAAGCGGGCGAGTTGCGCTTGCTCGGCCGGAAAATCGAAGACCACGCTCAGACCCGATCGTCCCAACCCGGGCGCTACCAGGTGGCTCATCAACAGGTCCAGCCAGCTCGAACGGTGTTGCCCGAGAGTCCGTTCGAGGTTGGAATCCAGCTGATCTCCGAGCGCGCTACGGGCGGACTGTAGAAACCGTTCGGGGTCGTCGTCCAGCGGGTCGCAGCCGGTCTTGGCCAGCATCAGTTCGCGGTAAGGGGTACGTTCCACCCCACTGACCGGTGTTCGGCAACCGGATGAGATGGCCATAATCAGTGCGCAGGTTTCATCGATGATCTCGCTGAGTGTAAAGCCCAGGCGGTACCATTCGATCAGCGTGAATTCAGGTTGGTGTTTGGCGCCGATTTCATCGTCGCGAAACGCCTTGCCGATCTGGTAAATGTCGGGCATACCGGCTGCCAGCAGCCGCTTCATATGAAATTCGGGCGACGTGCGCAGGTACAGCTTTCGGTCCGGCAGCGAGTTCATCTCGCAGTGAATGCTCGCAATGTGCGGGTCGGTCACGGCTGCAGTACACAGTAGTGGGGTCTCGACCTCCAACACCTGACGTTCGGCGAAAAACTGCCGCACCCGCTCCAGCGACCGACCACGCAGCTTGAGTGTCTCTATCTCAGCGGTGGGTTGCCACGAATCCATGGGGCTGATTCTGCTAAGCCGCTGAATCGGCCGTCAATTGGCCGATCCGCTGTCCCATTCGCACGCTGCTGCCCGGCCTCACTTCTTCGTGCCAGGCGAGCTGGTCGGGACCCGAAATCAGGATTACCGTCGACCCGAGACAGAAGTGACCGAGGTATTCCCCCTTGTTCAGCCGAACCGGTGCTTCTGAGCCAGGGTAGGACCGGCGGAACGTTTCCCGTGGTGCGTGCGGCATCACTTGGCCCGCCCAGGCCGTGCTGATACTGCCAACGTTCATGGCGCCAACCATGACAATAGAAAAAGGCCCAAGCGGCCCATCGAAATGGCAAATTAAACGTTCGTTTCCGGCAAAGAGGCTTGGGACTTCGGCGGCGGTTCGGGCGTTCACCGACAGCAGACGCCCCGGCACATAGACCATTTCTCTCAATTCAGCGTCCAGCGGCGCGTGCACGCGATGATAATTATTTGGAGCGAGATAGATTGTGGTGTAGGCACCGCCGGATAACTGCTGGCTCCAGACCTCATCGCCGCCGAACAACTGCGGCAGCGTGTAGGTGAGATGTTTGGCTTGGATCAGCTGCTGACCCGCCATGCGGCCTATTTGGGTGACCGTTCCATCCGCCGGGCTGGCGACCCCGCTTGGTGAATCATCTACCGGCCGGGATCCGGGTTTCAATTCGCGGGTGAAAAACGCGTTGAAATCCGGATAGCCCGCCGGAACGGGATGCTGAGCCTCCGCTGTGTCAATGTTATACAGCCAGACGAAGCTTCTGATCAGCGCGTTTTTTATCGCAGCCGTGCGGCAGCGACCTAATGCACCGACGAAGTGGGAGATAAGCTGTGTCGGCAACCAGTATTGAAGCTTGATCAAGACCTGGTCGAAGGCGTTACTCATCTTGCGGAGCTTGCCGACTGATCGTGGCGGCAGGTAATTCATGATTAACGATCATGGGCCGCGGTATTCTACACTGCGCGGCCTCAGTGCACCGTAAGGAACTCGTTGGTGGAGTTATGGCCGAGTCGAAGATTCCAGCCGCGGTGAATACCGCGGGCGCGTTAATTAAATGGGTGACCGGACGCCTGGATAGCAGCGATGTGTACTTCGGTCACGGCACGGACAATTCCCGTGATGAAGCCGGGGCGCTCGTCTACCATGTGATGCAGCTGGATCACCATGCCGGGAATCGCGATTATGGAATTCGCGCCTCGCCGAAGAACTTGGCAGAGATCCAGGCATTGCTCGACACGCGTATTGGCAAGCGCATCCCGATGCCATACCTGCTTCATGAAGCTTGGTTTGCGGGCAGGAGCTTCTATGTCGATCAGCGTGCGCTGATACCCCGATCGCCGTTGGCGGAGTTGATCGTTGCAGGTTTTGAGCCGTGGCTGGCCAGCAAGGACGCTGGATCGGCGCTCGAGCTCGGGACCGGTAGCGGATGCATTGCGGTGGCGTGTGCGCTGGCACTGCCGCATATGAAAATTGTCGCAACGGACATTTCCGAGCCCGCGCTGGAAGTGGCGCGCGTCAACATAGATCGTTACGATTTATCGGCTCGCATCCAGCTGGTCAAGGCGGATATGTTTGCCGGACTAAGCGGGCATTTTGACCTTATTGTCAGCAATCCCCCCTACGTGCCTGCCGCGGCATCCGAGGATCTGCCAGCCGAGTATGGACACGAACCACCGGTAGCGCTGTACAGTGGGCCGGACGGTCTGGATTCAGCGCGACGAATACTGCAAGATGCGCGGAAGCATTTGAACGCCAAAGGATTACTTGTGCTCGAGGTCGGCGAGCAGCGGGAGCGCCTGGAGGCGGCATATCCGCGCCTGCCTTTCACCTGGCCCGAACTGGACCACGGTGGCCGGGGAATCGCTGTGATCACAGCCGAAGACCTGAGTCTATCTGGCGGGGCATTGGTCGCCGGCGCCAAAGATGATTGAAGATCATGTCTGGAAACACGATTGGTAAACTTTTTTCGGTGACGACCTTTGGCGAGAGCCACGGGCCGGGTCTGGGTTGCATCATTGACGGATGCCCGCCTGGTTTGCCCCTGTCCGAAGAAGATATTCAGATAGACCTTGAACGTCGCCGGCCCGGTAAGTCACGGCACACCAGCCAGCGGCGGGAACCGGACACGGTGCGTCTGCTTTCGGGTGTATTCGAGGGCGTGACCACCGGGACCCCGATCGGTTTGATTGTGGAGAATGTCGATCAGAAGCCGAAGGACTACAGCAAGATCAAGGACAAATTTCGGCCTGGCCACGCCGATTTCACCTATCAACAAAAATACGGAATCAGAGATTATCGTGGTGGCGGTCGGTCGTCGGCACGCGAAACCGTGATGCGTGTTGCCGCAGGAGCCGTGGCGCGCAAATATCTACGTGAGCGGCTGGGTCTTGAGATTAAGGGTTACCTCGCGCAGCTCGGGCCGATACACGTGGACCGGGTTGATCCCGACAGTGTCGACGACAATCCGTTTTTCTGCGCGGACCCGTCACGTGTGGCGGAGCTGGAGCAATACATGGACGCGTTGCGTAAAGAAGGCAATTCGATCGGCGCGCGAATTAATATTGTGGCGTCCGGTGTACCTGTCGGGCTCGGTGAGCCTGTGTTTGATAAGCTGGAGGCGGCTATCGCCCACGGCATGATGAGTATCAATGCCGTTAAGGGCGTCGAATTCGGCGCTGGCTTCGCGGTGGTTGAACAAAAAGGTACCGAGCACCGAGATGAGATTACCCCTGACGGTTTTGCGAAAAATTCGTCGGGTGGCACCCTGGGCGGCATCTCATCTGGCCAGGATATACTCGTCAGCATCGCATTGAAGCCTACGTCGAGCATTCGCTTGTCGGGCGAAACGATCGATACGCAAGGCCGGTCGGTGGAGATCAAGACCACCGGCCGTCATGACCCCTGTGTTGGTCTTCGGGCAACTCCGATCGCCGAGGCAATGCTGGCGCTCGTGCTGATGGACCATTACCTGCGGCATCGCGCTCAGAACGCCGATGTTGATCCGGCGACCCCGCTCGCCAGTGGTTAACCCCGGCGTTGCATGACTGCGGCGCCCATTTGTAAGGATTGACAAGCAGTCGTGACTGAAAATCTCAACATCGCAGTTGTCGGGGCAACCGGCCTGGTCGGAGAGGCGATGATCGCAATCTTGCAGGAACGCGATTTTCCGGTCGGCAAGCTGTACCCGTTAGCCAGCGAGCGATCGCTTGGAAAATCAGTTGGTTTTGGTGGCCGGTATCTGCCGGTTGCGGTCCTGGATGAGCATGATTTTTCCGACACCGATATTGCTTTGTTCTCCGCCGGAGCCAGCGTTTCGGAGATTCACGCGCCGCGGGCTACCAACGCCGGCTGTGTGGTCGTCGACAACACGTCCCAGTTTCGTAATGAGCCGGATATTCCGCTGGTGGTCCCGGAAGTCAATCCAGCGGCTCTGGCCGGGCTTCGGCCACGCAATATCATCGCCAACCCGAACTGTTCCACCATTCAAATGGTTGTCGCGCTGAAACCGATATACGACGCTGCCGGCATCGACCGAATCAACGTTGCAACCTATCAGGCCGTGTCGGGCGCGGGACGCCAGCAAGTCGAGGAGTTGGCCAGGCAGAGTACCGAGTTGATGAGTGGCCGTGCGGAGGACGCGGATTCAAATTTAAAACCCATCGCTTTCAATGCAATACCCCAAATCGATTCGTTCGAGGCCAATGGTTACACTCGCGAGGAAATGAAGCTGGTTTGGGAAACCCGCAAGATCCTCGGCGACGATCGAATCATGATCAATGCGACCGCCGTGCGTATCCCGGTATTTATCGGTCACTCCGAAGCGGTCAGCATTGAGACCCGCGATAAGATCTCGGCGGCCGAGGTCCGGGAGCTGCTCCGCGCGGCGCCCGGGATAAGGGTTCTGGACGAGGGCCGGACCGGCGGCTACCCTACCGCGAGAACCGAGGCCGCAGGCGGAAATGACGTGTTTGTCGGCAGAATCCGGGATGACCTGTCCCACGAGCGGGGCATCAGCATGTGGGTGGTCGCGGATAATGTCCGCAAAGGGGCCGCGCTGAACCGCATCCAGATTGCTGACATCTTGGTGCGTGATTACTTATAGGCTATAGTTGGCAGGGTTATTCGCATTGTAGCGGCATTTTTTTGTGTGCCCGCCGCTTTTCGCCGTCAACGTCGCCTGATCTGACCGTAAGTCTGGGGATATGTGATGCCACGTTTTCTGGCTGCCGCCTGTTGGCTTTGTGCGGTGTTGCTACCCGTATCTGCCGGGGCGCTTGGGCTCGGCGAGATAGATCTAAAGTCGGCGCTGAACGAGCCGTTCGTCGCCGATATTCCACTGCAGCTGGACGACCCAGCGGATTTGAATAGCGTCAACGTCTATCTCGCATCGGTGGCGACGTTCGAGCGCTATGGTGTCATCCGTGCGGCGTATCTCAGCGATTTCCGGTTTTTCCTGAGCACCGACGATTCCGGAAATGGAATCGTCCAGGTCCGCTCGGTCCGGGCGGTGTCCGAACCCTTTGTTACGCTGTTGTTGGAAGTCGAGTGGCCAGCGGGCAAATTGTTGCGGGAATATACCGTGTTGCTCGATCCGCCGGTGTTTGACGCTGGGGCGGTGGCAACCCCGGTTCAGCCGGCGGAGTCGCCGGCCGTGGCTGACACGCCCCCGGACGCCATTCCCGAGCCGGTCGCCGCGGCACAACCCGAGGCCAAGCTTGAACCAGTGGCGCCGACCGTGGTGCCAACCGTGGCGCCAGCGCCGGTGATACCGGTCCAGGAGCCCGAGCCATTACCACAGGAACCACAACCGCTCGCGGGCACGGAGACCACCCTGTCATTGGCCGGCAGCACTTACGGTCCGGTCACGCAGGGCCAGACACTGTGGGGGCTCGCACAGGAGTTGCGGGCGAATTCATCCGTGGATATCAATCAGATGATGCTAGCGCTGTACCGGACCAATCCGTCCGCGTTTATCGATAACATCAACCGCCTAAAGGAAGGCGCGATCCTG
The DNA here is from genome assembly GCA_027293165.1 of Gammaproteobacteria bacterium. Lineage (GTDB taxonomy): Bacteria > Pseudomonadota > Gammaproteobacteria > Steroidobacterales > JAPUGB01. The sequence continues at coordinate 16,818 of JAPUGB010000175.1, forward strand.
CGTATTCCCGATTCGGATGAAATTGGCGCGATGACACGCAGCGAGGCCTTCGCAGAAGCCCAGCGTCAGCACGAGCAATACGGGGCCGGCAACGCATCCGTTGCCGCCGTTCAGCTGCGTCTGGTGCCACCGGCTGACGAAGTGGTGGACAGCAGCTTTGGTGCGGCGGTTGGCGAGGTGGAACTCGAAACGTCAGCGACTGATGTGCCGGAGAGTGAGCCAGCCGCGAGCCTTGTCGGTCAACTCGAAGCCGAACCGGAGGAAAGCAGTGCATTAGTAGAAATCGAGGATTCTGAGCTCGAGGCATTGCAGGATCGGCTCGGCCAGCAGGATGAACTGGACGCCGGGTTCCAGCCGGCGCTGGCCGAACCCGAAGAGCCAGCTGAAACTTCGACTACGGAATCGCAGGAAGCCCCAGCGGTGGTGCCGCCGGCTCCCCAAATCGACGTCGTGACAACCGCAGGCCCGGCCGGTGAGTCAATGCTCGATCAAGCAATCGGGCTCGCTGAAGAGTACTGGATGTGGGCTGCGGGGCTGCTAGTCGCTATGGTGTTGCTGATTGGCATCCGCCGTCGTCTCGCTGGGGGTGTGGTTGGGAAAGATGGGGAAAGCGGCGTAGACGATGACTTTGCCGGTAGTTGGGACGACGATGAGCCGGATGCTTTCGAGCCCAAAGATAGCTTGGATGGGCTTGCCGACGACGGGGATTCTTTCGTGGTCGATGAAGCAGCCCAGGCCACAGGCGATGAGTCGGTACCTCAATTCGGAGCGGATCTTGAAGACGTGCCCGGTGAGGCAGCGGCAGCCGACATACCACTCGAACCCAAACCGGCGATCGACCTACCGTTCGAGCCGGAGCCGGATGTGTTGCTTGAACCGGCAGAGGAGGATCTGCTCGAAGCGACGGTTAAAATTGAGCCCGAATCCGAGCTCGATCTCGACATGGATGCATTACTCGAAGCAGAGCCTGAGTCAGAACCCGTACCCGAGATCGACGCATTACTCGCAGCAGAGCCTGAGTCGGAATCCGCACCCGAGATCGATGCATTACTCGCAGCAGAGCCTGAGTCGGAACCGTCTGATACGATGCCCGACTTCCCGGAAGCGGTGCTAGAACCAACCGGGGAAATGCCGGCGAACCCCATGGCGGCCGAAATACCGGACTTGCCAGTAGAGCTTGAGGTGCCTGTTGAAGATGTCGAGGGACTTCTTGAGGCGACCCTCAGCATGCCGGCACCGATCAATCTGGATCAGGCCGACCCGGTCGCCGAAGCCGAGTTTCATATGGCCTACGGACTGTACGATCAGGCAGCGGATCTGCTGATCCAGGCGTTGCAGGCCGATCAGGACAATCGCGATTTGCGCGTCAAGTTGCTCGAAGTCTACTTTGTCTGGGAAAACCAGGAGGGGTTCCTGACAGAAGCCAGGACACTGCGTGAGATTATTGCCAACGATTCCGATCCGGATTGGAACAAAGTCCTGATCATGGGTAAGCAGATATGCCCGGATGACGAGGTGTTCTCCGCAGTTGCAAGCGGAACCGGCGTCGCTGAGTCAGTGGATTTTTCGTTATTCAGTGAGGACGGCGCCGACGCAGGACTTGACATCGACATTTCCGGCGGTTCAGAGGCCGACGGCGTAGACGATCTGGATCTGGATCTCGGTGCGGATTTCTCGCCGGGCGCTGAAACGGAAGTCGACCTGAGCTTGGGCTCCGATTCGCCGACGATGGAAAGCCCGACCTTGGACGGACCCGGTCTCGAACCACCCATGGAAACGCTGGCGATTAAGGCTCTCGACGGCGCCATGCCAGAGTTGCCCGGCATTGGCGATGCCGGCGGGGATGGGGATGATCAGACCGCGGGCAGCGGTGCAGTCGTTGACGATGACGCCGCGACCATGATTGCGACCGATGCTGCCGCTGCCGGTGTGACGATCGGAGATGAAGAGGCCACCATGCTCAGCAGTGATGGCGCATTATCGGTCAACGAAGCTCCTTTCAAGCCCAAAGAAATCGACGCGACCGCTGACTGGCCCGTGTTGGATGAAGCCGCCTTAAGCGAGATTGGGGCTGACGATCTAGCGGCGGCGTTGGGGTCCGGTGTCGATGATGAGACCGTGGATCAGCTGCACGGGGCCACCGAGGCAACGGTCGAGCAGCCTCACCCGGATCATGGTAGCGGTGCTGTCGGGCTCGACGAATTCGCCGATTCGAGCACGATGAAAGCGCCGGGTTTGGATGATCTGCCGGACGAGCCAACCATGACCGAAGTTGGTACCAAGCTCGATCTCGCCAGGGCCTACATCGACATGGGTGATCCTGACGGTGCGCGAAGCATACTGAAAGAAGTTCTTGACGAAGGCGATGATCCGCAACAGCAGGAAGCCCGGCAGCTGCTCGACGAACTCAAAGATTGAACGCCGATCCCGACGGACCGTCGTATCGAATTGCCGTAGGACTGGAATATGACGGGACCCGCTACCGCGGGTGGCAGTCACAGCCGCACGCCCCGAGCGTTCAGGACTCCCTGAACACCGCATTTTCCTCGGTTGCAAATCAAGCCGTCGAATCTACCGGCGCCGGCCGAACCGATGCCGGTGTGCATGCTAGGGGGCAAGTGGCCCACATCGATACATCCGCCGCCAGGGATGATCATTCATGGTTGCTCGGCGTCAATACTCAGCTGCCGAACGATATTAATCTACTGTGGGTGAGGCGTGTGTCTTTAAAGTTTCACGCGAGATATTCGGCGATATGGCGTGGTTACCGGTATTCGATTCTGAATCGTCCAGTACGCTCCGCGCTCGAGAGAGACAGAGTGTGGTGGTTGCACCAACCTATTGACCATGAGCAAATGCAAGAAGCTGCTCAATGTCTGGTTGGCGAACATGACTTCTCAGCATTCCGGGCTGCTGCTTGTCAAGCGCGTTCTCCGATTCGCACCATAAGTAGGCTCACGATCACGCGCCAGGGTGACCATATTTCAATATATTGTCGGGCAAACGCTTTTCTGCATCATATGGTTCGAAACATTGTTGGATCATTGCTGTCCGTTGGATACGGGGAAACAGGCCCGGAGTGGATCGAGACCATCCTGGTCGGACGGGATCGGCGTCGAGGCGGAATTACTGCACCTGCCTGCGGGCTCTGCCTGACAGACGTTGTATATCCACCCGAATTCAATCTGCCACCGTCCCAACCGTGATTGCCAAGGTGATACCTCACTGACTGTCGTTTATCATGCTCTGACGATGAGTTGGTTTGAAAAATTAATGCCGTCCCGGATAAAGACGGAGCGTCGGACGCGCTCCGTTCCAGAAGGTATCTGGCAAAAATGCCCGGGTTGTGGGGCGCAGCTTTACCGGGCTGAACTGGAACGTAACTTTTTCGTCTGCCCAAAATGCGAGCATCATATTCGACTATCTGCTCGCAAACGTCTGGAACTGTTTTTGGACAGCGATACCGGCCGCGAGATTGCTGAACGATTGGTGCCAATGGATCCGCTGAAGTTTAAGGATAGCAAGCGATATAGGGACCGGATCAGCCAAGCTCAAAAGACTACCGGAGAGCGTGATGCACTGGTTGCGATGACTGGCCTATTAGTGGGCCAGCCAGTCGTCGTATGTGCATTCGAATTTGGCTTCATGGGTGGTTCCATGGGATCTGTTGTCGGTGAGAAGTTTGTCCGGGCCGTTGAATACAGCCGGGATAACAGAATGCCTCTGGTCTGTTTCTCGGCAAGCGGCGGAGCGAGAATGCAGGAAGCCTTGTTTTCACTTCTGCAAATGGCGAAGACCAGCGCGGCTCTCGCCACCTTGTCCGATGCTGGTGTGCCATACATTTCGGTACTAACGGATCCTACGACCGGTGGTGTAGCCGCCAGCCTGGCGATGCTCGGTGACATCAATATAGCCGAGCCAAGGGCCCTGATTGGTTTTGCCGGGCCGCGCGTGATCCAGCAAACCGTGCGTGAAACACTTCCGGAGGAGTTCCAGCGAAGTGAGTTTCTTCTGGAGCACGGTGCAGTCGATATGATTACTGACCGGCGTCAGATGCGCGAGGAAGTAGCTGGCTTGCTGGCCAAGCTGCAAAAGCAGCGCATGCCGGTAGGCTGAGTAACTACCCGCTTCGTTTATGGTAGGCAGATCCCTCGATGACTGGCTCCAATGGCAGGAGTCGTTGAATGCAAGCGAAATCGACCTTGGCCTGGATCGGATTACTAAAGTTGCAGACCGCCTTGACCTGCAACCGCCGGCTGGATCTGTTTTCGTTGTCGCCGGCACCAATGGCAAAGGATCGTGCGTTTGGATGTTGGAGCAGTTGCTGCTGGCCGGGGGCGTTCGTACCGGTGCCTATACGTCGCCGCATCTGTTGAGGTACAACGAGCGAATTCGCATTGGCGGAGTCCCTGTCGATAACCATGACTTGGTTAAGGCGTTTGAAAGAATCGAATCGGTGCGCGATGGACAGGCGCTTACCTATTTTGAATACGGAACACTTGCAGCGCTCTGGATATTTTCCAATACACCCTGTGACGCTTGGGTGCTGGAGGTCGGTCTGGGAGGACGTCTGGACGCGGTCAATATCGTGGAGCCCGATTACAGCCTGTTGACGACTATCGCGTTGGATCACCAGGAATGGCTCGGGAACGATGTCGAGCAGATTGCGTGGGAGAAAGCCGGGATCATGCGAGAGTCCACGCCAGCCTTTTTCGGTGATTATCCGGCGCCGGCAGCGATTGGGAAGCGAGCCAAGGAGTTGAGCGCCCCGCTGTTTTGCCTGCGGGATGCGTTTGATTATTCACTGGAAGACGCGGTCTGGAACTGGCGCGGGCAGCATTGTGAGCTTAAGGGGTTGCCGTGGCCGCCCGGCCGGGGCGAAGAACAGATACGCAATCTGAGCCTGGTAATGGCGGTGCTTGAACACCATGATTCGGCATTACTCCTGCGGCGTCACGTGATCTGCGAGCTCGCGGAGCAATTTCGGCTGCCCGGGCGCTTTCAGGTCGTCAACCGTGATCGCCAGTGGGTGCTTGACGTTGCGCATAACGCTCAGGCAGCTAGCAGTCTGCGTACCAAGCTGGAGACACTCGGGTCGGTGCCATTGACAGCGGCAATAGTTGGCATGATGGCAGACAAGCCTGCAGCCGATTTCGCGTTGGATCTGTCCGGGCAGGTGGATCAGTGGATCACCTGCACTGTTGACGCCGCACGCGGTCGTGACGGCGACGATCTGGCCCGCTGCCTGCAAGCAGCAGGGTTGGGACCCATACGGTCTGCCGATACACCTGAATCGGCTTTCCAGCTGGCGTACGAGTCGACACCGCCCGGCTCCAGGATACTGGTATGCGGTTCGTTTTATGTGGTGGGCCCCGCGTTGGAGTGGCTTGGATTATACTGACGCTGGTATTGGGAGGCGCGTTTCGATGGACCGGAACCTGGTTGAGCGCATGATCGGAGCAGGAGTGCTGGTTCTCCTGCTGGTTTTGCTGGTGCCCACCCTGCTCGACGGAAGTCGCGATGAGGAAACGGCTGCCGTGGTCGTGACTCTTCCTGAACCAGTGCTGCGAACGGAAACTATTTATTTGAACGGGACTGAACCACCTCCAGCTGTGCCGGGTCAAGGCGCACCGAAAGCCCAGGCCGATTTACCACCGCCTGCTAAGAGTCCGCCGGTTGCAGCCGAACTCGAGCAGCCACCGGTTCCCGTCGTCGCATCAATATCCGCCCCGGCTGTCGTTACAGCCGAGGGTCTTGAGGCGATCAGTGACCAGTGGGGCGTGCAACTGGGTAGCTTTTCGAACAAGGACAATGCCAAGCGGTTGGTCAAAGACTTGGTAAAGCAAGGGTTTCCAGCGCATGTCAGCGCGACCATCAGCGGTGGGCGATCCATGTACCGCGTACGTGTGGGTCCTAGGCCTTCCCGGGACAGTGCTGCTGAGCTGGCGCGGACCCTGACCGTAGCGGGGCATGCCGGGCTGGTCATGGCACTCGCCGACGAGCCTGCAGAATAGACCGAGGCATGGTTGCCGTTGATTACATCCTGCTGGCGGTCCTGGTCATCTCGACCGCTGTCAGTGTGTTGCGGGGGTTCGTCAAAGAGGCTATTTCGCTGGTCAGTTGGGCCGTCGCGATCTGGTGCGCTTGGCGATTCGGTGGTGCCGTGGCGGGGGCGCTGGAGGGTAGCATCGACTCCATGACATCCAGGTTGTGGGTCGCCCGGAGTTTGTTGCTGGTTGGGGTTCTGGTTGCCGGAGGGCTGGTGGAGTGGCTGGTCCTGTTCCTGCTGCAGAAGAGCGGCTTGACGGGTACCGACCGGGCCATCGGCACGGTATTCGGGTTTGCCCGTGGCGTCATTCTGGCCGGCCTTCTCGTCGCTGTTTTGCAATCTGGCGGATTCGAGGCAGAGCCTTGGTGGCAGGACTCGAAGTTGATACGGTTTGCTGAGCCCGTGGCGGATATGTTGCGGGATGCGGCAGAAGAAGGCTTTGAATATCTTGATGTCGATTAAGCCGACGCTGTTAGACTCCCGTAGGCTCGAGACACTTATCCCTTTGCATTGACCCGGAGCAGGCTCTGTGTGCGCCATCGTTGGAATCGTAAGCCGTCGTCCTGTCAATCAGGCGATATACGACGCACTGACCGTGCTGCAGCATCGAGGTCAGGACGCCGCCGGTATCACAACCGATGACGAGGGCACCCTGTGTGTTCGTAAGAGTAACGGTCTGGTGCGAGACGTTTTCCAGCAACGACACATGACGCGGCTGCGGGGAACGGTTGGCATCGGACATGTACGCTACCCAACCGCTGGCTGGTCAGGTTCTGACGAGGCACAACCGTTTTACGTCAATTCGCCTTATGGGATCTGCCTGGGACATAACGGTAACCTAACCAACACAGCTGAGTTGCAGGCAATGCTGGTTCGCCAGGATAAGCGCCATCTCAATACCGGGTCGGACACGGAAGCCCTGTTGAACGTCTTTGCCCACGAATTGCAAAACCAACCGGGAGCCGAGTTGACGCCGGATGCCGTATTTCAGGCGGTCGAGGCCGTACATAAACGTTGCCGCGGCGGTTATGCGGTAGTCGCAATGATCATCGGTCATGGAATCGTTGCATTTCGCGATCCTCACGGGATCCGACCGATCGCGCTGGGAAGGCGGGAGAGCCCGGACGGAATCGAACACATGGTGGCTTCCGAAAGTGTAGCGATGGATGCCCTGGGCTTTGAGCTGGAACGCGACATCCTCCCTGGCGAAGCGGTTTTTATTCAGAGCGATGGGCGGCTGCACAGCAAACAATGTGGGCCAAGGCGCGGTTATACCCCCTGTGTATTTGAGTTTGTCTACTTTGCACGACCCGATTCAATTATCGACCGGGTATCGGTTTATAAATCACGATTGCGCATGGGGGAGCGGCTCGCGGACAAAATTTTACGGGAATCGGATTCTCATGATATTGACGTCGTCATACCGATTCCCGATTCGAGCAGCACCAGTGCACTTGAGGTCGCACATCACCTTGACGTCAAGTACCGGGAAGGCTTTATAAAAAACCGCTACATTGGGCGTACATTTATCATGCCTGGCCGGGAAATGCGCGAGCGTTCCGTGCGCCGTAAACTTAATGCAATCGATCTGGAGTTTCGCGGCAAGAACGTGCTGCTGGTAGATGATTCCATTGTCAGGGGCACGACATCCCAGAAAATTATCGAAATGGCCCGCGAAGCAGGTGCGAAGAAGGTTTATTTCGCCTCGGCGTCTCCGCCGGTTCGTTATCCAAACGTGTACGGTATTGACATGCCGGCCGCGGATGAATTGATCGCGAGTGGGCGGACCGAGGATGAAGTTTGCAAACTAATTGGTGCGGATTGGTTGATTTATCAGGATCTTGGCGACCTGATTCAGGCGGTTAGGTACGATAATGGTGACATAACGAATTTCGATACCTCTTGTTTTTCCGGTGAATACGTAACCGGTGACGTGACCAGCGAATACCTCGGGTACGTCGGCCGGGAGCGTTCGGATGATGCCAAGACCAGGCGGGAGGCGCTACGAGCGGTGCTCGAAGGTGACGATGATTTTGAATCTGCCGAGGCTGGCAGCGGCTCTGCCGCTGGGGTAGCTTAGCTACGGTTCGACGATCCGTCTTCCCGAGCTCCTAGATGGAGATTTCTGGACCGCCGATGACGCCAAAATTCTTCATCATTGATGACCATCGGGACTACCGGTCATTGCTGGCTCATCACCTTACGACGAACTGGCCAGACGCGGAAATCACCAGCTATGACCCGGTGGCTTCAGGACGGTTGCCCGACAGCTTTTCCGGCGCCGGCTGCGATCTTGTGCTGCTGGGCGACCCGGCCGGTCAAGGCGATGCCATTGAGTGGTTGCGCCAATTTTGCGGATCACCGCAGTTCCCGCCAGTCATTTTCTTTGGCAACGGCGATGAGCAACAAATTGTTCAGGCGATTAAGGCAGGCGCTGAGAATTACATTTCGAAGACAAAGCTAGACCACAATCAGCTGATCGAAAAAGTCGGGCAGGCACTTGATGTCCGGAGGAGGGAATCAACCGGCGGGCCGCAATTTGTTATCGAGGGCCAATCCGGGCAACCCGTTCTGCCCAGCTTAAAGGGATACAAACTGCAACGATGCCTGTCGTCCGGCAGCATATCCACGGTCTACCTGACCGTGGAGCAGGCGACCGGCGAACAACGCGCATTAAAAATAATGCACCGCCTTCACGACGCCGACGAAATCGCTTTTGACCGCTTTCTCCAGGAATTCGAACTGGTTGGTCAAATCAAGCACCAGAACGTCGTCAGGATTTATGATCTGGGTGTAGCAGATGACCATGCCTATATCGCCATGGAGTACTGTAGTCGCGGGAGCCTCAAGCGCCGAGTTATGGCCGGAATGGAACCGGCGGGCGCTACACGCTTCATGCAGCAGATCGCGGACGCACTTGGCTCAATCCATGCCACGGGTATTCTGCACCGCGATCTAAAGCCGACCAATGTCATGTTCCGGGAAGACGAAAGTCTTGCCTTGATCGACTTTGGTCTCGCCAAGCAGACGCACTTGAATGCGGAGTTGACCGGGACCGGGGAAATTTTCGGTACGCCTTACTACATGAGTCCCGAACAGGGCCATGGAAGTCAGGTCGACGAACGATCTGATATTTACAGCCTTGGCGTGATCTATTTTGAAATGCTAACCGGGACAAAGCCCTATGACGGGGAAACGGCCATGGCGGTCATTGTGCAACATCAGAGTGCGCCTATCCCCCGCCTGCCCCCAGAAGTCGCACAGTTTCAGCCAGTGATCGACCGAATGATGGCGAAACGGCCAGCCGACCGCTTTCCATCGGTCACCGCTCTGTTGGATTGGGTGCCGGCCGCCTAAGCTGACCGTTCAGCCGTCCGTTCGCTCAGCCATAGTCGAAAGCGGTTAATTCCGGGCCGGCGGGGTCCCAGCGCAATATGCTGGCCTGGCTGTACCAGTCTCCGAGGACGATACGTTGCGCATCGCTACCCGCCAATTTGAAGCGATGCGCGGCCGGTCGGTGCGTGTGGCCATGCACGAGGATTTGCACCGACGCGTCCCGCATGGTTTTTTCCACAGCGGCTTGATTGACGTCCATGATCTCTTCGGCCTTCTGGCTACTGGCGCTCATACTCTGATCACGCATATGCTTCGCCAGCGCCCGCCGAGCCGCGACCGGCAGTGCCAGGAATACGGTTCGTGTAGCCGGGTGGTGGACAAATCGTCTAAATCTTTGATATTCCTTGTCGTCCGTACACAGGGTATCGCCATGCAAAAGCAGCACCCTCTGGTTGTACAGGTCAACTTGCGTGCCGTCGTTGAGAATGCTGACGCCGGTTTCCGCGGCGAAGCGATCGCCAACCAAAAAATCGCGGTTTCCCCGGATAAAAAAGCAGCGCGTTCCCGAATCAGTCAATTCCCGCAGCGACGTGACGATGCTTCGGTCGTGCGGGTCCGGTTCGTCATCTCCGATCCAGGCTTCGAACAGATCACCGAGTATGTAGAGCGAGTCTGCCTGAACGGCCTCCCGACCTAAGAATTGCCGAAACGCTTCGGTAACCGCTGGTCGTTGATGGTAAAGGTGAAGGTCCGAGATAAAAAGGGTGGTCATTCGTCCTCTGCAGCACCGAGAAGCGAGACTTTTTCGATGATCACCTGGACAGTTGGTACATCCTTGGCCAAGGGACCCGAGGGGCCCGTCGCCCCGTAGCCAATGTCGTCGACGACGTCCATGCCTTCGACGATTTCTCCGAACACGGCATAGCCCCAGCGCGTCGGCATCGGGTCCAAACGGTCATTGTTGACCAGGTTGATGAAAAACTGGGAATCTGCGCTGTGCGGATCCCCGGTTCTGGCCATGGCTACAGTGCCGCGCAAATTGCTGAGTCCGTTGCCCGATTCATTGGAAATATTGGGCCGCGTCGGCTTGAGCTTGAGGTCCGTCGTGTAGCCACCACCCTGGATGACGAAATTGGCAACGACTCGATGAAAAATCGTGCCTTCGTAAAACCCGCTTTCGGCGTACTCGAGAAAATTTTTCACTGATAACGGTGCACGGGTCGGGTTCAGTTCCACCGTTATCGGCCCCGCGGTCGTTTCGATCAGGACCCGTGGGTACGGGTTATCCTGCGCCTTGGCACTGGAAAACGCAGTCAAAGTAATCGCTATAAGTCCTTGTAATAAAAGAGTTTTATTTCTGTTCATGGCTTTTCATAACCGACGTTGAGTCATGGCTCATGGGTGTTTCCGGATTCAAGAGTATCAGTATTGTGCCGTCGCGTCGGGCCGGGCATCCAGCAGGCTCCGCCCGGCGATAGCCGCAGTCAAGGTGTTGTGCAGTAACATCGCGATTGTCATGGGACCGACGCCGCCCGGTACCGGCGTAATCCACGCCGCATGCTTCAGTGCCTCATCGAAATCCACG
>JAPUGB010000176.1 GCA_027293165.1 Gammaproteobacteria bacterium
GCGCAGGCGCCGGCGCGTCTGGCGCGGTTGTCCGGACATCAGATCGCAGCCGTTCATAGTATTATGGCCAATCGCCGGTCGCCGGATCCGATGGAACTGCGAACAACGAAGGTTGCGTGATGAAGCGAGTGCTATACGTCCCGGTTCATTTAGTGTTCATTCTGTTTGCATCCCTGGCGATGCAATCCTGCAGCGAGACCCCAGCACCGACCAGCACGCCCGAAGCGGCGAGCGCTGCACCGACCGCCGCGCTGCCGGCGAAGCGTGCCACAGCAACTCCGGATAAGCTCACCAACATCGATATGAGTCTGCTACCGAGACCGAACGAGGTCTACGCATGGCATGTAATGAAAGATGAAGGCGGCGGCACGTTTTCCGGCAGCCCATCATGGATACGCTTCATGACCATCGTCGAAACGGGACTCGAGGAGCATGGCCTTGTTGATGTGATAAAAGATCGCTTTGGTTATCGGCGCTGGTTTACCTCCGATGACCCTGCGGATCAACGCTGGTCACTTAGGATCAACGACGAAGATATTCGGGTCGCATCATATTTGGCCTACACAGGCGAAAACGACGAGTCCGGTGTCACTGCGCCACTGGTCTTGTATGACAAGGCCGACCCGCCAGACTCTCTCGAAGGCAAGATTGTAATTTTCCAGGTTCCGAGCATTGATGAACGCTCGCGATCGATGTTTTCAAAGCCCGGCTATGAATTCGGCACCGACACCGAGACGCTGGGAACCAACCAGTTGCTGAGCTCCAATCAATGGTATCAGTCCAATTACGTGACTCGCTTCGGCCGGTTCGATGCCATCATCAAAGACAGCGGAGCCGTTGGTGCACTGGTGATTTTTGAGATGGGCCCCTGGCGCGCGAACGGCCTCTACACGTTTCCATTATTGAAACCTGGCAAGACCGGCGTGCCGGGACTGTACCTTGACCGGGTGGCGGGTCGGCGGGTTCTGCGGGCAGCCCAACTCGGCCAGGAGGCCACGCTGACGCTATTGGCCGAAGAGGAAGACGTCCAGGCGTATTTTTACACCGGTTTCTTGCCCGGCAAAAATTACGGAACAGCCGCCGACGAACACGTGCTCGTGATCACCCACTCGGATGGTCCCAACCTGACGCAGGACAACGGCGGCTTCGCGATACTGTCAGTCATACGGTACTTCTCGAATTTTGCACAAGAGGATCGGCCGCGGACACTCGCCGTTATGATCGACGCCCAGCACTTCATGCCGCACCGGCACATGAACGACTGGTATGCGATGCATCCCGAGATCGTTGGCAAGATTGTCGCGACCATCGGCATGGAACACTTTGGCCAGCGCGAGTACACCGAGCAGGGTGAACTGTTTATTGAATCCGGATTGCCTGAACAGACGTTGATATTCGCCCAGGACAATGATTTTTTGATCAGCGAGGCGATTCGTGCGGTCCAAGCAGCCGGTGTACCCCGCGCCATGGTGCAATCACCCCCACGCGGGAACCAGGGCAACTGGTCCGGGATGAGCGATGTCGCTGTCAAGAAGAACTATCCCGGCTACGGCATGAGTTCGAACATGAGCGCCTACTGGTCTACGCAGGCCCGAATCAACACCTTCGATAAGGACCTGTTCATCAAGCAGGCGGCCGTCGCTGCACAACTGACCGGGGTGCTGATGACGGCGGGGCTCGACCAGATCGCTCTTCCGCCCGACGCGAAACCGCGCGCACCATTCGAAGAACCCGAGTCCTAGCCCATTGCCGGCGCCGGGTCGCCCTGATCAGCCCGCTCGCGTGAAACACCTACAGCTCCTGCTTCTCGAACTCCACCGGCGGCAGCGACCGCAGATAATCGTAGATTGCGCCGAGGTCGGCCTCCGTCATGCCGGCGTAGGCATTCCAGTCCATTAGAGTATTGTCTTCGGGCGCGACTGTTAGTGGTTCGGAATAAGCTTTGAAACGGGCGACGAAAGCTTCGCGGGTCCAGTTGCCTATCCCGCTTGCATGGGGCGTCAAATTTTTCGAATACATGATCCTGGCACCGATCGCGAACGGCACCCCACCGGCAAACTCCCTACCCGGGATACCAGCTATGCCCCGCCCGGTGCGTGGCGTGTGACAAAAAGAGCAGCGACCGATCGCGCTCAGGTATCGCCCATAGGCAATGGACTCGGCCCGGTCCGGGGTCAGCACCGGTTCCGTTAAAGGTTGCGGCCAAAACCGGATCAGCACATTCATCGGAAAGTCGATCTCGCGTTGCGGGCGTTCAGCATGCACTGGAGGCAAGGCGCGCATATACGCAACGATCGCAGCTGAATCTTCGTCTGAAATGTCTTTGAATATAAAATACGGCATGATCGGAAACAGCGCGCGCCCGTCTTTACCCACGCCCTCGCGCATCGACCGGATGATCTCGCCGTCGGTCCAATCACCGATGCCGGTCTCTTTGTCTGAAGTGATATTGCGAATGCACAGGATGCCCGGAAAGTTCGCTTCCGATGTCATGATGCCGGCGACTTCAGTCTGCCGGGTCATGCACGCCCGGCCGGCGCCAATCGGCGGCATCGGCGGACCCCCATAAAGCGTCCAGTCGCGCTCCGAATGGCAATCGTTACAGAGGATCAGGTGCTCGACCAAATAACGACCGCGCTCGACCAGCACCGGCGTTGAGACAATTTCGATGTCGGACGGCGACGCCGTGCGTGGCAGAAACGTGTTGATATATATAGCGGCCACTGCCAACAGACAAATCAACCCGCCTGCGATGATTGCTACGAAACGTTGCATTGTTGGTCTTGTTAAATACAGATACCGCTGGTTGGGATCCGGATCTTACAGCGGCTTGGCGACACCCAGCCAGCCGATGAGCAGCAGGCACAGATACAACCCCAACACGAAGCGTACCGAATTATCGACGCTGGCCGAGTACGCCTGCTCGAGCTCCGGTGCCGACCCGTCGGCCGTGATCTTTGCGAACGCGACGACGCCCGGACCGAACGCCCAATCGATGCCGATCGCAAGCCAGCAGATGACCCCGTAGAGCGCGACCTTCAACGCGAGCCAGTTTAGCCCGAATGGCCCGGACCCGGCCCATGACCAGACGGCCGTGCCGAACAGCGCGCCGCCGAGAATCACCAGATATACCCATTGAATTTTCTGCAACGTCCTACCGATCGGTTGGTCGTGCGTTGCTCCGGCGGCGAGATTGATGGCTATCCAGCCCAAAGCCACCAGCCACATCAGCGCCATGCCGAGGTTATCGATCTGAACCAGGCCGAGGTGCCGGGCCAGCAACATGCCAATCGGTAGAGCCAGCGCCGCCATGATCCGCGGGATCACATCAAGTTTCAGCGCCAGCTGCAGCGCAACCATGCGGGACTCCAGCGACAACGAAGCGTCTTTGGATTTCCTGGCGCCGAGCATGACGCCCAGGTCGGTGCCGAGCCAGAACACCAGGATCAGAATATGCAAGTAGTTCCAGAATGCGTACCAGCTCATCAGACCCTCCGTCCCAGCAATCGTCACAATCGAATCGAATCAGCGCTTGAACCAGTTTGCTTCGCTGCGCTGAACTATGCCCTCATCGAGTTCGGCCAGCCAACTTTCTTTCGCTCCATCGCTGAAGAAAAAATACAACCTGCCATTCTCGATATGCCAGACACGCGGATTGCCGCCGCCCGAAAACCCCGAGCTGACCGCCTTGGCACAATAACCACCGAACTGCGGCGCGTATTTTTCCGGCGCCGTGTGGAATAGCGCCTTGTGCTCTGCCGAGTCGAAGTACCAGTCCACGTCCTGCCAACGGTAACGTATCGATGCTTGGCCCAACTGCGCGTTGCTGCCGAGGTGGTAGGCGACCGGATCATAGCCTTCGATCGCAACGCCGTCTTTCTCGTAGTAAGGGCTGTACCAGCCCCAGGACAGCGGCACGAAGCCCAGGCGCAGGCCCTGGATGACAGCCACCAGTACGAAAGCGGCGACAGCAATCGCAAGGATTTTGCCGTTCCTGCTTCTGACGTCTGCGGGCATTTTCATAAGCGGGTTGAAACCGACGCTACCATGGCTGCACTTCGCCCGTGTAGCGAATGAACGCGCCCGATTGTTCCAGCGTCAAGCTGTCAATAACCTCGATCATGCCGGCGATGCTCTCCGGCGGCTCGATCAGGCCGGGAAACTTTCGCTCCGGCGCGGGCCGCGTCAGGACCATGCCCGGCGACAAAATACCGACGATGATGCCGTGATCTTTTAGATCGGCTGCAACGTTGCGCATGAACATGTTCAGCGCAGCTTTGCTCGCCTTGTAGAAATACTGCCCGGGCAGACCACCGCTATTGAGGCCAAACGAGCC
>JAPUGB010000177.1 GCA_027293165.1 Gammaproteobacteria bacterium
GGCGGTCAATGCACCTCATCCACTGGCCGCTGCAGCCGGGTTGGCGGTGTTGCGCGATGGTGGCAAAGCCATCGAGGCGGCCGTCGCATGCGCCGCTGCGGCAGCAGTGGTTTGCCCGCACATGAACGGTATCGGCGGCGACAGTTTCTGGCTCATCCGGCCACCCGGGCAAGCGCCTGTCGGTATTGATGCGAGCGGCGCGGCCGGGCGGCACGTCGCGCCTGCGCTGTACTCGCAGCATGGACTCGAGGAAATCCCCGGGCGTGGTCCGCTGGTCGTCAACACCGTTGCCGGGGCGGTTGGTGGCTGGCAGGCGGCGCTGTCGCTCGCCAGCGAATTCGGCGGCATTATGCCGGTCGGGCGCCTGCTGGAAGATGCGATCGCGCATGCTCGGAACGGCGCGCCGCTGCCCGCGCTGGCTATGCGTCTGCTGGCGCACAAGCGTGAAGAGTTGGGAGCCGGACCGGGTTTTTCCGAAGCGTTCTTCACTGAATCAGATCTCGAGCAGCCGCCATCGGAGCTGTCGCAGCCGCGACTGGCAGAGACACTTGAGCTGTTGGTTGAGGATGGACTGGACTCTTTTTATAGGGGGGACCTTGCGGAGCGGATTGCCGCTGATTTTCGGCAGGTGGGCAGTCCGTTGACCGCCGACGATCTCTCCGATTTTGCGACGGCCCGGATGACGCCGCTGGGGCTGGAGTTGCCGTCCGGCACGCTTTACAACCTGCCACCTCCAACCCAGGGACTGGTGTCGCTGATGATCATCGGCATGTTCGGGCAATTGCAGGTTGAAGCCGCCGAGTCATTTATGCATGTCCATGGGATTGTTGAGGCGACCAAGCAGGCCCTAACGGTGCGCGATACCGTGATTACCGATCCGCGCTGGATGCAACACGATCCCAACACGTTCCTGAGCCCGGAATTTCTGTCGCGGCATGCAGCGGCGATTGACCCTAGCCGGGCGTCTCCAATGCGTAACGCGGCCATTCCCGGGGATACCGTCTGGATTGGAGTTATCGATGCCAACGGATGCGCGGTTAGCATGTTGCAAAGCTTGTTTCAGGATTTTGGTTCCGGTGTCGTGTTGCCGGATACCGGCATACTCTGGCAAAACCGCGGCACCAGTTTTGCCCTCGACCCTGCTGCTCTGAATTATCTTGTTCCCGGGCGCAAACCGTTTCACACACTGAATCCGGCGCTGGCTTATCTGCCGGATCAACGGCTGATGGTCTTTGGCACCATGGGTGGCGAAGGCCAGCCGCAGACCCTGGCCGCAATCTATTCCCGTTACGCGATGTTCGGGCGGGACTTGCAAGATTCGGTCAGTGCGCCGCGATGGCTGCTGGACGGGGGCGCAGGCACGCCCAGGTTGTACATCGAAGATCGCTTCGCACCGGAACTGATGCGCGAGCTTGAGCGGGCCGGGCATGAGTTGGCGCTCGTCGACTCGTACAGCGATTGGATGGGTCACGCCGGCGCGCTGGTACGTCACGCAGACGGTACTCTCGACGGCGCCGCGGATCCCCGCAACGAAAGCGAGGTGCAGGTGCTGGGGAATTCTTCGCTTGCGCTGAACTAGCCCGGCTTGGTGCTGGTTAATAGTAAAACCCAGTATCACAGCTCAGGAACGCGCGTCGCTTTCAAACAATCTGCGCAACTGCTCATTGCTTTCCTGCTGAGATTGAATCAGCGCGTCTTCGTCCGTGTGGATGGCGTGTTGCTGTCCCAGCGATTCCTCGTCGTGCTTGCGGAATAGCTCGGTTGCCTCACGGGCCTCCTCCGGCGTCAAGCCGAGGTCGATCAGCACTTTCTCGGCGGCATAGATGCTCGAAAGGAGCGTGTCGCGAATGATGACTTTTGCCCCGATATCCATCAGCCAGAATGCGTGCTGGCGGTTGCGTGCCCGCGCGATCAGATCCAGATTCGGGAAATGACGCTTGACGGTTTTGGCGATTTTTACCGAGTCCTCGACATCGTCTACGGCGAGGACAAATACCTTGGCGCAATGCGCCCGCGCCGATTGCAGCAAATCCAGCCGGGCAGGGTCGCCGTAATAGATCTTGCTCCCGTACCGCCGCACGAAATCGACTTGCGCCGGGTTAACCTCCAGCGCCGTGAATGGAATGTTTCGCATCGCAAGGATGCGCGCAACGATTTGCCCGAAGCGACCAAATCCCGCGATAATGACGTGACCGGTCGTGTCGTCCATCGTATCGTATGGCCGGTCCTTTTCGCGATTTAACAGTTCCCCGACGAGTTTGTCGTCCACGAGGTACAGCAGCGGGGTGGCAGCCATCGAAAGGGTGACCGCGAGAATCAACTGATCGGCCAGGGCAGCGGTCAGCAGCCCCTCGGTGACTCCAATGATGAACAGGACGAAGGCAAACTCGCCGCCTTGAGCGAGAACTGCCGACAGCGTTATTGCGCTCCGGTTTGGCATCTTGAACGCGCGCGCCAGCGGATAAATGATTACAGCTTTCAGTGCCATCAGTCCGGCCGTCAATGCCAGTATCAGGCCCGGTTGCTGCACCAGCAGGCCAAGTTTCGCGGACATTCCCACGGCCATGAAAAAAAGTCCGAGCAGCAAACCTTTAAAAGGCTTGATGTCCGTCTCCAGCTGATGTCGGTATGGGGAGTCTGCTACCAGCATGCCGGCCAGAAACGCACCCAGGCCCATCGACAGGCCCAACCGCTCCATCATCAGCGCTGCACCGATCACCAGCAGCAGCGCCGCGGCGGTAAATATTTCCTGGATCTGCACCGAGGCCACCCAGCCAAGCAGCGGGCGCAACAGATAATGGCCACCGACGATGAAGCCGGCTACGATCAGGAACGTTTTTACGATCTGGCCCAGGGCCATGGATTCCATGGCGCTAATCTGGGTTGCAGCGAGTAGCGGCACGACGGCGATCAATGGGATGACAGCGAGATCCTGAAACAGCAGCACGCCAAAAGCCGCGCGTCCGTGGGCAGTTTTCAGTTCCTTTTTTTCGGCCAGCATTTGCAATACGAATGCAGTGCTGGACAGAGCCAGGCCGAAACCAATCAGCAGCGCGGCGGCCCAGTCCGCTAGCAGCCAGTAGGCAACCAGTGCCAACACACTGCCTGTGACCAACACCTGTAACATTCCGAGTCCGAACACGGCCCTGCGTAACAACCACAGTCGCGATGGATGCAGCTCCAGCCCAATGATGAACAGCAGGAAAACGACGCCGATTTCGGCAAAGTGCAGGATCTGTTGTGTGTCGGTGACGAGCCGCAAGCCCCACGGGCCAATCAGCACACCGGCCAGCAGGTAGCCGAGGATGGAGCCGAAACCGATTTTTCGGGCTAGCACTACCGCGAAAACCGCGGCAGCGAGATAAGCGACAGCTTCTTGCAGTGACATGGGTAACTCTCATTCAATTCAATACGGAAAAACGGGACAAGGACGCGTTGCCTGCCGCGATTATCTCTTGTCCGGATCCGTTTTGTCGCGGCGCGCGCCGGCATGGGCGGCGAGCCTTTCACGCGATGCCGACCAGGTCGGCTAAGCGTGGATCGGGGCTCCGCGGGGCGGTGCGGACGAGATCAATACGTATCCGGCCGCCCCGGCTCGGTTAATATCGGCGCTGGAATGGCCGATAGACTGCGCTTTAGTGTGTTCCGAGTGAATCGACCCAAAACGGGCTTTCGCCAATGACTGAGAGGGCCGCCCCATGACGAAAAAATTTGAAAACATTCTTGAGACCATCGGAAATACGCCAGTCGTAAAAATCGGCAAACTCGCGCCACCGGGAATCAATCTGTTCGTCAAGATCGAGGCGTTTAACCCGCTCGGATCAGTCAAGGATCGCTTGGCGCTGGGTGTCATCGAACACGCCGAGAACACCGGGGAACTGTCACCGGGACAAACCGTCATCGAGGCAACCAGTGGCAACACCGGTATTGGCCTTGCGATGGTCTGCGCGCAAAAAGGGTACCCGCTGGTCGTGACGATGGCCGAAAGCTTCAGTATCGAGCGGCGCAAGATGATGCGTTTTCTCGGCGCCAAGGTGGTGCTGACGCCGGCGTCGGAGAAGGGCAGTGGTATGGTCGCCAAGGCTGAGGAACTGGCCGAAGCGCATGGCTGGTTTCTGACCCGCCAGTTCGAAAACGAGGCCAACGCCGATATGCATTCCCGGACGACGGCCCCGGAAATCATCGCGGCATTCGATGGAGAGCGCCTGGACTATTGGGTCACCGGCTATGGCACCGGCGGCACGCTGAAGGGTGTCGCGCGGGTGCTCAAGGAGCAGCGCCCCAAAGTTAAGATCGTCGTGTGCGAGCCGGACAACTCGCAATTGATCGGCAGCGGCATCCCCCAGCCAAGCGAGGGCAGTCATCCGCACTTCCGCCCGCACCTGATGCAGGGCTGGACCCCGGATTTCATTCCGAAACTGGCCGCGGACACGGTCGCGATGGAACTGATCGATCAGGTCATTCCGGTAGATGGGAATCATGCCATGAAGTGCTCGCGTGACCTGGCCCGGGTTGAAGGGATATTCGTCGGTACGTCGGCCGGAGCGACGTTATCCGGTGCGTTGACGGTGGCCGAGCAGGCACCAGAGGGCAGTACGATACTGTGCATGTTGCCCGATACCGCTGAACGTTACCTCAGCACGCCCCTGTTCGAAGACATTCCGGAGCATATGACAGCGGAAGAAATCAAAATCTCCGAATCAACGCCGGGTTACCGTTTTGGTGCAACACCGCCGCCGGCACCTGACAAGGCCGACGAAGAAGACGAAGAGGCGCCAAAGACCATTACCCCGAAGGCGGCAGAGTTCGTGGCCGAAACCGTTGGCGACCCCGAGCAGCCGGTCGTGTTGTTTGCGTTGGAGTGGTGCGAATTCTGCTGGTCGGTGCGGAAAATGTTCGCCAAGTTCGATGTTCCGTTCCGGTCCGTGGATCTCGACTCGGTCGCCTACCAGGAAAACAACTGGGGCGGGCAAATACGTGAGGCGTTGCAGGCGCAGACCTCGATGCAAACGATTCCGCAGATATTTGTCGGCGGTGAATTCATGGGTGGCTGTACCGAATTGTTCGATGCCTGGAAGGAAGGACGCGTGCAGTCGCTGCTGAAAGAAAGCCAGGTTGCTTATGATGAAAGTGTCGACCTGGACCCATACTCGTTTCTGCCAAAGTGGCTGCACCCGCGGTAGACATGGTTGCTCGCATCGCTGATACCCAGAAGCTGTAGCGTAATCTTACGGCTCACTTTTCGATCAGGTCGGCCAGGCGCAGGCCGGCAATTTTGCAGACCTGTTCCAGGCTTTGTTGAATTTCCGGTTCGCGATCGGCTGACAGACGGCTGCTGCACGCCTCGATGATCGAAGCCGGAGTGTGGCCCCGAACGGCGATGATGAACGGGAAGCTAAACTTTGCTTCGTAGTCATCGTTGAGCTTGGCCAGGACGATGCGATCTTCTTCGGTGGCGGCGCCGCGGCCGCGAAGGCCGGCGCCGGCCTGCTCCTCCCGCGAGTAGTCGCTCATGGGCGCGACGATGCCGAGCCGCGGATGCGCGCGAAAAAGCGCCAGCACCTGGTCCGAACCGGCGGCACGTACGATCTGTTCCATCGCGTTCGCGAGAGCCGCCCGGTCGGCAAACGGCCTCTGTTCCCAGGCGCTTTCCGCAACCCAGCGGCTTTCTTCGTAGACCTGGCCGAAGACCTCGGCAAATGTCGCCCGGTCCATGTCGTTGACCCGGGCCATGCTGAACGTCGCGGTCATGAACCAGCCGGGGCAGGATCGGGTGGGTGTTTGTCGATCCAGTGGCGCGCGATATCGATGCGCCGGCAGGTCCACACGCCGTCGTGTTTCCGTACGTAATCAAGAAACCGCGCGAGTCCGGCCAGGCGCCCGGGACGGCCGGCGAGCCGACAATGCAATCCGACGGACATCATTTTCGGCGCCTCGTCGCCTTCCCGGTACAGTGCATCGAAGCTGTCACGCAGGTAGGCGAAGAACTGATCTCCGGTACCGAAGCCGTTCTGGGTCGCGAAGCGCATGTCGTTGCAGTCGAGCGTGTAGGGAACGACCAGATGCTGATTGCCGTTGACCCATTCCCAGTACGGCAGGTCATCGGCGTAGGAATCCGCGTCATAGAGAAAACCGCCGTGTTCCACCACGAGTCGCCGGGTATTCGGGCTGTCCCGTCCGGTGTACCAGCCCAGCGGGCGTTCGCCGGTCAGTTGCTTGATCGCTTCCACCGCCAGCCGTATGTGCTCCCGTTCGGTCTCCTCGTCCACAAACTGGTAATCGATCCAGCGCCAGCCGTGGCTGGCGATTTCGTGCCCGGACGCCACCATCGCGGCCACCGCTTCCGGATTCCGTTGCAGCGCCATGCCAACCCCGAACACGGTGAACGGTATATTTCGTTCGTCGAACAGGCGTAGCAGCCGCCAGACTCCAGCCC
>JAPUGB010000178.1 GCA_027293165.1 Gammaproteobacteria bacterium
GTGCGAACAGACTCAGCAGCAGGGAGCCGGCGCTTTTTCTGAACATGTTCTGCTGCGGTTCCCGGAGAGACGGCACGTGTTTGTTGACCGGTAACGGTGCCGGAAGTCAGATTCGAACTGACGACCTACGCATTACGAATGCGTTGCTCTACCAACTGAGCTATTCCGGCACGCTGTGCAGCGGAGTATAGGCAATGGCCTGAGGCCAGGCAACGCGAGCCGACGCAACCGTGGCCGGCTCGATAGCAGCACGTTGAATGGGTCAGCGCTTGTTGCGCAGCCGTACGATGACCTCGACTTCCTGCGCCTCGGTTCCCGGCGGCAACTCCGGCAAATGGCGCACTTCGATTTCGGATTGGCCGATGTCGGTCAATTCACCGGTGTCGATGTTGTAAAAATGGTGGTGCGGCTCGGTCGTCGAGTCGTACACCAGCCGGCTCGGATCCACGGCCACTTCGCGGGCAATACCATGGCGGGAGAACAGGTTCAGCGTGTTGTAAACGGTCGCTTTCGAAATCCGGCTGCCACGCTCACGCAAATCGCCGAGAATCTGGTCGGCGGACATATGCGTCGGCGACGCCAGCAGCAACATACCGATCTCCATGCGCTGAGGCGTAGGCTTAACGCCGTTATCGCGCAGCCGCGCCTCTACCGTTGCTTTGAGATCCACAATCCTGACCCTAATTAAATCCGCAGCTTGGCATTGTAGCGATCCACCCTGAGCCCTGTAAACGGCGGTGGCTTGTGCATAACCGTTCAAAGTCGTCGATTACTTTGCTGGGACCGATACCACAGACGGCCTACGCTAAGCGTCCGTTGGTGATGGCCGGAGACCGCATGCACCGCTGCGATGGACTGACTGTGCTGGAACTGCTGGTGGTTCTGGGGATTGTGGCGATCCTCGCGCTGGTCGTCGTGCCCGGGCTGGGCCGCTTTGTCGCTGATATACGCATGACGGCATCGGTCAACGCGTTCGTCCACGCCGTCCACCTGGCCCGCCAGGAAGCCCACAAGCGCGGAGTGACCGCGACCTTATGTAAGAGCCCGGGCGGATTACAGTGCAATGCGGCTGCTGACTGGTCCGATGGCTGGCTCGTGTTCATAAACCAGGACCGGGACGATCCACCCCACGTCGATGCGGACGAGCCGGTGTTGCACGTGAATTCAGGATTTGCCAACGGCAGGATCCGCGCCAACCGCAATTCGTTTACTCTGCGCGCATTCGGTAAACGTTCGACTAACGGTACGCTGGTATTCTGCAACCGTGCGGCCGATGCCGTGCCACGTGCGGTTATCATCAGTTATTCCGGCAAACCCCGCATCTCCGATAGAACGGCCTCCGGAGCAACGCTGCGATGCGCGCCACCGGTCTAGCGGATCCACTTGGCCGCACGGCCGGCCCCCGTCGCACCGGGTCCGGCGGAACACTGATCGAAGTACTGGTGGCAATGACTGTCATGTCCGTCGGCATGCTCGGCGTCACGGCACTTATGAGCGAAGGCCTAAAGTCTGGTCGCTTGTCCATACACCGCATCACCGCCGTGCAAATGGCAGCGGACATGGCGGAGAGAATCCGCAGCAACCCACGGGTACCGCATGCTTATGCCGGTGTTCCGAAAAATTTCGGCTGCGCCAATGCCGGCACTCACTGCACACCCAGCCAACTCGCTGCAGATGATTTGTTCCGGTGGCAGTTGAGCATCACACGGCAACTGCCGGCCGGCGCAATAGGCACAATCCTGCGCACCTCGACAACCAGCGGCAACCGCTACCAAATCCATATTGGCTGGCCGGAAGGCGGCTTTGCCGCCCCGCTGAGCTACGCGCTGGCGGTTCGGGTTGCGGCGACCACAAGATGATGCTTACGACTCCAACCGACTGCCGCAACGTCGCGAGACAACCCAGGCGATCGAAGGGCGTTACGCTGATCGAATTGCTGGTGGGGATGAGCATTGGAATGGTGCTAGTGCTCGGAAGCGTGACCTTGTATGCACGCAGCAGGGCTACGTATCAAACCGCGGAAACCCTGGCTGGAATGCAGGAGACCCTGCAATTTGCCCTGGACACACTGGAACGGGATATCCGAATGGCGGGGTTCTGGGGACAGCACAGCAATGGCGCCGTCATCACTGTGACAGGCAACGTTGCTGTTCGTTGCGACGGCGACGATGTGACGGCCTGGGCGTTGGATCTGTCCAACCCGATCGCCGGCGGGGACGGCCGCTACGATATTCCTTGTGCGGTCTTCGCCGCCGCTCAGCCCGGCACCGATACCCTGACGGTGCGGCGCGCCAGCTCGCTGCCGGTAACTCCACGGTCCGGAACAATTCAGCTTCACAGTGGCCGGGCAATCGGACAGGTATTCAACGATGGCAGCGTGCCGCCCGGTTTCTCCGGGAACCCGAGCACCCACGCCATCAGGGTTCATGCCTATTACGTCGACCGGCGCTCTTCGCTCGGTGACGTGCCATCGCTACGGCGCCAGACCCTGACGCACGGAGGCATTATCCAAAATCAGGAAATAATTCCCGGCGTCGAAGCCTTTCAGGTCCGCTTTGGAGTGGATGCCGATGCTGACGGATTCATCGACAGCTACGTCGATCCTGACGATCCCGCACTGCTGGATGACGCGAAAATCCATTCGGTCAGGATATGGTTGCTGGTCCGGGCTGGACAAACTGAGCTGGGCTACCGAAACACGTCGGCTTACGCACCCGCTGGCCAATCGCTACCGTTTGTGCCGGGTGATGCATTTCGGCGCGTGGCGGTCTCACGGACTGTGTTGATCAGAAACGCCGTGCGTTGGCTACCGTGACAGGCACACTCGCGCGCCCGACCAGATCCGGTACCGCCCTCCCCGTCTGCCTGGTGTTTCTGTTGCTGCTAACGATCCTGGCGGTTGCAACGGTCAGCACCGCAACGCTCGAAAACGCGATGGCGGCTAATACCCAGCACATAGTCGACGCCTTCTATTTGGCCGAGAATGCGATTGAACGCAGCTTCGAGGCGTTTACCGAAAATCCGGGGTTGCTTAGCGACAATGTTCCTTACGTTATTCGGCGCACCGCCGTTGCGGGCCGGGGCGCATACGAGGCGACGACGAGCTTCGCCGAATACGGTACACAATGCACCGCTTCGAACGGCGAATTGATGACACGCCTATATTTTGATGTTGCTGCGAAAGCATTCGCTGCCCGTAACGCGGCTGCACAGCATACGCAGGGCTTCTTCGTTTGCCGGCGCGGTATCGCCCCCGTCGTGTCAATTCGCTCGGGGGCTGATCCGGCCTGTTCCGCCACTGACTGCCCAGGATTACCGGCTGAGCATATCCCGGTCCGTACGT
Organism: Gammaproteobacteria bacterium; assembly: GCA_027293165.1. GTDB lineage: Bacteria > Pseudomonadota > Gammaproteobacteria > Steroidobacterales > JAPUGB01. The sequence goes on from JAPUGB010000178.1 coordinate 3,344, forward strand.
TCTGGACCGATCACGGCGATTAATCTGGTTGCGGGAAATCGCCGGCTCGGCGGCCGCCGCGTTTGTGCTCGAGGAACATGCCGTCGACGACAATCAGGATCACGCCGACGGTGATCGCAGAATCCGCCACATTAAACGCCGGATACTGCCACTCGCGGTAATAGAACAGCAGAAAATCAATCACGTAACCGTGCACAAGGCGGTCGACGACGTTGCCGATCGCGCCACCGAGAACCAGGGCCAGCCCCAACGCCAGTACTCGGTGATTCTGCCTGGGCAAACGCCACTGCCACCAGATAATCCACCCGCTGACCACTACGGCCAGGCCAATAAACAGCCAGTGCTGCCAGCCCGAGGCGTCCGACAGAATGCTGAACGCAGCGCCGGTATTGTGCCGTCGCACCAGGTCGAAAAACGGCCAGATGGCGATGCGCTGATACTCCTGCATATACGTGACCACGAGCGCTTTGGTGAGCTGGTCCGCCAACAGCACCGCGCCGGACGCCCACAGCCATCTAAGTGACGTGCGACCGGCTGGCTCCGGGCGCTCGCGGGACTCGCGGCGGTCTTCGCTGTCAGTCATCAACACACCTTATATATACAAGAGAGACACAGTGGCTTGGCCGCACGATATCAGCACGAAACATGCCATCACGCATAGACCCGCGTCTCACCGGGGCCATCGACGTTGCCGGCGCAACGCGCACAGATTTCCGGATGGGCGTCCACGCTGCCGACATCGGCCCGCCGGTGCCAGCAGCGGATGCACTTGGGATGCTCACTCGGAGCCACACTCACCCAGAAGCCGTCGCCCTCCGCCGCGTCAGCCACGCGGTCACTGGCCGGCTGCACCGCGGCATCCGAGGTAATGAACACGAAGCGCAATTCATCCGCGAGTTGTTCGAGGGCGGCCTTGACCTCACCGTCTGCGTAGATCATGACATCGGCTTCGAGTCCCGAACCGATCTTGCCGGCGGCGCGTGATGCTTCCAGAGCCTTGGACGCCGTATCGCGCACGCGTATCAGATTGGCCCAGTCGGCGACCAGATCCTGTGGCTCCGGCAGTTCATAAAAGGTACTGAGAAAAACCGAGGCATCCCGCTCGCCGGGCAACAGCGACCAGATTTCCTCCGCGGTAAAACTCAGGATCGGCGCGAGCCACCGCACCATGGCCTCGCTGATGTAATACATCGCCGATTGGGCCGAGCGTCGCGGGCGGCCGTCCGCCCCGGTCGTGTACAGCCGGTCCTTGATGATATCGAGATAGAATCCGCCCATATCCACGACACAAAAGTTGTGCAGCTGCTGATATACACGGTGAAAGCCGTAAGCCGCGTAAGCGGCCTCGATGGATCGCTGCAATTCCCCGGCCCGGTGCACCGCCCAGCGGTCCAGCGCGACCATGTCATCCACCGCCAGCAAATCCGTCTCGGGCTTAAAGCCATGCAGATTGCCGAGCAAAAACCGCGCGGTGTTACGCATGCGCCGGTACGAATCGCCCATGCGCTTTAAGATTTCGTCAGAGATGTTCATCTCGCCGCGGTAATCGGTGGCCGCAATCCACAGGCGCAAGATGTCGGCGCCCAGCGTATTCATAATCTTCTGCGGCCCGCCCAGGTCGTTGCCGAGCGACTTGGACATCTTGTGTCCCTTGTCATCCACGACAAACCCGTGAGTCAGGACCTGGCGGTACGGCGCCCGTCCGTGCATGGCGACCGCGGTCAACAGCGAACTCTGAAACCAGCCGCGATGCTGGTCGGAGCCTTCGAGATATAAATCCACCGGGTCACCGATTTCGGGTCGGATCCGCGACAGGCAACGGTGCACGACGCCGGAGTCCATCCAAACGTCCATCGTGTCGGGAACCTTTTCGTAGTGGGCAGCGTCGTCACCGAGTAATTCTTCGGCGGGCATGTCAAACCACGCATCGATGCCGCCGGTGGCGATTCGCTCGGCCACGGCCTCGAGCAGCCGCGGCGTATCCGGGTGCAATTCCCCGGATTCGCGGTGCGTGAATAACGGGATCGGCACGCCCCAGACACGCTGTCGCGAAATACACCAGTCCGGTCGACCCGCCACCATGCCCTCGATACGCTGCTGTCCCCAGTCCGGGATCCACTCGACGCCGGTGATCGCCTCGAGCGCCGCCGCGCGCAGGCCGTTCTGGTCCAGGCCGATAAACCACTGCGGCGTGGCGCGAAAAATGATCGGGGTCCGGTGCCGCCAGCAATGCGGGTAACTGTGCTCTATCTGTTCCTGGTGCAACAGTTTTCCCAGCCCGGACAACAGTTCGATGATTTCACCGTTAGCCTTGTAGACATGCGTGCCACCGAAACGCTCGGTGTCCGGCAGGTAGACGCCGCGGCCATCCACCGGGTTGTGCAGCGGCAGCTCATTGGCTACGCCCGCGGAAAAATCATCGTGGCCGTGGCCGGGCGCCGTATGCACGGCGCCGGTACCGGCATCGAGCGTCACGAAGTCGCCGAGAATGATCGGCACCTGCCGGTCATAGAACGGGTGCTGTAACCCAATCCCCGCCACGTCGGTGCCGGGAAACTCGGCCAGGACGGTCAGCTGGGCTGCTCCGTAACGTGCCACCGCTGACTCGGCCAGGTCTTTGGCCAGTACGAGGCGCTCGTGTCCACCGTTCAACTCGATCTCCACCAGCACGTAAGTGATATCGGCACCGAGTGCGACGGCCTGGTTGGCCGGCAGGGTCCAGGCGGTGGTCGTCCAGATCGGCACCGACAGTGGCCGTTGGTTCGCGCCAGCGAGTTCCGGGTTATCGGCCAGGCGCGCATAAAATTCCGCCGGTTCGGACACCGTGAAGCGGACGTCAATCGCCGCCGAAGTCTTGTCCTGGTATTCGACCTCTGCCTCTGCCAGGGCGGAACGGCAGTCGAGGCACCAGTGCACCGGCTTGTAGCCCCGGTACAGGTGACCGTTGGCGACAATTTCGGCGAACGCGCGCACTTGTTCAGCCTCGAATGCGGGATCCAGCGTCAGGTACGGCTTATCCCAGTCGCCCAGGACGCCTAAGCGGATGAAATCGGTCCGCTGGACATCGACCTGGCGCAGCGCATACTCCCGGCAGGCCTGCCGAAAGCCGGCCGCGTCGAGTTTCTCGCCGACCTTGCCTTGCTTTTTTTCGACCTGCAATTCAATCGGCAATCCGTGGCAATCCCATCCCGGTACATACGGTGCGTCATAACCGGCCAGTGTGCGTGATTTGACGATGATGTCTTTCAAGACTTTGTTGACCGCGTGGCCGGTATGAATCTCACCGTTGGCATACGGCGGGCCGTCGACGAGGACAAAGGTTTCCCGGCCTTTGGCTTTGGCGCGAATCTGCCCGTAGACATCCTGTTCGCGCCAATGTTCCGCCATTTTCGGTTCGCGCTGCGCCAAGCCGGCACGCATCGGGAAGGCCGTTTTGGGCAGATTTAGGGTGTCTTTGTAGTCCGTCACGGCAAAAGAGTCCGGTAGGTGAGTTGCTCAGGCGGCGGTCAGAATCCCGCGCGCCTGGGCCGCGTCGACGTGCATCTGTGCCTGCATGCTCTTGAGATCCGGGAAGTGTTCTTCTTCCCGAAGCTTGGCCACAAAATCCACCTGTATGTACTGACCATAGATGTCCCGATCAAAATCGAAAATATGCACTTCGAGCAACGGCTCTATACCGCCGACGGTCGGGCGCGTCCCGACGTTGGCGACCCCATCGAGCAAATCGCTACCCAGCCCAGCGACCCGCACAGCAAAGATTCCGCTGACCGGGCTAAGCTTGCGGTTCATTTTGACGTTGGCGGTGGGAAACCCGAGGGTCTTGCCCAATTTCTGCCCGTCAACGACGCGCCCCGACATTTGATAGTAGTGGCCCAGCAAGCGGCGCGCATGGTCGAGTTCACCGGCGGAAAGCGCTTCCCGCACCGCGGTGCTGGACACGCGCAAACCGTCCTGCACCACGCTGCCGATTTCTTCCACCGTGAACCCGTACCGGGACCCGGCGCTGACCAGATCCGCGATCGTGCCGCTGCGCCCACGCGCAAACTGGAAGTCGTCACCGACAACCAGGTGGCGCACCCCGAGCAGCTTCACCAGCAAGCGTTCGACGAACGCGTCAGGTTCCAGCGACCCCAATGATGCTTCAAAACGCGGACAATAAAACCAGTCTATCCCGGCCGCATCAAGCGCTTTGAATTTTTCACGAAAGCGCATCAAGCGCGCGGGGGGCACTCCCTTACTGAAATGCTCTTTCGGCGTTGGCTCGAACGAAAACACCAACGACGGCAGCGACTGCGCTGCCGCTTCGTCCAGCAAGCGGCGCAGAATCAACTGGTGGCCCAGGTGCAGCCCGTCGAACACCCCGATGCTCGCCACACAACCCGGCAGCAGCGACTGACGGGAGTCTCCCGGTCTTCGAATCAGATTCATGCTCATTAAAACTACGGATAGCGCCGCGCCGAGCGCATATTGTAACAACGCATCCACCAATCATGCGGAGTGGTCGAAGGATTTGATACGGAAATCGGCGGGCCGAACCCCTATGGCGAACAGCGCCGCGACATAGACCGTCGCTCCGCCAACCACCGCCACCGTCAGCCACAGGCATCGCGTCAGCACGGGCGATTGCAGCCACAGTTCGAGTGGCGGCAGGAAATAAATTATAAGTGCCCCCATCAGGGCACAGGCCACGGCGACGTTTAACAGCAATCTCGACCAGCCGGGGGTGGGCCGCAGTATCCCAGCCTTGTAAAGACCACGGTACAGTAAGCCGGCGTTGACAAAGGCGCTTATCGAGGTTGCGAGTGCGAGCCCGGTGTGGGGGCCCGCCGTACCGCTGCGGACCCACGGCACGACCAGTGCGATGTTCAGTACCATGTTGACCGCCAACGCAATCACGCCAATCCGGACCGGTTCGCGCGTTTCCTGGCGGGCGAAATAGCCGGGTGCCATCACCTTCACCAGTGTGAAGCCCAGCAATCCGGCCGCATAGGCCATCAAGCTCAGGCGTGCCATGTTGACGTCGTTGGCGTCGAATAAGCCACCATAGAAAATCGTGCCCAGGGCCGGCCCGGCCAGCACGAACAACCCAACCGCGGCCGGTGCGGCGATCAATATTGCCAGCCGCACAGCCCAATCCAGCGTCGCGGCAAAGGCTTCGGTCGACTGCGCCGCGTGCTGCCGGGACAGGTTCGGCAAAATCACCGTTGCCAGGGCAATGCCGAACACACCCAGCGGAAACTCCATCAAGCGATCCGAGAAATACAACCAGCTGATACTGCCGGTCACCAGAAACGAAGCAATCAGCGTATCGAACAGAATGCTGATCTGCGCGACCGACGACCCGAAGATCACCGGCAAGGTCAGCCGCACGATCCGGCGCACGCCCGGGTCACGCCAGCCCCATCGTGGCACTGGCATTAATCGCACCGCTGCCAGAAACGGCAGCATGAATAGCAGTTGCACCAGGCCGGCTGTAAACACGCCAATTGCCAAAACAATACCCGGACGGTCGGAATATGGCGCGATCCAGACGGCAAATATGATCAGCACGACGTTCAACAACGCCGGCACGAACGCCGGCGCTGCAAAACGGTGATAGGTGTTGAGAATTCCCCCGGCAAGTGCCGTCAGAGATATAAAGAACAGGTACGGAAAAGTGAACCGCAACATGTCCACTGCCAACGTGTACTTGTCGGCGTCTTCCGGCGCCGGCGACCATAACCAGCCCATGCCGAACACCGCTATCAATGCCGGCGCTGCGATGACGCCGATCGCAGTAAACACGAACAACACCAGTCCGAGCGTACCGGTCACCCGGTTGATCAGTTCCTGCACTTCTGCGCGATCGCGCCTTTCATCGTATTCGGCAAACACCGGCACAAACGCCGCAGAGAATGCCCCTTCGGCGAAAAATCTGCGGAAAATATTGGGAATTTTGAACGCCACAAAAAAAGCGTCCATGACCAGCGAAGCACCGAAAAACCGGGCAAAGACAATGTCGCGGACCAACCCCAGGATCCGGGACAGGATAGTCATGCCGCCGACCGCGACGGTGGACCTGAGCAGGCGCGGGCCAGGCGCGGAAGGCCCGGATGGCTGAGCGTTGTCAGTCATGGCGCGGCAAGTCTAACCCGCATCATCGCGATTTGCGCGGCGCCAAGACGCCAGCGCCGCGCCGGGAGTTCGTCCCGCTCGGCTGACAGGCGCCGCGCAAATGCTCCGGCGCTACGCTGGCGCTAATGCGCTCTTCGCATTCACCCGGCACCTGCAGCCAATAACCCATCGCTCACTTCCGGCGCGGTGCCGACCGCGGGCGGCCGAGGGCATCCGAGCGTCGTCGCCGGCTGGCGCGACATGGATGTCGAAGCCAGTCGGCGCCGATCTGCCCGAAGCCAGGGACGGCGAAGGGCAGTTAAGCAAGGATGCCCTTCGGTCGCCTGCGATCGGGTTGACAAGGATGCGGCGACAGCCAAGAATACGCGCCTTCCGGGCTACGGCCCGGCAGAACTAATATCGATACAAAACAGGACAAGCAGTTGGCAAATATCAAATCAGCGGCCAAGCGGGCCCGCCAGGGAGAGAGCCGCAGGATACACAACATGGGCCTGCGCTCGCGTATGCGGACGGCCATCAAGAAAGTCCAGAAAGCCGCCGCTGCTGGAGATGCCGAGCAGGCCGCCAGCCTCTACAAGGAGGCCGTACCCGAGATCGACACGATGGTCAACAAAGGGATCATCCACAGGAACAAAGGGGCACGCACCAAGAGTCGGCTGAACAAGTCCATCAGGTCCCTCGGCACCGACTAAGCCTACCGCGCCGGCCCGGCGCGTCACGCACTCTGATCTGCGCTCGCCGCGGCGGCATCCAATTCCTCTATCCGGTTCATCACGTCCCCGGTCAAGCGGGCCGTGCCTTCGCCGGTCAGGGCACTGATCCGGTATAGCGGGCCGGACCAGGCCAACGCTGCGGTTAAGCGCTGTTCCGCTGCCGCCACCTCCGCTTCGCTTAGCAGGTCGATTTTGTTCAATACCAGCCAGCGCTCGCGCTGCGCGAGTTCGGAACTGAAGTGCTCAAGCTCCGCCAGAATCGCCCGCGCATCGTCGACCGGATCACTGGTCCCGGGCGCTGGCGCAATGTCGACGAGGTGCAGCAGCACCCGCGTCCGGTCCAGGTGTTTCAGAAAGCGGGTTCCCAAACCGGCGCCCTCGGCCGCACCGCCAATCAGGCCGGGCACGTCGGCCATGACGAAGCTGCGATACGCTTCGACCGCCACCACGCCCAGATTTGGATACAGCGTTGTGAACGGGTAGTCCGCCACCTTCGGCCGGGCTGCTGACACAGCCCGAATCAGCGTCGACTTGCCGGCGTTCGGCATACCGAGCAGACCCGTGTCGGCCAGCACCGTCAATTCCAGGCGCAGCGACCGCCGCTCACAGGGGGTCCCTGGCGTCGAGCGCCGCGGGGCCCGATTGGTACTGCTCTTGAACCGGGTATTGCCCTTGCCGCCGTGGCCACCGGCCGCGACCAGCAACCGCTGCTGATCGACGGTAATGTCACCGATCAATTCACCGGTATCCCGTTCATATACGTGCGTACCACAGGGCACGTCGACCGTAAGGTCATCGCCGCTTTTGCCGGTGCGATTGCGCCCGGCGCCCTGCTCGCCGTTGCCGGCTTTAAACTTGCGGGTCACCCGAAAATCCGCAAGCGTGCTGAGGCCGCCCCGCCCTACGAGGAAAACGCTGCCACCGTCACCGCCGTCGCCACCGTCCGGGCCACCGCGCGGAACGTATTTTTCACGCCTGAAACTGACGCAACCGGACCCGCCGTTACCGGCAATGACAAACAGTGTGGCTTCGTCTACAAATTTCATCTGTTGCGGAGACCGTTATTCCGATGCCGAACCATGCGAGCCGAAACCTCGCCGTGTACCCGTGCCGAATTATGGCTTACACATGAGACACCGGCACCGCCGTGGTCCATTTGAGTTCTTCCATCGAGAAGCTCGAACTGATGTCGAGAAATTCGACGGCGTTGATCAGGCGTTTATACACCCGATCATAGTCCTCGATACTCGGTAGCACGATGCGCAGCAGGTAATCAACCTCACCGCTGAGTCGATGCGCCTCGACAATTTCAGGTATGCCGAGCATGGTGTCGCGAAAATTGTCGAGCCAATCCTTGGAGTGATGACTGGTGCGAATCGCGACGAAGACGGTGATACCAACATTCATCTTGGCGCGGTCCAATAACGCCACCCGGTCACGAATATACCCCTCTTCCTCGAGTCGCTGAATCCGTCGCCAGACCGGGGTCGTCGTCAGCCCGACGCGTTCTGCGATCTCCCCGGCCGTATACATCGCGTTTTGCTGCAATAGTTCGAGTATTTTGCGATCCTTACTATCCATAGATGTTTCAACCACGATTGACGAAAAATTAGCATATTTTACCTAGTTTTCGGTGGCCCGGTGAGGCCGCCGCCTACCGGCAAAAAAAAGCCCCGCAACGCGGGGCTTTTCGGTTGAACGGGTTCCTACTCAGGCGTCTTTGGGCACGATGCTAACGTACAGACGATGTTTTGGCCCGTGATGATGAAAACGCACCGCGCCGGCGACCTTCGCGAACAGCGTGTGGTCACGACCCATGCCTACATTGACGCCGGGATGAACTGGCGTGCCGCGCTGCCGGATGATGATGTTGCCGGCCCGAACCTGCTCACCGCCAAAGCGCTTGACGCCGAGGCGTTTGGATTCTGAATCGCGGCCATTACGGGAGCTCCCCGCTGCTTTCTTGTGTGCCATGCCGATTACTCCTTGCGTGCCTTAGCGGCCGACTTCGCGGCAGTTTTCTTGGCTGCCGTTTTTTTGGTCGCCTTTTTCTTGACCGTTGTCTTCTCGGCTGCCGCTTTCTTGGCCGTTGCCTTTTTGGCTATGGCTTTCTTCGCGCTCGCCTTTTTGGCTTCCGGCACCGTATCCACGGCCGGCTTTACGGCCGCCTTCTTCTCTGCGCCGCTGGCGATCCCGGTGATCTCCAGCAAAGTGAAATGCTGGCGGTGACCGCGATTGCGATAGTAATTCTGCCGGCGCTTGAACTTGATGACCTCGATCTTTTTCGCTTTGGCCTGGGTCAGAACCGTGGCCTGGACTTTGCCGCCGGCAACCAGCGGATTACCGATCTTGACGCTGGCCCCATTGCCGACCAGCAGCACCTCGGCAAATTCGACTTTATCACCCTCGGCGGCATCGAGCTTCTCCACTTTGAGCGTATCGCCTTTGCTGGCGCGGTATTGCTTACCGCCTGTTCTGAATACGGCGTACATCAAGGTCTCCGTCGGGGCCCCGGGTTGGCCTGAAAAGAGCCGGAATTCTAATGATTCAGGCCGCCATTATCAATGGCTTAGCCGCCAGCGCCAAACTTCGCAGGCGGGGCATCGCAATAGATCGCGTTGAGCAGGCCGGCCAGCCTGACGCCCGCCTGGACCAGGCGTCGCTCGATGATGTCCTGGCTCGCCGCCACATAGCTGGACGTCAGCCGCAATGACCCATCCTTGTCCGGTTGGCCATAGGCGTAAACCTTGGGCCGCAGCTGCTGCGATTCCACCGCCCAAGTCAGCGGCTTCGAGGCCTGCCAGGCCTCGACGTGGCCGTCCGCCAGCGGTCCGATCTTTTGCGCGTAGTCCAGCGGTTCCAGGCCCTCCTGCAGGATCAGGTAACTGTCCCACAGCACGTGCAGGTTGGTCGAATCGTCGCCCACGCGCACGCTGATGCGGTTACCACCCTGATCTTGGGGCCGGCCCACGTGCAGCGGCTGATGCACGTCCGCGACGAAATGCGCGACAAAGCGCAGCGCCTCAGCCCGCGTCTGGCTATCCAGCGACTCGTCCTGTAACTGGCGATAGAAATTGTCGATTGCGGTCAGCACATCGCCTTGCGGTGCGCGCCGTCGATTCGCGATGGACTGCCGGTCGCCGATGTTCAGGTAATGCCATGGCTTGGCTTGGTCCCACTCCGGATCGGAGCGGAGCTGGTCGGCCCAGGCACCGGTCTCGCCAAGGCTGTAGCTGCCCATCAGTGGCTTGATTGCCCCGCGGGTCCCGGTGCACAAGTGTTCATCGGCGACATACCCGACTATCAAGTGGCCGTCGGGACCGAACGCCGGTGCTGCCGTCGGCGGGACGATCAGCGCAAGTGCGACACAGAGTTTTACAGGGCCGCTCATCAAAGGCATTATCGTCTTCAAGATGCACCTCGTACAGACACAGACCGGTGGTTTCGACCTCGAGGAAGTTCGCGCACTGCTCGACGACGACTGGCCGGCCATCAACCGTGAAGTTCAGACTCAACTTAAAAGCGATGTCGCACTGGTCAACAGCGTAGCGCAT
>JAPUGB010000179.1 GCA_027293165.1 Gammaproteobacteria bacterium
CCCCGTTCGCAGCGCATTGCCGCCCCGATGCAGACCCGCTCCACCGGTGTCCGTCAGGGTTTCATAGACCTCGATGCGCAGCGGGAAATGGCTCTCGAGGAATTCACACGGGACATTCGTAAAACTCGGCCACATCGAGTGCGCGTCCGGACCGTCGCCGGAAGGCTTGCCCGGCACGCCGCCGAATAAAATCTGGTACAGCTGGTACCACTCACCGGTCTCGTGATAGCCCGAGTACATGAAGTGCGGGCTGTCCGAAAATCCCGCCGCGCACAGGAAGTCAGGATTGCCCTGCCCCAGCAGTCCGCCGAGAATATCGAAGATTCGTCCCAGCGCATGAGTACGGCACGACAAAGCGGCTGGCGCATGTGGCTTGAGCAGCGTGCCTTCCGGAATCCGCACCTCCATCAGATCGTAGAATCCATCGTTAAACATGATCTGCGGGTCAAACACCATGATCATGTAGACGCCGCAGAACATCTTGAACATTTCCTCGTTCAACAAAAAGTTCACCGAACTGATGGACTGCGGATCAGTGCCGTCAAAATCAAATATGACCTTGTCGCCTTCACGCCACATTGCACATTTGATCTTGTACGGGCCCATCCCCATCCCGTCGTCGCAGATGTAATCCTCGAAAAACTGCTTCTTGGTCGGAACCGTGTTTTTGATCAGCTTGCCCATGGCCCGCTTGTTCCGGTCCAGCAAATCCTCTAGGGCCGAATAGAACACGTCGTCACCGAATCGATCCGCCATCTCGAGGACCCGCTTCTCGGCCGTCCGGATGGCCGCCACAATCGCGTTAAAGTCACTGCGGTTCCAGTGAGGCAAGCGACAGTTATGTAAAATGAGTTCCAGAATGTCTTTCTGTAACACGTCGTCCTTATAAATCTTGGTTGGCGGCACCCGAATGCCTTCTTCGAAGATGTGCCGCGCATCGGTGGGCAGACTGCCGGGGACCTTACCCCCGACATCCGTCATATGCCCGAACATGGAAGCATAGGCAATCAGCCGACCGTCCTTGAAAATCGGCCTCAGCAGTAGCCAGTCATTGGCATGGCTGACGGCACCGTTACAGGTATACGGGTCGGAAGTCAGGAACATGTCCCCTTCTTCGATCGTCCCGTCATAAGCCGCTTTGAATCCGTAGATGAAACTGCCGAACTGGCCCACGACCATTTTACCGTCGAGGTTGGCAATCATCGGAAACTCATCGTGCTGCTCGCGGATACCCGGCGACATCGCGGTGCGGAACAGCACGGCATCCATTTCCCACCGCGCGTTAAGCATGGCATTTTCAATGATATCCAAAGTAATCGGATCCAGCTTGACCCGCTTAAACGGCCTTGGCCTGGTTTCAATAATCTGTGCTGGCATTGCTGCGTCTCCGCTGAATCTTAATCTTCGGGGGTAATGAGGATATTGCCCAGTTTGTCGACCTTGCCGACGTGACCGGGAAGAATGACGGTGGTGGAATCCATCTCGAGGACTATCGCAGGACCCCTGATGATGTTCCGGGCCCGCAGCTTGGCTCGGTCATACAGGGTACCCTGCTGGTCCTTGCCGTCCACGAACATTTTGTGCCTGGCCAACTCGGCCTTCGACGGATTTTCGCCGCCCTCTGGCACGCCAAGCGCCTCGATATGCGTGGCCTTGCCTTCGGCAACGGCCCGCAAATTCACCAGTTCCTTGTCCTCCGGTAGAGCAAACGTGAACAAGTGCTCGTGAATATCATTGAACTTCGAACCAATCACGTCCAACCCGTCCTTTTCCAGGTCGTCCAACTCGAAATCAACGGTCAACAAAAGGCCCTGGCCGTGATACCGGATATCCACCTGGAAGGTCGTCGTTTGTTCCTCGCGCGGCACGCCCTCCGCGTCCAGCGTCTTGGCCGCCTGGTTCGCCAGCTTCTTGAATATTCCGACGACCTCCTTCGCGGTTGTTTCGCCGAATCGACGAATATGGGTGCGTGAGGCCTCATCGCGAACCCGGGTCGTGGCGTCACCGTAGGCGCAGAGTACACCGGGTCCCGGGGGAATAATCACCGGCCAGGAACTCATCAGCTTGGCAAGCGCATTGGCATGCAGCGGACCGGCCCCGCCGAAAGCGATCAGCGCAAAGTCCCGGGGATCGTAGCCTTTCTCCACCGAAACCAGGCGCAATGCCCCGTACATGTTTTCGTTGACGATATCGATGATTCCGGCTGCCGCCTGCTTGAGTGGAAGACCAATCGCATCGGCAATCGTCTGCACCGCTTGTTCCGCTTTGTCGCGGCGAATAACCATGTCCCCGCCCAGACGCACTTCGCGGCTCGGCAGGTAACCCAGGACGACGTTTGCGTCGGTCACGGTCGGCAAGCTGCCACCCATGCCATAGGCTGCAGGACCCGGATCGGCGCCCGCGCTCTCGGGACCTACGCGCAGCGCGCCAGTCAGTTCCGGTACGTGAGCAATGGAGCCACCACCGGCCCCTACGCTACGCACGTCCACCGACGATGCCCGCACAGTCACGTCGCCGACGGTGGTTTCACGGCGCAGTTGCGCTTTGCCATCCTGGACCAGCGCAACATCGGTCGAAGTACCACCCATATCGAAGGTCAGCAAGTTCTGGAACCCTGCCTGAGTCGCAATCCAGATTGCTCCGGATACACCTCCGGCGGGCCCGCTCATCAACAGGTTGACCGGATAGGCCTCCGCGCCTTTTGCCGATGACAAGCCGCCATCGGACCGCAGCACGTGCAATTGCACGTCGTTCATTTTTTTCTTCAGCTGACGCTTCAGATTATGCATATAAGTGGAAACTTTCGGGCGGACGTATGAATTCGCCACTGTCGTAATCGTCCGCTCGTACTCTTGCATCTCCGGAACCACGTCGGACGACAGCGAAACCGGCACGTCGGGCATTACTTCTTTGGCCACTTTGGCCACACCCTTCTCATGCCGGCTGTTAGCAAATGAATTAATCAGGGAGACCGTAAGTGCTTCGATGCCTTTTTTCTTCAGGCCCCGTAAATCCTTTTTGAGCTTGGCCGTCTTGAGCTTGTCAACGACGTCACCTTTAGCGCCGATCCGTTCGTCGGCCTCGATGGTCAGGGCCAGCGGCGCAATTGGCAGGCTCATGTTATAGATCACCCAGCCACCGAGTCCACCGGGAACAAATGAGCGCGCAATTTGCAGCACCTGACCGTAGCCTTTAGTAGTTACCAGGCCTACTTTGGCGCCGGTACCGGTGAGAATCGTGTTAGTTGCGATGGTAGTGCCATGCATTACGTGCGTGATCTTTTCCGGATCGATGCCGGCCGAGTTACAGACCCGCTCGATACCGTTCATCACGCCTAATGATGAATCGCGCGGCGTGCTCGGCACCTTGGCCGTGAATGTATCTCCGGATTCCTCATTGACAAGCAGGAGATCGGTGAAGGTACCTCCCACGTCCACGCCTAAACGGTAACTCATGCTGTCCCCTTGCTATTCCCATGTAGTCAAAAAGCCGCACCGCGGCTGGATAAACCACCCGACAGGCATAACAAAATGTCCGATAGCCGGATTTATGTCTTCTTGTTTACCAGCGATTTAGACGTCGAGACCAACCCCCAGCGCAGCCAAATCAGCCAGCGGCACGATATTGGTCAGCGACTTGCGGGAAGATCCCGGCCTTTGGCAACATCGCAGGAACACTTCTTCCGAGCTGTTCCTGCAACCAGTTGCTGGTTTCGATAATCTTGTCCAGTGACACGCCTGTTTGCACACCCGACCGGTCGAGCATATACAACAGGTCGTCCGTCGGAATGTTGCCGGTGGCCGCCGGTGCAAACGGACACCCTCCAATTCCGCCAATACTTGCATCCAGTGACGCAACCCCAGCCTCTAATGCAGCCTGTGCGTTTGCAAGGCCGGTGTTGCGGGTGTTGTGGAAATGGCAACGTATCGGTAAATCCGGCACGATCTCCTGAACCGCGCCCAGCAAGTCCGTGACCTGCGACGGAACGGCCACACCAATGCTGTCGGCGATGCCGAGATCCACGGGCTCCCCGTCCACAATCTGTTTGACGATTTCCACAACCCTCGCAACCGGCACTTCGCCTTCGAACGGGCAGCCGAACGCGGATGAAACCATGACATTGGCGCGAATACCCGCGGCGCGCGCCTTCGTCGAAATTTCAAGCCACGCCTTGATCGACTCGCTCGTTGGTACGCCCTGGTTGCGCTGGTTGTAGGTATCGCTGGCCACGACCGCCATGCCGATTTCATCAATGTTTACATCCCGTGCCCGATCGAAGCCTTTCTTGTTAAGGACGAGACCGATGTAAATTACATCATCCCGGTCGGGCAAGCCCCGAATGACATCCTCGGCGTCGGCCATTTGAGGTACCCGTTTTGGATGCACAAAACTGGTCACCTCCATGCGCCGGATGCCTGCGTCGATAGCTCGGCGAATAAACTCGAGCTTCACTGAAGTAGAAAGGATCTCGGGTTCGCTCTGAAGCCCGTCCCTGGGTCCAACTTCGATGATGGAAACCGCGTTTGTTGCCACGCTCTACCGCCCTTGCAGCGAAACCAAAAAAAGCTATTGTATACCAGGCCATCGCTTATACAACATCAAGCGAATCAAGCAGCCGCTGGCTGGCTTAGCGGGTTTAACCAAGCGCTGGCAGCCATCTGCTGGCGCCCCGACAGTTGACTAAGGACTTGCATATGACAAAAGAGCAAATACCGTCCCAGGGTCCCTTAGCTGACCTCCGACTAATCGAAATGGGTACGCTGCTGGCCGGCCCGTTTTGCGGCCAGCTGATGGGCGATTTCGGGGCTGAAGTGATCAAGGTCGAGGCACCGGGGAAAGGCGATCCGATGCGGGATTGGGGGCAGGAAAAACAACATGGCATGTCCTTGTGGTGGCCGGTAATCGCCCGCAACAAAAAGTCCGTCACTTTGAACCTGCGAGTTAAGGAAGGCCAGGAAATGGCCAGAGATCTCATTAGCAAGGCCGATTTTCTACTGGAGAATTTCCGCCCCGGCACGATGGAACGATGGAACCTTTCTTATGAGGAGCTTCGAAAAATTAACCCGCGTCTGATAATGATTCGAGTGTCAGGCTATGGGCAGACCGGTCCGTATTCAGTACGCGCCGGTTTTGGCGCCGTTGGCGAATCCATGGGCGGCCTGCGATACGTTTGCGGCGATCCGTCCACGCCCCCGAGTCGTATGGGCATCAGTATTGGCGATTCGCTGGCCGCAACTTTTGCATGTATCGGCGCGCTTTCCGCACTGCATTATCGGGAACGCACTGGCGAAGGCCAAGTCGTCGATTCAGCAATCTATGAAGCAGTGCTTAACATGATGGAATCGCTGATCACGGAATACGACAAGGCTGGATATATCCGTGAGCGACAAGGCGCGATTCTGCCAAATGTGGCCCCGTCGAATGTCTACCCGACCAAAGACAGTAGCATGATACTGATCGCCGCCAATCAGGACACCGTGTTCGGCCGATTAGCCGAAGCGATGGGACAACCCGAACTCGCCAAGGATGAACGCTACGCGACGCACGCCGCACGTGGGGCGCATCAGGAGGAATTGGATGAAATCGTTGCCGCCTGGACTCGAACACTCGATGCTGACGAAATCGAATCGAGCATGGAAAAATATGGAATTCCATCGGGAAAAATTTATCGGGCGCCCGATATGCTCGAGGATGCGCAGTTCAAGGCACGCGAGGCGATCATTACCACGATGCACCCCAAGTTCGGCGACCTCCGTATGCAAAATGTTGCACCGAAACTTTCGGTAACGCCCGGCAGTGTGCGAACGCCAGGCCCGGAACTCGGTCAACACAACGAAGAGATATATG
Source organism: Gammaproteobacteria bacterium (assembly GCA_027293165.1). Lineage (GTDB taxonomy): Bacteria > Pseudomonadota > Gammaproteobacteria > Steroidobacterales > JAPUGB01. Next base: position 5,848 of record JAPUGB010000179.1, read on the forward strand.
GAGAGCTGCTGAATTTGTCCGCAGAACGCATCGCCGAACTCAAGTCCGAGGGCATAATCTAAGGTGCCCGACCAGCCGGGCCCCTCGTCGCTGGGAAGAATTACCTGCGTTACGGTACGCGCACCTGATCTGGGTGCCATCGAGGTCGCCTACTCGAAATTCCTGGGTTATCGCCTCACTGATTCAGGCGCCGTGTCGGCGAAGCAAGCCGCGCTGTGGAACGCGAATTCGATGATTGGCGCTTCGTTTATTTTGTTGAGTCCGGTCAGCGATAGCGATTTCATGTTTCGCTTTATCGAGTGGCCAGCCGATCCCGACTATGTGCCGTACACCACTTACGGGTGGAGTGCGTCAGAATTGATCGTGCAGGATGTCGATCAGCTTGCCGATGATCTTGCCGATTCGCCGTTCGAAATCATTGGACCTCCGAAAAACCTCTCATTTACCGACG
>JAPUGB010000018.1 GCA_027293165.1 Gammaproteobacteria bacterium
TGTGCTCAAAAGCGGCGGCTCCCCCGGCAACAGGTTGAGTCGAGATTGTTGGAAGGCGTGAAAGAAAAACTATTGGCACCGAGCGTGGTCAAGGACGCACTTCGCCAGGCCCAGAAACGGTTGCGAGAGGTAAAACGGCAAAAACGTGCTGACCCAAATGTATTACAGGATCAACTGGCGACGATCGAGCGGCAGATCAGTGACGTTGTGGACACTCTGGTAACAGTCGGCCAGTCGGATGCCTTGACCGCGAAATTGGCTGCCCTCGAAACGCAGCGAAACGAACTCGTTAGGCATCTCAATGCCTCGGAAGCTGAGAGCCTTGAAATACCTGACATCATCCCTGGGTTTGCCGCACGTTGGCGAGAAGTCGTCAGCGACTTGGAGCGACTGCATCGACGGGCCAAAATAGACCCCGATCAGTTGGAAAAAGCCAGAAATGCGCTACATGACCTCCTGGGGAAGATCGTTATCAACGAGACGCCCGAGGGCGTGTTTGCAGAGATCGGGTTGAAGCCTATCGCTGTATATAACTCTGGTGCCCAGGAGAGGACTTGAACCTCCACGGGGTTGCCCCCACTGGCACCTGAAGCCAGCGCGTCTACCAATTCCGCCACCTGGGCTGCGGGCGCAGAATGCGGGGCGGAATGTACCGGCAGGCTTTATTCTTGTCAAACCGCTATGCTTGCGCCCACCATGACCGAAATCCACGATGAGCTTGATGGCTGGGCGTCCTAAAAGCTCGAACAAGCCGCGCCCAAAACCGACCTCCAAGCGCTACCAGCACGCGGTGCCCGATGCGGGCACGATCCTCAAAACCTTAGGAGAACGAGGGTCGCCGATGACTATCGGCCAGCTCGCCAGGCAACTCGATGTTCGCGGGGAACAGCCCGTCGCGGCGCTGAAGAAGCGTCTCGGACGCATGTCAACAGCCGGGCAACTGTTGGTGAACCGGCGTGGCGAATACTGTTTGCTGGAAAAAATCGATGCCTTGCCCGGGGTGGTCATGGCACATCCCGACGGGTTTGGATTCATGAGGCCGGATGACGGCTCAGACGATATATATCTGCCCTACCACGAAATGCGGGCATTGCTGGACGGCGACCGCGTGGCCGTGCACCTGGCCGGCCGTGGGCGCGGGGATCGGCGCCAAGGGGCGGTTGTGGAAATACTTGAGCGGGGCAAGTCGATACTGGTTGGTCAGTACCATCGCGAGCACGGCGTCGGCTACGTACGCGAGGCGGCTGCGAGGTCGCCCCACAATTTCATGGTTCCCGACCATTACCGCGCTGGCGCCAAACACGGCCAGATGGTGAAGCTCAAGATCACCGATTATCCCGCCGCACAACGTGAGGCACACGGCAAGATTGTTCAGGTGCTCGGTGAACCGTCCGATCCGGGCATGGCGACGACGCTGGCTATCGAGAGCTTTGGCCTGCCGGCGGAGTGGCCCGCAGCAGTCGTCAAAGATGCTGCAGCCCTGGGCGATCAGGTACGTTCTGCGGACAAAGTCGATCGGGTCGACCTGCGTAAGTTGCCGCTGGTCACGATCGATGGAGCCGATGCCCGGGATTTCGACGATGCGGTGTTCGCGGAGCCAGACGGCACGGATTGGCGGCTCATTGTAGCTATTGCCGACGTATCGGAGTATGTGAAGCCAGCCGATCCAATTGATCACGAGGCACGGTTGCGGGGAACGTCTGTTTACTTTCCCGACCGCGTCGTGCCGATGTTGCCCGAGTCCCTGTCGAACGGCTTGTGCTCGCTGAATCCGAAAGTGGATCGGCTGTGTCTTGCCTGTGATATGCGCGTGAGCGCGAACGGCAAAGTGTTGAAGTCGAAATTCTATCGCGCTGTGATGCGCTCCAAAGCGCGGCTGACCTATAACCAGGTGCATGCGTCGATCGGTGAACGCGATCAGGCCGCGCGGCGGAAATTCAGCACGCTGCTGCCGGCACTCGAGAACCTGTACGGTGTTTACCGGGCGCTGACGCGCGCCCGGCGGCGTAGAGGTGCGCTTGAGCTTGAACTACCCGAAGTAAGAATTGAGGTCGACGAGCGAGGACAGATCAAGAGCATCGCGCCAAGACATCGTAACGATGCGCACCGGTTGATCGAAGAATGCATGATCGCGGCGAACGTGCAGGCAGCAAAATCTCTGCGGCAGCACCGCCTGTCTACGCTTTACCGCGTGCATGCGGGCCCGGAAGCCGAAAAGTTTGAGGATCTGCGCTTACTGTTGCAGGAACTGGGCCTGAAGGTCTCAGATCAGGCCCTGACTCAACCGCGGGAGATGAACAAAATATTGCTGGCGCTGCGCGAACGCCCGGATTTCCAAATACTTGCCGTTGCTGTGCTGCGTACGATGTCCCAGGCGGTTTACCAGCCCGGGCACGCAGGCCATTTTGGATTGGGCCTCGCTTCTTATGCACATTTTACGTCGCCGATTCGACGCTACCCGGACCTATTGGTTCATCGCGGCATTAAGCATATCCTCGACAAAAAGAAACCTGCGGCATTTGCCTATGATCAGCAGCGCATGGAGGGACTGGGGCGCGATTGTTCGGCGCTTGAGCGCCGCGCGGAGGATGCGGCACGGCATGTCGAGGCCCGTTTTAAATGTGCCTATATCCAGGACAAGGTTGGCCAGGAGTTCGAAGGCGTTGTCACCGGCGTCACCCACTTTGGGCTGTTCGTCATGTTGCAGGAATTGTTCGTTGAAGGATTGGTGCACGTGTCCAGCTTGAGCAACGATTATTACCATCTGGAGCATGGCGGGCTGCGCCTGGCCGGCGAACGCAGCGGCCGCGGTTACGGGCTCGGTGACCAGGTTAAAGTGCGCCTGATTCGCGTGGACGTCGATGATGCGAAAGTCGATCTGAGCTTGCTTGATCAAGCTACGGTCAACAAAAGCCGCGGCCGGACCGGCCGACGTGGTTCGGGTCGGCGCCGGGGGTCGCGGTAATCGATCGTGTCATCTGAGGCATCCGAGCGGATTATTTACGGCATCCAGGCGGTGCGCCAAGCCCTCAAGGAGCAGACAGGGCAGGTCGTCAACGTTTATCTGCTGCGGGAGCTTGGGAGCGAGCGCCATGCGCGGCTCGCCGACGAATTGCGCGGCATGCCGGTCCACCTGGAGCGTTGTGACGCGGAGCGGCTCGCAGCGCTTACTGGAACGGACAAACATCAGGGCGTCGCAGCCCGTATCGCACACACCGCCGCCATGGGCGAGCGCGAGGCACGGGACTTCGTCAGCGGCTTGGCGCAGCCGCTGATCCTGATTCTGGATGGTGTGCAGGATCCACGGAATTTCGGATCCTGTCTGCGCACGGCGGAAGCTGCCGGAGTGGATTTGGTGGTCACGGCCCGCAACCGGTCCGTCGATCTAACCCCGGTGGTTAGCAAGGTGGCATCGGGGGCCGCCGAACTACAGGCTCAGGCACGGGTCGGTAACCTGGTACGTTTCATCGAATTTTTGCGGGAACAGGGCATTTGGATTGTCGGTGCGGACGCTGCTGCTGAACAAAGCCTGTTCGATCTCGATGCTTCCGGCGCCACGGCGCTCGTCATCGGGGGCGAAGGACGGGGCTTGCGGCGCCTGACGCGAGAGCGCTGCGACCAGCTTGTCCGTCTGCCAATGCGTGGCGCAGTCGACAGCCTGAACCTGGCAGTGGCGGCGGGTGTGTGCCTGTATGAGTGCCTGCGGCAGCGTGGCGCAACATAAAGCCGGCTCGAGCTTGCGCGGTGTCAGCGGCTCCGGTAGGATTCGCGCTCCCTCTGGGACTCCTTGCCGCACCATGAGTTTGGGCGGCTGATACCCTTAAGGAGACACAATGAGACATTACGAAGTGGTTTTTCTGGTCCACCCGGATCAGAGCGAGCAGGTCCCCGGCATGCTCGAGCGGTATCAAAGCATGATTACCGCCGACGGTGGCCAGGTTCACCGGCTCGAAGATTGGGGTCGACGCCAGTTGGCCCACACCGTTAACAAAGTCCACAAAGCCCATTACGTACTCATGAACATCGAGTGCCAGCAGGCTGTTCTGGATGAGTTGACCGGCGCGTTTCGTTTCAACGACGCGGTATTGCGCCACCTGGTTATACGCAGGGACGAAGCCGTTACCGAGGCCTCGGCGCTGGCGAAAAGCGAAGATGACGAGGCGGAGGGTCCGGCCCGGCGTGAAAAACGTGCCGAATCCCGCGAGAAACCCGCAGATCGATCCGAACCACCGACCGAGAAGCCGGCCGCGGAGCCAGTTGCAGAGCCGTCTGAGTCCAGCGCACCGCCGAGTGAGGACGCCGGCACCTCCGATTCAGAACCCGTCGGCACCTCCGATTCAGAACCCGCTGGCACCTCCGATTCAGAACCCGCCGGCACCTCCGAGTCAGAGCCCGCTGGCACCTCCGATGCCGAACCCGCTGGCACCTCGGATGAACCTCCGGAGCAACCGGCTGCGCGAGCGGCAAATTAAGCGATTCACCCCGGGCATGACCCGTGTGGAGGCAATGAACAATGGCCAGATATTTCCGACGCCGAAAGTACTGCAGATTTACCGCCGATGGGGTCAAGGAGATCGATTACAAGGATCTCGATACCCTGCGTAATTACATCACCGAAACCGGCAAGATCGTCCCGAGCCGAATTACCGGCACCAAGTCGCATTACCAGCGCCAATTGGCTACCGCCGTCAAGCGGGCACGTTATCTGGCGTTGCTGCCCTATACGGACAAGCACTGAGCAACCATCCGTTGCGCGCTTGGGGATTCCGTTGCAGGTGAACTGTGGCTAGGTTTGCCGCATGGGTGGTTGCCCACCGGCTGCGTCGGGTGAGTTGTATCACCTTGTTCTTTCTGTTGCCGCTGGTAGGGTTTATCAGCGCAGCGGTCGTTGTGCTGGTCGCCAACGTCAAAGGGCCACGGGAAGCACTGATCGACTGCCTCCTGGCGCTGGCAGTGCTTGCGGTTGTCCTGGCTGTTGCGGGTGCCGGCATCGCCGCCGTGGAAATCACGACTGCGCTGGTCGTCTGGTGCACGTCAATCGGCCTGGGTTCCCTGGTAGGACGTTACCGATCACTAACGCTGGCAATGCAGGCGGTGGTTCTGGTTAGCGTACTCGGGTTGCTCGGCTTAGTTGGCTGGATTGGCGACCCGGTCGTTTTCTGGCGCGACCTGCTGGACCTGCTGGCCGAGGTGTCGCGTCAGGCCTCCGGCGTGGACATCGAACCGTTATTTTGGGAGTCATTGGAGCAGCTGGCGCCAATCATGGCCGGCATCATGGCCTCGGCCGTGCTGGTTGCGCTTTCGCTGGCCTTGTTGCTGGGAACCTGGTGGGCCAGCGGGATACACGGCGGTTCGTTTGCCGCCATGTTCAGGAACCTCCACCTGGGTTACGTCATCGGTGGCCTTGCGACTATCGCTGGTATAGCCGCGATTTTGGGGCTGCAGCCGCTTGCCGGAAACGTGCTGCTGGTGCTCGGGACAGGCTTCGCATTTCAAGGGCTTGCGGTGGTTTACTGGTGGTCCTGGTCCAAACAGTGGCCAAGAGGTTGGTGGCTTGCCTTGTATTTCCCGCTGTTTCTTGGGCCGGCAGTGAGGATGTCGGAGATGGCGTTGCTGGTAACGCTCGGCTTTATCGACAATTGGTACAGGCTGCGACCTGGCCGCGAGGATATGGTTTAATTGGTAACCGCAGGCCAAGGTTTGTAAAAGGAGAAAAAAAAGCAGCATGGAAGTTATTCTGCTCGAGAAGGTCGACAACCTTGGCAACATCGGTGATCTGGTCAAGGTGCATGCTGGTTATGGCCGGAATTTTCTACTGCCGAAAGGCAAGGCCACTCTGGCGACACCGGATAACATCGCGGCTTTCGAAGCGCGCAGGACGGAGCTCGAGCACCGCGAAGCCGACGAACTGACGGTGGCCACCGAACGTGCTGCACAACTCGAAAGCCTAAATCTCACCTTGACCGCCAACGTGGGCGCAGAAGGCAAATTGTTTGGCTCCATTGGCACGATCGATATTGTGGAAGCATGCTCGGCGGCTGACGTACCCGTGCAGCGCAGTGAGGTGAGGTTATCCGACGGACCGGTTCGCACTACCGGCGAGCATGAGATCGAGATTCACCTGCACACGGACGTGAACGTTAAAATTACGGTTACCGTTATCGGCGAAGAAAGTGCTGATTATTTGGATGATCCGGATGATCCGGATAATCCGGATAATCCGGATAGTGAAGAAAGCGTAGAAGACGCAGCAGACCCACACAACGAATAAGGCGAACAAGACACGGATCCATTTTCCGTTCGAGCGCACAACCCGTGGCACAGCCAGTCCGACAATCACAGCAGAATGTCTCGTTGAGCGAGCAGGTTAACGTGCCGCCGAATTCGGTGGAGGCCGAGCAGGCATTGCTGGGCGGACTGATGCTCGATAATCGGGCCTGGGACAAAGTGGCCGGCAAAGTCTCCGAGGCGGATTTCTACCGCCCTGATCATCGGCTGATTTTCGTTGCCATCCAGGAGCTTGCCGATCGCAACGAACCACGCGATGCGGTTACCCTTTCAGAATTCCTCGAACGGCGTGAGCAGCTGACCGATGCGGGCGGGCTCGGGTATCTGGGCACGCTCGCCAAAGACACCCCCAGTGCGGCGAATATCGTCGCCTACGCCGATATCGTGCGGGAACGAGCGCTATTGCGCGAACTGATCGAAGCTGGCAACGAAATTTCCGCCAGTGCCTACAGAACCGAAGGCCGCTTGGCCAAGGATATCGTCGACGACGCCGAAAGGCGCGTATTCGAGATCGCCGAGCGTGGTGAACGGCAGGGTGCGGGTTTCGTGCGGCTCAGGGACGTACTGGTAAACACTGTCGATCGCCTGGACACGCTGCATCAGGCCAAGGGTGACATCACCGGCGTTCCCACCGGGTTCAAGGAATTCGACCAGTTGACCGCGGGCCTCCAGAAAGGCGACCTGGTCATCATCGCGGGGCGGCCATCGATGGGCAAAACGACCATGGCAATGAACATCGCAGAGAATGCTGCCTTTGGTCAGAAATTGAAACTGCCGACGGCGATTTTCAGCATGGAAATGTCGACCGAGCAGCTCGCCTTCCGCTTGATTTCATCGCTTGGACAGGTCAACCAGTCGCACCTGCGAAACGGCCGGTTTAGCGACGACGACTGGCCGCGAATCAACGGGGCTATTCAGCAAATGTCCGAGGCTCCACTATTTATAGATGACTCCGGGTCACTGACGCCAATGGAGCTGCGGGCCCGATCGCGGCGGTTGAAGCGGGAGCACGGTCTGGAGTTAATCGTGGTGGATTATTTGCAGCTAATGCAAGTCCCGGGAACCAAGGAAAACCGGGCCACTGAGATCTCCGAAATCTCGCGCTCATTGAAGGCTCTGGCGAAGGAACTGCAGGTGCCTATAATTGCGTTGTCTCAGCTCAACAGAAGTGTGGAGCAGCGCACTGACAAGAAACCGGTGATGTCAGATTTGCGCGAGTCCGGCGCGATTGAGCAGGACGCGGACGTGATTGCGTTTATCTACCGCGAAGAAGTGTACGACGCCGACACACCCCGCAAGGGAATCGCGGATATTAACATTGCCAAGCAGCGGAACGGTCCGATCGGAGAGTTTCGTTTAACGTTTCGTGGCGAGTTCACTCGCTTCGATAATTACGTGCCCGAACTCGAGGCGTTTCCGTGACCGAAACCGCCGTTGCGGTTATCAACGCCTCCGCCATTCGGCACAATTTCGAACGAATCAAAACTGCCGCCGCGGGCTGCCGAATCATGGCGGTGATCAAGGCCAACGCTTATGGGCATGGACTGATTCAAGCCGCGCAAATCCTATCGGATGCGGATGCTTTCGCGGTGGCGCGGGTCGATGAGGGTGCCAGTCTCCGCGTGGCGGGAATTCGCAAGCCGATTCTGGTACTTCAGGGCTGCGCGGACTATGCCGAGGCGGAGCTTGCCGCTGAGCATGAATTGGATCTGGTCGTGCACGAGCCCTCGCACTTTCACATGTTGGATGCATTGCCAGCCGAGCAGTCGGTTGGAGTATGGCTGAAGCTGGATACGGGGATGGGGCGCCTTGGCTTCGAGACCGAATCGCTGGATGCATGCCTGAAGCGGCTTAAGGGATGTGCAGCGGTGAAATCCGACCCAAAGGTTATGACTCACCTGGCCTGCGCGGACGACCCGAATGACCGAACGACTCTGGAGCAGGTGCGCAGTTTTGGCGCGGCGCTGGGCGACTTTAGCGGCGACGTGAGCATTGCCAACTCCGCGGGTGTATTCGCTTGGCCACAAACGCTAACGTCGTCTGCACTGCTCAACTACAAGGCTGAAAACTGGGTGCGTCCCGGTCTGGCCTTGTACGGAGTGTCGCCGATTCCCGGCCGCAGTGCCCGGGAATTCGGGCTCGAGCCGGCGATGAGCTTTGAATCAAGGCTGATCGCGATCCGAACACTCTTGAAGGGTGCCCACGTTGGCTATGGCGCCACCTGGCAGGCAGACCGGGAAACGGTCGTGGGCGTGGTCGCGGTGGGATACGGGGATGGCTATCCCCGCCACCTGGAAACGGGCACCCCGGTTGTGGTCAATGGCCACCGGGTCCGGCTGGTCGGACGGGTGTCGATGGACATGATTACGGTTGATTTGACCGATGTGCCGGCCGCTGACGTGGGCGATCGCGTGGTGCTGTGGGGATCGAATCCTGGCGTCGAAGAAATTGCGGCGCGAGCCGGAACGATACCCTATGAAGTGATGTGCGGCCTGAGCCAGCGTACCAAGCACCGTATAGTTGATGGTGAAAAATTGCGGTCGCGTACGGCCCGGATCAGCCGAGGAAAAACCCCATCTTGATACCAATCAACTCGACCACGTCATTATCGACGAGTTTTCGCGCTTTCTGGCTTAACGGTTCTCCGTTGACGCTTGGATTACCTTTCTTGTTTTCTACCGCCACGATAAAGAAACCTTCGTTGCGGCGAGTGATTGCAACCACTTGAGCTCCGGGCTGCCCGAGAGTCGTCAGGGCTTTGCTCAGGTCCACCTCGCGTCCGGCGAATGTGCCATTCAGCACCTGGACCTTACCAATGGGGGCCGGTTTCGGCACGGG
>JAPUGB010000180.1 GCA_027293165.1 Gammaproteobacteria bacterium
GCTTCGCCAGCGATTTTCTGGTCGCGTCACAGATATCGCGATAATTCGTGTCTTCTGCGCGGAGCTGCCGCTGCAGCGTGCTCGTGCTGCGGTTTAACCTGTGGGCAACGGTCTTCTGGCTCGCCTGACCCGATGGAAGCAACCGCAGCAACAGCTGTCTGACCTCGGAGGAAACCCGGTGCGGTTCGAGCGCTGCAAGGTACCGATCGATGACTTTGTCGGTCTCACGAGCAAGCTCGAGATTATTTCCAGGTACCGGAGCTTCCAAAAGCGCCTTGTCGAAAAACAGGGCGTTTCGGTCAGCACCAAACTGCACCGGTGCCGCAAAAGACCGGATGTATTCGTCCGCGCGGCCCGGATCTGGGCGCAGCATCGTCACTTTTGTAGGGTGAAAATGCTCGTTGGTGGCTGTTCGGCACAACTTTACGATGGATGCTAAAAACGCATCTATCGTGATCGGTTCCGGAGGATATCTCGGGTCTGGAAAGACCACGTCCAGCTCATAACCGTCGTCAATCGGTTGAATGGTGATGGTTATCGGTAGCGTGGCTATCACGCGGTAGAAACGGCGCAGGCGCCGGAATGCACCCAGCAACGTAGCGCTCGCCAGCCACGAAAACCCGAGTGCGTGAAATGTCGTTGGCCGGATGTTAAAACCCACGACCAGTCCGATGCATGGATCCCCGGTCGTTGCTTCGGCCGCCTCCCAAAGCTTCATCATCTTGGCCGTTGAGTAACGGAAATCACTGTTGGCCATGGCTGCAGGATCGAGCCCCGCTTGCCGAAACAGCGGTTCGGGATCGACGCTGTAGTGTGTCTGTAGGGTTTCCGCGATCACCCTGGCGACACCGCTATAGGTGGTTGGTTCAGCAGGCATTGTTCATATTATCGCTATGCACCGCATTGAATCCGACTTGACCGCCAAAGACAAGGGCGCAAGCGCGGCAGGTCGAACGGTGGTCCGCGATCCGGTCCCGGATGGAGGGCGTTCGCCGACGGTCTCAAGTCACCGCTACTCTATCCTAGCGCCAGCTCCGGATTCGTTGGGGCCGCATAACACAATGCGGTCATGAATTCGCCGATACTTTGATATCGGGATTCCGGCTTTTTCTCCAGCATGATCAAAATGACGCTTTCCAGCTGTCCAGGGATATTCTTATTCAGCTCCCTTGGCGGCCGCGGTGCCTTGGTCAGGTGCTGCGCGAGGATCGAACTTGTATCTCCTTCGAATGGAACCCTGCCGGTGAGCATCTGGTACAAGGATATGCCCAACGAGTAGATGTCGCTGCGATTGTCCACAGGTGCTCCGTTGGCTTGCTCGGGACTGAGGTAACCAGGCGAACCGACGACCATGCCCTCTTGCGTATGGAAGCTCGACCTTTCTAATTTGACGGCGCCGAAATCGGTCAGTTTCGGGGTTCCATCGGCGGAAAACAGGATGTTCATCGGTTTGACGTCGCGATGCACGAAGCCCTTGCTATGCGCGAATTCCAGCGCTTGGGCGATGCAAGTCGTGATAGCCACGCTGTCTGCCACACTCAGTTTTTGCTGCTCTTTGATCCGTTCGTCCAGACTGCCGCCGGTAAGCAATTCCATGACCAGCCAGAAGGACTGGGCATCGTCAAACAGATCGTAGATTGGAACAATATGGTTGTGGTTGAGTTTGGCCAGCGCCAGACCTTCCCGGCGAAATCGGCCAAGCTGATGCACGTCGACGACGACGTGCCGGAACAACTGCTTGATCGCAACCAGTCGTTGCAGCACGGTGTCATATCCGGCATATACCGTGCCCATACCACCGCCGCCGGCCACGCGGTCCAGACGATACCGGTCGTGGTCCCCGATGAAATTCGTCTTGCCGGACGGGATGCCGCCAATTGGCAACGTGCTGCCGATGCGTTCGCTCAATACGGTGACCTCGCCACCTTCCACCAGCAGGTCCTCGGCCATGAGTCGGAATCTCATGCTGTCTTCCGGCGCGCTTTCCGACAACCGCGCAGCCTTTGCGAGCAAGAACTCAGCCCGATCTTTGCCCAGGGCGATCGCATTGGGAATTTGCCTGAGGAACAAGCCCGCGACAACTGCCAAGCCTATTGCCCAGCTACCCATTAGCAATTGCAGGTAAAGCTGGTCGCCCCGCGGGTTGGACACAAATCGATAGCTCTTGACGAAATAGAACACCGGTTCCGCGACCAGCTTTTCCGGATAAATGGTGTTGGCGAGGAAACTGGCGGCAGGCGGCGCAGCGAGGGTCATTAATATGAGGACGACACCCAGCCCGATATACGCTCGGCGGGCCGTTATCAGCCATAGGCGCACCAGCGCGGGCTTCTGCAGCAGCAATGGAAAGTTGCGGGCGCCTTCACGAACCGATACCAGGAATTTGACACGCTCAGCCACGGCAATATTGAGTTCCCTGATCCGTGGCCGATGCAGCCCGAATCGATCTTCGGTGTGCGGCTGTCGGGCAGTTAGCTCGCGCTGACCGACAGATCGCGGCAAACCAAGGATATATGCGAGGCAGGCGAGGGTCGTGTGATGCAGATCACAAAACAGCGCCGTGAAATATTAATAATCCGGCTGGAACCCGGCCGTGAAGTGCCCGAAGCTGCTGTTGCGATTAGATTGGGACCGTCATCGCGTCGTAATAGAACAGTCCCATGTCCTCATCATTGCGATGTGACTTGTTGGTGTATTGGTCGGGCTGATGGGTTTGCAGGCGTGGTCCTCTCGCGTTGGACTCGATCTGCACTTCGTGAGTTCTTTCGATTCGCGCCGCCTCGTAGCGCGCAAACGCTTCGGTATGGTCTTGTGAGGCTGCCAGACAGCGGGTTAATACCATGCCGTCTTCGATCGCCATTGCGGCGCCTTGCCCCAGGAAATTCAGCATGCCGTGCGCTGCATCGCCCATCAGTGTCACGCGCCCTGTCGACCAGCAGGTCATCGGTTTACGGATAAACATGCCCCATTTATAGGAATTCTCATCGGGGATCGCCCCCAGCACGGCCCGCGATTCAGCGTGAAAATCGGCATACTCGTGGAGGATCTCTGAAATGTCGGCACGATTCGACCAGCCTTCCTCTTCCCACTTTGATGTCTTGACCATAGCGACGCAGTTGATCAAATCGTCGCGGCGGGCCGGATACAGATTCATCCAGTGATCCGGGCCGACCGTCATGACGGCGCTGTCCCGGATGCTTTCGAGATCGACACTGGGATCGTCTTCCAGGTCAGCCCAGCGAACCAGGCTGCGGTAGGCAACCTGATTGGTGAACACGGGTGGTTCCGGATTGAACATGCGGTCACGGACCACCGAATGGATGCCGTCGCATCCGATCAGGATATCGGCGCTGGCCGTACCGCCGTTGGCAAAGCCGATCTCAACGCGGTCACCTTGGTCAATGACGTCGGTTACCGCATGATCCACGTGGACGCAGTCAGGGTCGTTTCTTACTACCAGCTCGGCCAGAATATCGTGCACGTCTGCCCGATGCGTGAAGTAATAATTGCAGCCGTATTTTTGCAGGTAGCCGACCCTGGGTCGATCCAGCAACACGTCACCGGTCTTGTAGTGTTTGACAATGGTTCTCTCGGGGATATTGCCGAAACTTGCCAGCGCTTCACCCAGGCCGAGATGCTCCAGTATTCGAGTCGAATTCGGCGGCAGCGAGATTCCCGCGCCGATCTCACCCAGCTTCCCGGCCTGCTCGTAAACCTCCACTTTGAAGCCAAATGACTGCAGCGCGGCTGCCGCAGTCAACCCCCCCAGGCCAGCTCCTACAATTGCAATGTTCAGATCCTTCATTGTCCCCGGCTCGTAGCGGCCGATATGCCCGCTTAGATTACTGGTTTGCAGCACACCGCTTGCGGCTATACGATAGCACCAGCGGTCGGTTGGCCGAAACTTCGCCTAATGCCTGCACCATAGAATGAAGCGAAGTACATTGCAGAAGCCAGCGTTCATCGCTCCGGAACACTTGACGGGCATCGCAAGCGAATAATCGAGATTGCCGTATGGCACATCAGCTTCAACACGATCTGCTGGTCCGGCGCACCCACGATGAGCAGAGCCGCCAGGAATACGTCATGTCGCTGCGCCGACATCTTGCCAGCCACATTGCACCCCATTGCGCCGAGATGTACACGGACGCCATCAAGTCGGCGTTCGAAGCAAAGCATGGGCATGAGCCAGGCACCCGCCCGGAAATGCGCGAGGCGATGCGCAACAGCGATCTGTATCAGTTTTTCAGTGCGCTGCAGAGAACGTCGCAGGAACTGATGTGGGATAGCGTCATCGATTCGGTTGAACGACAGCTCCCGGAGCTGAACGAGAAGGCCAAGCGGTTCGTGGGTAAACGCGGTCACGGTGGAACGCTGACGCTGGACCCGGATCTGGAGATCCCCAACTACCTGACCGGCTACGACATCCATTTGCAGCCTGGCGGATACCACACCGATTACGGTGACGACGATGTGGCGGCGGGCGCGCTGTGGGATCGAGCCATCTACCTGTATTCGATGGGCTATACCGGGCCGGAGATGGACTACTGGGGCCAATCGCTGGCGGCGCAATATCGCAAAATGATGCCTGATTCGGACCCGAAACGGATCCTGGATATGGGCTGTACGACCGGCGCAAGCACGATCCCGTGGAAAAAGATGTTTCCAAATGCCGAAGTTCACGGCATTGATATTGGACCCGCACTGCTTCGCTATGGCCACGCTCGGGCGGAGTCGATGGGCGTAGGCATCCACTTGAGCCAGCAGAACGCCGAGCAAACCAATTTCGATGACGAGTCTTTTGACGTCGTCGCATCGGGCTTACTGATGCATGAAACCTCCAAGAAAGGCGTCAATCGAATTTTTTCCGAGAGTCGCCGCTTACTCAAACAGCGGGGCATCATGATGCACATGGATCCCCCGTTGTTTACCGAGATGACTCCATTACGGGCATTCCTGGCGGCTTGGGAAGCCTATAACGTCAACGAAGCCTTTGCCGGTGTTTATCGTGACATGGACTTGGTCGGCGAGGCGGTCAAGGCCGGCTTTGCGCAAGAGAAATCGAGGCTGGTGTCGGTGAACCTGGTGGTCGCGCCGGAATTTCGAAATTACGACACGCCGATTAATGAATGGCCTGCGGTCGTGGCGGAAAAGTGAGCGGATTGATTCGTAAGGTTTGGCGCCGGAGCCTGATATGCAACATCCAAAGGAAGTAGCAGACCTGAAACGTTTTGACATCCCGCCGGTTTTGACCGGTTTCATTGATGGGCGGCCCGTCCCGGAAAGTGCGTCCGCCGAAATCGTTACCTGCATCGCACCATCCGACGAGACGGAGCTGTTGTCTTTGCACGAGGCCGATGCAAACGAGGTCGATGCGGCGGTTAGCGCGGCACGGCGTGCGTTCGATTCCGGCCCGTGGCCGCGCATGAGTGTGGATGAGCGTAACCGCATATTGCGGCAGATCCGTGACAAAATCATTGAACACGCCGACGAGTTGGCCTACCTCGAAAGCGTTAACGTTGGCTTGCCGATCCGCAACGTCAAGACGGTGCACATACCGCGTGCTGCCCGAAATTTTGAATTTTTCGCTGAAGTGGCCAGCCAGGCAACAGGCGAGGTTTATACCCAGACCAGGCCTTACTTGTCCTATGTGACTCGTGAACCGGTCGGCGTTGGGGGCCTGATTGGTCCGTGGAATTACCCGCTGGGGCTGGGCACGATGAAAATTGCGTCGTGCATCGCGTTTGGCAACACCTGCGTCATCAAGCCATCGGAATACGCGCCGCTATCGCTCACGCGTGCGATGGAGTTGATCCACGAAACCGATATTCCCCCCGGGGTCATCAACCTGGTCAATGGGCGCGGCCATGTGACCGGTGAAGCGTTGACCGGTCATCCAGGTGTCGATGTCGTTTCATTTACCGGCGGGACGGTGACGGCCCGGGCGATCATGCGCAGCGCATCGGCGCACCTGAAGCCGGTCGCCTTCGAACTCGGGGGTAAGTCAGCCAATATAGTGACCGCATCCGCTGACCTCGAGCGTGCATTGGATGGCTCATTGTCGACGATTTATTTGGATAATGGCCAGCAGTGTCTGGCCGGGTCCCGAATTTTGGTCGAGCGATCTATTGCTGACGAGTTCATACAGAAATTTGTCGAGCGTTCCCGCAAGGTTCGTATTGGCGATCCGCTTAGCCCGGACACCGAGCTGGGACCGTTGTGTTACGAGGCCCATTTGGAGAAGGTATTGTCCTACGTGGGTATTGCGCAACAGGAAGGAGCCGAACTGCTTACCGGGGGCAGGCGCAGCGACGCATTCGAACGCGGTTTCTACATTGAACCCACGGCTGTGATGGCACCGAGCAACAGTGCCCGTGTCTGTCAGGAAGAGATTTTTGGCCCGTTTGCAGCGTTTCTCGTTTTTGATGATCTGGATGAAGCGATCGAGATCGCCAACGACTCGAATTTCGGGTTGGTCGCCTACATCTGGTCTGAGGACCTGCCGACGGTGATGCGGGCGTCGCAGGGCATTCGGGCCGGCACGATCTGGGTTAACACGCCGACCACGCGCGATCTGCGGGCGCCTTTTGGTGGCTACAAGGATTCCGGCATCGGTCGGGACAGCGCCCGCGATTGTATGGAGTTCTTCACCGAAGCGAAGACGACGACGATACCGACCGATACGTTTCCGATCACCGATTTCGGCAAGGCACAATAGACAGCACGCATGGCTCCGCGGACGTGGGGCAACTCCGGTTACAGCGAGATCCGGTCCGCATCCGCAAGGCTCGTGAATAAGGCCTGATCCAGCAGGAATTTCCGTCGCAGTTGGTCATCGCTGCAGATGCTGCGAATTTCCTCCCGGTCCTGACGGAGCCACTCTTCATCGTCGTGCTCCATTCTTTGCTTGTTTTTGATCGACTGCGTCTGAATAAAATCGCGTGTGACAGTCTGCCGCTGTTTCTCATACAGATCGAGCAGCACGGTATCGGCA
>JAPUGB010000181.1 GCA_027293165.1 Gammaproteobacteria bacterium
GACACATCGAATAGCCCGGCCGCCTGACGCACCGCGTGATGCTCGGCGATTTGCGAACCATAGTGCAGCGGCAAATCCCACCCAGCGAAATCCACCATGTGCGCGTTGGCGGCACGGTGACGATCGTAGAGTCCGGTTCGCAGCGCCATTTCGTGACTGGTTTGTTCCTTGGCTTAATAAAAAAGGGGCGGCAGGTTCTTTCCTGCCGCCCCTCTGTCCTGAAACCTGAGAGATCGAGCAACCCGGTGCCGTCCCGGTCCTGCCGCACCCCTTCGGTGGACCGGCCCTTCCGGTCACTCTCCAGAGTCAATCAGGATTCGCAGTCCTTTTGCCTGAGCGTTTCCGAGCGAGTTGCGCCTTCGGCGGTCGCGCTGTCGGATGCCGCGACTCTCTCTTGCGAAGCTTGTTGATTGAGCTTGTCATGATAGCGAATAGCGTTTGAGCAAACCAGCACTGCCGTCGACAAATGTAAGCGATCGCTGTTCAACTGGACCGAGCGGCCACCGGTAGGTCACCGCTGCCGCCCATTGCGTAAAGGGCAAGGCGGCGCTTTACCGGCGCCAGCCGGTCGACTATTCCCATGCCCAGCCCACCCAATCGTGCGGCCGGTACCCAGCCGGCACCAAACAACCGATGCAGCCCGTCCAACACCCCCATCGTCAGCAGGTTGTCGCCTTTGCGCCAACGTTCATAGCGACGCAGGATTACCGGGTCGCCCGGATCGACCACTAGCGACGCCTGCTGCGCAGCCAGCGTTTCCGCCAACGCGGCTGCGTCCAGCAAACCGAGATTGGCGCCCTGGCCGGCCAACGGATGCACCCGATGGGCAGCATCGCCGATCAGTGCGTAGCGGCGGCCCGTGTACCGCTCCGCATGAGCAAGACTCAACGGAAAATCGGCTCGCGGGGTGGTCGTAGTCAAGCTCCCCAGTACCTGGTCGGTAGCCAACGTTAAGCGCTGGTCGAAAATTCTTTGGTCGGCGGCCATCAATTCCGTGGCCATGGCGTCGGGGCATGACCAGACCACCGATGACCGCCCATCGTCCAGCGGCAACAGTGCAACCGGCCCACCGGCGATGAATCGCTGCCAGGCAGTTTTCCGATGCGAACGCTCGCTTTCGACGTGCGCGATGATCGCGCGCTGGCCGTATTCGCGCTCCCGCGTCGGCACTCCCAATGCCTGACGCACCCATGACCGGACTCCATCGGCGCCAACGAGCAACCGGGTGCGCAACCGCTCGCCGTTCTCGAGGATCAATACCAGCGCATCCGCTTCTTCCCGCAGTTCCGCGGGCGCCGATGCAAGGTGCAGACTGACGCTATCCAAAGCATTAACCCGCTCCCATGCCGCCCTGCGAATGACTCCGTTTTCGACGATGTAACCAAGGTTCGGTTCGCCGAGTTCAGCCGCATCAAAACTGATTGAGCGAGCGCTACCGGCAGCACCATCTGCCTGCCAGACGCACATCCGCTGGTACGGGCTGATGCGAGTGGCCGCAATCGTCGGCCAGATGCCGCTGAATTGAAGTATCATCCGGGAAGCGCGCGACAGTGCCGATACGCGCAGCTCAATATCGGCACTGGGCGGCGCGGGTGCCGGTGGTGAAGTCTCGACGATCCCGATGCTGAAGCTCCGAGCAGCATCCTTGGCGAACTGCGCGAGCAGTATGGCGCAAGTCAACCCCACCATGCCGCCGCCCACGATCAGGACATCGTGTTCCGCAACGCTCACAGCGGCAGTCCCCGAGCCAGTCGCGTCAGGGTGCCACTGAGGCCCATCGTGTGATGTGCCAAAACTCGCTTAGCGCCCGGTAACAGATCAAATGCCAGCAGACCAAAACCACGCGCCACGGCGGCGACGTCGGATGGGATGTCGAACAGACGGATCAGGCCATCGGTGAATGCGACAACGTTGCGCTGGTCGCGGTAACGCCATTCACGGTAGCGCTCAAGCTGCTCCGCGCTGCCAACATCCTCCGTTGTTTCTGGATCCTGCAAACCATCGGCAAGGATCTCGGCCAGTGTCGCGACGTCTCGCAGGCCCAGGTTGAACCCCTGCCCGGCGACCGGATGCAAGCCGTGAGCCGCATTGCCGACGATTACGGCCCGGTCTGCCGTGACCCGTTCTGCCGTTACCAGGTGTAACGGGTAAGCATGCCTGGTGCCGAGACGACCAAAGCGGCCGAGCCGATAACCGAATGTCTGCTGCAGCAACTGCAGAAAGGCTGTGTCGTCCAGCGCCATGACGGTCGGCGCAAGCTCCTCCGCACGGCTCAGCACGAAAGTGCAGGTATTGTCGCGCCCGGGCAGCAGCGCCATCGGACCGTGCGGTGTAAATCGTTCGTAGGCGACGTGACCGGACCAGCGTGCGTCAATGCCGACATTGCCGACAATCGCTGTCTGCCCATAAGCTTTGCTATCGGCGCCGATGCCCAACTGAGCGCGCAAACCTGAACGAGCACCGTCGGCAACCGTGACGAGTTTTGCAGTGATGCTAGCCTCCGCCTCTGCTGATGCCACTGTCGCCGTGACATGATCGGCATTAGCTTGCACGCCGACCAGGCGGCCTGGACAAAACACATCAATGGCATCGAGCTGTTCGATGCGGGCCCAAAGAACCTCGCCCAGCACCCGGGCCGACACCAGCGCACCCAGTTCTCCGACGCCCTGCTCCGTACCGTCGATAACGGCCGTGCCAAAGCGTCCTTGTTCGGAGATGTGAATTTTATGAATGGGCCAGCTGCGCTCGCCAATGCTGTTCCACACTTCCAGCGAATCCAAAATTTGTCGACTGCCGCGCGACAAAGCGATCGTCCGATCGTCGAAGCTCGGCTGCCCCGAATGCTCCAGCGGTACCGCTTCAACCAGTGCCAGCTTCAGATCGAGTCCGGCCAGTGCCACGGCGAGACTCGCACCAACCATGCCGCCGCCGGCAATGACAACGTCGTAGGCTTGTTTTTGCTTTTGGCCCATGTGCCGTGCTCAGTTCAGCGCCGATCCAACCAGCGCTTCTACCTGATCCGGCTCACGCGGCAGATCTTTTGTCAGGACTTCGTGACCGTCGCGGGTTACGAGTATGTCGTCCTCGATCCGAATTCCGATGCCGCGCCACCGCTTCGCAACCCGGCGTTGATTTTCGCCAATGTAGATGCCGGGCTCGACCGTCAGCACCATGCCGGGTTCCAGCACGCGCCACTGGCCCGATACTTTGTAATCCCCGACATCATGAACGTCCATGCCCAGCCAGTGCCCGGTGCGATGCATGAAGAACTTTCGGTAACTGCCGTCGCGAATCAGGCTTGCCAGCGTACCCTTGATAAACCCGAGGCGTTTCAGCCCGCGGGCAATCACCCGGACCGCGGCATCATGCGGCTCGTGCCACATGCTTCCCGGCCTGACGCACTCGAGTGCCGCATTCTGCGCCTCCAAAACGATGTCGTAGATTGCCCGCTGCTCCTCATTAAAACGCCCATTGATCGGGTACGTGCGTGTGACGTCGGACGCGTAATAGTCGAACTCGCAGCCGGCATCGACGAGTAACAGTTCGCCGTCTTCGAGACGGTCGCTGTTATCGTTGTAATGCAAAACGCAGGCGTTGGCACCGGAACCGACAATAGGCTGATAGGATGGGTAGACTCCATTGCGCCGAAATTCGAACGCGAATTCTGCCTCAATCTCATATTCATGCTTACCGGGTTCGCAGATGCTCATGGCACGCTTGTGCGCTGCTACAGCGATCTTTGCGGCCCTACGCATCGCGCTGATTTCAGCCCTGCTCTTGTATAGCCGCAGGTCGTGCAGCAGGTGATCCACCGCAATAAATTCATCGGGCGTATGGGCACCGGTCCGTCCCTGCGCCCGCAGGGTGTTGACCCAGTTCATCAAACGCCCGTCAAAGTCGGGATGCGTCCCCATCGTGTAGTAGACCCGCTCACAAGACTCGATGATGCCGGGAAGAATGTCGTCGATATCGGTGATTGGAAATGCATCGTCAGCGCCGTATTCGGTAACGGCTTCGTCCAGACCGGCGCGCCGACCATCCCACACTTCGCGCTCGGGATCCTTGTCTCGAACAAACATCAGAAATTCGCCCTCTGCGCGGCCGGGTACTAACACGGCCACCGATTCGGGCTCGGCAAATCCGGTCAGGTAGTAAAAATCGCTGTCCTGGCGGTACGGATATTCAACATCACGATTGCGAATTTTTGCCACCGCCGCTGGAAGAATGGAGATGCCGCCTTTGCCCATCATGCGCATCAGCTGTCGCCGGCGCTTTGCGAATTCTTTAGCGTTCATTGTCGATTTGAGCTGGCCAGTGACTGCCCGCTCCGTAGAGCGACGGTCTCCTCGAACAGAAGCTGAACGCTGGCTCGAACATACTCCACAAGTTCCATGTACGCAGCCTCATCTTCGATATCATGCGCGGCGGGGGCGACCGTTGCCTGCGTGATTTCGCTAAAGTCGTGGAGGATTTCCTGCGCGATGCCGCTGTCCATCGGTGCTATCGCTGTCGGATCGTTTGCGCCGGCAACGCTGAGGCCGTGCATAAACCCCTGACACCAATGGGCGAGTTCGGCGGTTCGCGGTTCCAACTCCTCATCATCGGATGGCAGCAACATGACGAAACTCATGTCGCCTTCCTCAAGACGCTCATAGGTCCACCCGGCGATTTGCCAAAGCGCATCAGCACACTCATGCGCCAGTAACTCGTTCCGATCCGCGTCCGCGAGTATCCCTGCAATCCACTCGGACGCCGCCTGTGGCCCCAGCAAGCAGACAGAACCGCAGAACGTACCATGCGCTTCCGCAGCCCGTGCCAGTGCCCCGGCCCGCTGGAGAATAAGCTCCAGTGCGTTGAAACTGGCAGGTTCGTGGGTGCTAAATGCCATTTATGGGCACCTTAAACGGTCATTGGTAGCTACAAGTCTATATCCTATCATTCCGTTCCGGGGCCAGATATTTGACCCTGATACTGACCAGACACTATATTGGCAGCCATGTCGGACTCAGTTGAACAGACCTTCACGGTCGAGTTGGAACGCCTCGAGAAACGCCTCGACGAACTGGTCGTAATCTGCAATCAACTCAAAGAGGAGAACCGCTCGCTGAAGCAACGTCAGGACACCCTGATTGCGGATCGGGCCACTCTATTGCAGAAGAATGAGCAGGTGCGGGCGCGCGTCGAAGCCATGATCGGGCGCCTGAAGGCAATGGAGCATGGCTCATGACGGAAATGTTCGCCCACGTCAATGTCAAGATTCTGGAGAAGGAATACGAGGTTGCCTGCCCGGCGAACGAGCGCGCCGACCTGCTGGACTCCGCCGAAATGCTGAATGGGAAAATGCGCGAAATCAGGGACAGCGGCAAGGTCGCGGGTCTGGATCGGATTGCCGTAATGGCGGCACTGAACCTTGCTAATGATTTGCTCAAGGCTCGCGACCAGGGCGAAGTGCTGGAGTCTGCTGCGAAGGAACGCCTGCAGGCGATGCGCGAGCGCGTGGAAACGGCCCTGCAAAACGGCCGGCAGATCGAACTGTAGCCAGGGCAGGCCGCCGGCGACGCGCAGCAGCATTATGGATTTTTCTGGCTCCTCCTGCGGTGTTCGATGCAAACCCGGAAACCTTTCGACCCTAACTCACAATCGCGGGGTCGTGTCCTTCCGGCAGCTGTGTGCATTACCGCCTGATGCGGAAAGCCTGGGCTGCCCCGGTTGACCCCACCTTCTGCTCTGGTTCGAGAGCGAAGGTTTGCAACGGCACAGGCGGGAGGTGCCATCTCAATATTCCTCGGCTGTCTCTCTCTATCCGCTATTGGTGAACATTTAACGGAAGCGGTTTCGCATGCGCGACTTGCGTTCCAAACTGAAAGAAAAGCGCTTGATGCTGAACCAGGATGAGATCCGTGACGCATCGTCGAAGATAACCAATTTACTATGGGGAATGCCGGAGCTGAGCCGGAGTAGGAGACTCGCCGTTTACATGGCCGTCAACGGCGAAATCGATTGCAATTGGCTAACCCAGGATGCCTGGTTGCGCAAATACGCGGTTTTTGCGCCAGTTTTACGCGGTCGGCGACTGAAATTCGCGCCCCTGAAACAGGACAGTCAGCTGCAGGCCAATCGCTACGGCATATTCGAACCGGAGTGCACTCCCCAGCAGCTGGTCAGACCAAACGATCTCGATGTCGTAATAGTTCCGCTGCTTGCTTTCGATTCTCACGGGAACCGCTTGGGTATGGGTGCAGGATATTACGATCGCAGTTTCAGCTTCCTGAGGGCGAGGAACAAATGGTTCCATCCCAAGCTAATCGGCGTGGCGTATGAGTTTCAGCGCGTTCGACGAATAAAGCTGCAGCCTTGGGATGTTCCATTGAACGTCGTGGTAACCGAATTGAAGGTAGATAGATTTCGTTGATTACTAAGCCGCAAGCTTTTGCATTTCGTAAAACTTTTCCGGATCTTCGCCTAGGCGCGCAAAAACCACCACCATATCGGGTACGAGAAGCGTCCAATCGGATTGAAAAAGTGAGACACAGGTCACGCAGAGAACCGAATTGAAATCGCTGTGTTTACTGGAATTTTGGTGAAGCTTGTATATACTCGACGGCGGTTAACCCGACATGGAGACTGATATGGCTGCCAAGAAACGTTCTAGGAAGAAAGTTTCTCGCAAGAAGGCGAAGAAACGGAAGGTTACTCGTCGAAAGACGGCTAAGCGCAAGACGAAGCGTAAAGTCAAGAAGAAAGCCAAGCGCAAGACGAAGCGTAAAGCCAAGAAGAAAGCCAAGCGCAAGACGAAGCGTAAGGCCAAGAAAAAAGCCAAGCGCAAGACGAAGCGTAAGGCCAAGAAAAAAGCCAAGCGCAAGACGAAGCGCCGGTCGAAGAAAAAGTAGGCTAGCCGCAGGAGACGTTAAGAATCCTGCAGCCGCCCTGACCGGGCGGCGATTCGAGGATGTGCCCGCCACGTGCGGGCACATTCATTTCTGGGCGGTAACACCAAAATCGCTAAGCTCGGGCGGGGTATAATCGGCACAGACTGAAGATGGATCAAACCGAGAAAAAGCGTCAGGCGGCGATTGCCGCGCTGGATTATATTGATGACGGCGTAACCCTTGGTGTCGGCTCAGGCACCACCGTGCATCAGTTCATCGATGCTCTCGCGCAGGTGAGGGACAAGATTGCCGCCGTCGTCGCCAGTTCATGGGATACGCAGTCGCGGCTGGAAGCTCAGGGTTTTGAGGTCTCAGACCTGGCGGATACAGGTGATATTGATCTGTATGTAGACGGTGCTGACGAAGCCAACAAGCATTTTCAAATGATCAAAGGCGGCGGTGGTGCCCTGACTCGCGAAAAAGTCCTGGCTGCAGCTTCCCGTCGATTCATCTGCATAATCGACGATTCCAAACTGGTCGGTACGCTGGGCGCGTTCCCGGTTGCCGTGGAGGTCATACCAATGGCCCGATCCTATGTAGCTCGCCAATTCATCCGGGCCCGAGGTCAGCCCATATTGCGTGAGGGATTCGTCACCGACAACGGCAACCAGATTCTCGATATCCATAATCTGTCTATCCCCAACCCACCCGAAATGGAGTCCCGCTTCAGCCAGCTCGCCGGGGTGGTCACCGTGGGGATATTTGCTAATCGGCCTGCCGATGTGATGGTCGTTGCGGATGGCAAAGCGGTGCGGCGCTCAGAGCGGTAAAAGGTTCTCATCCACAGGGTCCCGCAAGCCGTAAAAGAAAAGAGCCCGCCTTGAGCGGGCTCTTTTCTTTTACCTGGCTGGGGGACCAGGATTCGAACCTGGGTTGGCGGAGTCAGAGTCCGCAGTCCTACCGCTAGACGATCCCCCACCAGTCGCCGGGCCGTGACCCCCACTTATCCGGGGACTTCAGACGATCAGCGTTTGGAGTATTGCGTCGCCTTGCGAGCCTTATGTAAGCCGACTTTTTTTCGTTCAACCTCGCGCGCATCGCGGGTAACGAAGCCTGCCTCGCGCAATTTCCGTCTCAGCCCATCATCGTAGGCCAGCAGCGCACGCGTCAGCCCATGCCGAATGGCGCCTGCCTGCCCGGTGGTTCCACCACCACGGACACGCACAGTCACGTCAAACTTACCCTCCAGGTCAGCGACCTCGAGGGGCTGTCGAACAATCATGCGCGCGGTTTTACGACCAAAGAACTGGTCCAAGGGGCGGGAGTTTACCGTGATGGATCCGTCTCCCGGCCGTAAATATACCCGCGCCGTAGAGGTTTTGCGGCGACCCGTTCCGTAATATTGTTCAGTACTCATATAGCCTATCCGGGTGAATAGCGGTCAAATCTCAAGCGCCTGCGGCTGCTGCGCTGAGTGACTGTGCTCGGGTCCGGCAAACACCCGAAGCTTGCGCAGCATGCTTCGCCCCAGGCTGTTTTTCGGCAGCATTCCTTTGACCGCCTTCGTCAGCACCTGCTCAGGCGCTTTGGCCATCAGGGTCCCGAGCCGGGTGGATTTCAGGTTACCGATGTAGCCAGTATGATGATAATAGATCTTGTCCTTAAGTTTGTTTCCGGTAACCCGAATTTTTTCGGCGTTAATCACGACTATATAATCACCCGTATCGACATGCGGGGTATATTCAGGCTTGTGTTTGCCGCGCAGACGAATCGCGAGCTCCGAAGCGAGCCGGCCCAAGGTCTTACCCGTGGCATCCACCAAGTACCAACCGTGCCTGACTTCTTCGGGTTTTGCGGAAAACGTTTTCATTCTTTGGCCTCTGACCGGCATCCACGGGACGGACGCGGGCCGCCGAAAAGCAGGCAATTCTACTGAACGGACGGGAGTTTTTCAATCTGCCTGGCCGCCAGGGGTGCCGATGAGACGGCCGGTCCGAGCTTAGGCCAACCGCCCGAGTCAGCCAGAGCCATGGTCGCGCGAAAGCTCATCGCGTGCACCGGACAGCGGAGTAGAATAGGCGGATGTCCGCTAGCCACCTTACGTTCCTTGATCGATGCATTGCCGAACTGGATACGGCAGTGCGGGTCAGTTGCGCCCCGGCACGAACCGGCGCAGCGAACCCGGCCGACGACGCGCCGCCAGCGGATGCTGAGCTTGGCGCCGCCGAACGCGATTTATCGGCCCGGCTGATGCGGGTCAACCATGCCGGGGAAATTGCCGCCCAGGCCTTATATCGAGGCCAGGCGCTGGTCGCCGGAGACTCGATACTGGCGCAGAAATTGCTCCGGGCCGCCGATGAAGAACACACCCATCTGGCCTGGTGTCAGGCACGCGTCACGGAACTCGGCAGTCACGTTAGTTTTTTGACTCCGCTGTGGTATGGCGGGTCGTTTCTGATCGGCGTCGCTGCCGGCCTCGCCGGCGATCGGACCAGTCTTGGTTTTCTTGCCGAGACAGAAAAACAGGTCACGGAACACCTGGACGGCCACCTGCAGAAACTCCCGGAAAGCGACGGGCGCAGTCGAAGGATTCTGGAAAAAATGCGTGAGGATGAGATCCAGCACGGCACCAACGCTATGGCCAGTGGTGGCGGGGAATTGCCCGAACGGGCCAAATCGGTGATGCGATACACCTCGCGTATTATGACCACTCTTGCTTACGAGATATGAAAGGTCCTCCAGGCGGCTTGCCCTCGGCACCTGAAAGTATTAAAAAGATGCCGGGTTATTGGGAGATTGTCTAGATGGCTAATTCTGGAAAGGCGCTCAGCGACGTTCCTGCGATTAATCGTTTTCTGACCTACTGTCGAGTGCGCACCGTACCGGCGAAAGTGGTCGTGATTCACGCGGGGGATCTGCCAGACAGTCTTTACTACATTATCGATGGCTCGGTCGAAGTGATGATTGAAGACGAGGACGGCAATGAAATGGTGCTCGCCTATTTGAACAAGGGCCAGTTTTTTGGGGAAATGGGCCTGTTCTATGAGCAACCCATCCGCAGCGCCTGGGTACGCACCCGGGTTGAGTCCGAAATCGCCGAAATGACGTACCCCCGCTTTCGACAGATCGCGAGCGAGAGCCCTGGATTGGTGTTCGAACTCGCCACCCAGCTTGCGACCCGGCTGGACCGCACCAATCGAAAGCTCGGGGATCTGGCTTTCGTCGACGTCACCGGTCGAGTAGCCCACGCCATCATGGATCTGTGCAACGAACCTGACGCCATGACGCACCCCGAAGGCATGCAGATCAAGGTCAGCCGGCAGGAACTGAGCCGGCTGGTCGGCTGTTCCCGCGAAATGGCGGGGCGGGTCCTGAAGGTTCTGGAGGAACAGGGGCTGGTTTCGGCCAGCGGCAAAACCATCGTCGTCTACAACGCCCGGCCCGAAACACAGGCGCAAATCGGCGTTCAACCCTGATTCACTGCCGCGGGGACACTATTATCCCGACGCGGCGGAGCTTATTTCCGCGCGCATGCGCTCAATCGTGGAACCGTAGTCCGGGCTGCCGAAGATGGCAGATCCCGCAACGAAGGTATCCGCACCGGCAGCCGCAATCTGGCCAATATTGTCAATCTTGACCCCGCCGTCGATTTCCAGGCGGATGTCCTGACCCAGCTCATCGATGAGCGCGCGCGCCCGGGCCAACCGATCAAGACTCCTTGGAATGAAACTTTGGCCACCAAACCCGGGATTGACCGACATGATCAGCAGCAGATCGAGCTTTGCCAGCGAATCGTCCAGCCAGGCCAGCGGAGTCGCCGGATTCAATGCCAGGCCCGGCTTGCATCCCGCATCGCGAATCAACTCGATCGTGCGGTCCACGTGATCGCTCGCTTCCGGGTGAAAGCTGATGTAGGTGGCCCCCGCATTGGCAAAATCCGCGACCAGGCGGTCTACCGGCCGAACCATCAAGTGCACGTCGATCGGCGCCGTCACGCCGTAGTGGCGAAGAGCCTGACATACCAATGGCCCAATCGTCAGATTCGGCACGTAGTGGTTGTCCATGACGTCGAAATGGATCATGCCAGCACCCGCCGCCAACACGGCATCCACTTCCTCTCCCAAACGGGCGAAGTCGGCGGATAGGATGGACGGTGCGATCAAGTAGTCAGTCATTGCGACTTCGTCCACGGTGGCAGTGGCGGACGGAATACTATCATGCAGCCTATTTGATACTGCGGTTCTTCTTGATCAAGTCGTAAGCCGCACGAATCTCCCGCGTCCGCTCCTTTGCCATTTCGAGCATCGAGTCCGGCAGGCCTTTTGCGACGAGCTTGTCGGGGTGATGCTGATTCATCAGGCGCCGGTAGGCAGTTTTGACTTCCCGGTCCGATGCGCTCGGCTCTATGCCCAATGCCTTGTAGGCCTGTTCCAGCTCCTGATGCCCGGTCTTGGCACGCGTGCCCGCTCGGCCGAAGCGTCGCCGGGCTCTGAGCACCGCCTCCAGTTGCGCGAGTTCGACCCGCCCTATGTCCAGCTGGCCGGCAATACGCCACAACAGTTCCCGTTCAGCCGCGTGGATACTGCCTTTGCTGAGCGCCATATCCATCTGGATCTCGACGAAGGTTCGCAGCAACTGTCGTTGACCCCGGCAAGCCTTGCGCAACCGGGTAATCTGTTCATCGATTGCATATGCAGGGTTCTTGCCGCGGGTAAACAGATCGATTGCCTGCCTGACTTCTTCCGGACGCAGCTGCATCTGGTGCATAACGCTGCGCGCGGCGCGGATTTCTTCCTCGGAAACACGGCCATCTGCCTTGGCCAATTGCCCCATCGCCAGAAACGTGGCTTCAAAAAAGATCTGCTGCCGGTTTCGACCGGAAAGACGATCGAATCCACCCGCTCCCGACGCGTTTTTGAAGCCGCCGAGACCACGATCGAACAGGTGGCCCAGCACCACGCCCAACAACGCGCCAGACATACTGCCGCGGGACAGAATAAAGCCCAGCAGCCCGCCGCATAATTTTCCTATCCAATCCACTGGGGTCAGGCTATCGGAGTTTTCCGCAAGAGTTTATGCCACCGAGACGAATACAGGCGCTACAATACCCGGCCCTGAGCTAGCGAAACCTTTGATACCGGATGGATACGATTGCGATCCCGGACGCGCTATACGAGTCGAGATTGACAGCGCTGCCTCGAATAAGTCAAGGGAAGGTGCGTGATCTCTACGCGGTCGATGACGATCACCTGCTGATTGTTACCACAGACCGGCTGTCCGCATTCGATGTGGTTCTGCCTGACCCGATCCCGGGAAAAGGAGAGGTGCTGACGCGGCTGTCAAACTTCTGGTTCGCGCGAACCACCGATATTGTCGCTAACCACCTCAGCGAGCTTCCGCTCGAAGAGGTCGTGACAGACCACGAAGAGCGCAATGCCATCGACACCAGAGCTAGCGTGGTTCGGCGTCTGAAGCCATTACCTATCGAGGCCGTGGTGCGCGGTTATCTGATCGGTTCCGGCTGGAAGGACTACCAGCGGACCGGGAGGGTTTGCGGCATTGAGTTACCGCCCGGTATTGACCAGGCGGCACGGCTGCCCGAGCCGATTTTCACGCCGGCCACCAAGGCCGCGCTAGGCGATCACGATATCAACATCTCGTTCGAGCAAGTGGCCGATGAAATCGGTGGGGAACTCGCCCAGCAGGTTCGTGAGCTGGCGATTGCAATCTACCGGCGAGGGTCGGAGTACGCCATTCGGCGCGGCATAATCATCGCCGACACCAAGTTCGAATTCGGTCTCGACTCCAATGGGAAACTGTACCTGATCGACGAAGTGCTGACGCCAGACTCATCGAGGTTCTGGCCGGCTGACCAATACCAGACCGGGATCAGCCCGCCGAGCTTTGACAAGCAGTTCGTTCGCGACTACCTGGAAACGTTGGGCTGGGACAAAACTGCGCCCGGCCCTGATCTCCCGGATGACATCATCCGTAGGACGGCCGAGAAGTATCGCCAGGCGCTGGATCTGCTGACGGTTGACTGAAGGCCCAGGCTGCAATGATCTCGTGCAGCGCTTGCAATCCGTCGGTCAGGGCAGCGGGCCCGGGTTGCAATATCAGCGCCGACTTGATCTCGAACAGGTCGCCGTTGCGAACAGCTGGAATAGCGTCCCAGCCTGGACGGGCAGCAAGCTTTTCCGGCCGGAATTTCTTGCCGCACCAAGAACCAACGATGATATCGGGCTGACGGCGCACGACTTCATCGGGGTCGGCAATGATTCTCTGTGCCCCGATGGCCTCACCGGCAAGTTCCGGAAAACAATCGTCGCCGCCCGCTGCGCTGATCAATTCCGAAACCCAGCGAATGCCGGAAATCATCGGATCGTCCCATTCTTCAAAATACACCCGCGGCCGCGCAGGCAGACGGGCAGAGGCAGCCGTAATACGATCCAGGTTCTGCTGCATCTCGGTGC
This sequence comes from Gammaproteobacteria bacterium, assembly GCA_027293165.1. Classification (GTDB taxonomy): domain Bacteria; phylum Pseudomonadota; class Gammaproteobacteria; order Steroidobacterales; genus JAPUGB01. Next base: position 13,343 of record JAPUGB010000181.1, read on the forward strand.
AAAGCTCGGCGGCCTTGTCAGGGCATCCGACCATGCCGCCGAGTATCTGAATCATCCCAAGGATTTCCGCAACGCTGCGATGATTGAAAATGTGGATCGACACGCCGCGTCGCACGAGGTCTGCCGCTATGTCGGCCTGAATGTCCGAAAACCCAAGGACGAGATCCGGTTCGAGGGCGAGTATCTTGTCGATCTTGGCGCTGGTAAATGCCGACACTTTGGGTTTCTCCCGGCGCGCCCTGGGGGGGCGCACGGTAAATCCGGATATGCCGACGATGCGCCAATCCTCCCCGAGCAGGTACAGCGTCTCGGTGGTCTCCTCCGTCATGCACACGATACGCTGTGGGAAGGCTGAACTCATCGTAATCAAAGCAGCTGCGGGGCCGGCTAATGTACAATCTTTGCCGACAGCCGGCCAGAGCGACTACTTTCGAACGTTTTGGAAACTCTCACTGAAAAGCTGGAAACCTTGTTGTGGAGTCCCCGGGCGGATTCGCTGCCCCCGGCTCTGAACATGCTTGTGCGGCTCCTGCGTTTCATTTACGCGGTGCTGCGCGACGCTTTGACCAGCACGCTGACCCTGCGCGCGATGGGACTCGTCTACGTAACCATACTTTCCATCGTGCCGCTGATCGCACTCAGTTTTTCGGTGCTCAAGGGATTCGGCTGGCACGAGAGCGAACTAAAACCGTTTCTCGAGATTTTCCTGGAGCCGCTCGGCCCGCGCGGTACGGAACTGACCGATATGGTCATGGGGTTTGTCGACAACATCAGGGGCGGCGTACTGGCAGGAATAGGCCTGGTGATGCTGTTCTACACGACCATTTCGATGATCAAGAAGGTCGAGGACAGCTTCAATTACATCTGGCGCGTCGAGCGCTCCCGGAGCTTTGCACGGCGCTTCAGCGAATATCTGAGCGTGATACTGGTTGGTCCCGTGATCATGGTCACGGCAATGGCGCTGCTCGCGACCATCAGCAGCAACGCATACGTAGCCGAGGTGACAAACTTCGCCCCCATCGGCGCAACGCTGGTCCTGATTGGCAAACTGATACCTTACCTGCTCGTCAGTTTCGGGTTTACCCTCGTGTACTGGTTCATCCCCAATACCCAGGTGAATTTCTCGGCTGCGATGGTGGGCGGATTCAGCGGTGGTGTGCTGTGGGCAACAACCGGTATGTTTTTCACGCAGTTTGTTGCTCAGTCCACGCGAAATGCGGACATCTATGCGGGGTTTGCAATCGTCGTGATTGCGTTGATCTGGTTATACGTTTCCTGGCTGATCCTTCTGGTCGGCGCGCAGGTTGCTTTTTACTTTGAGCACCGCGAGTACCTGCGGCTTGGATACCAGCGGATAAATATTGGCAACAAACTGCGGGAAAAAATTGCGCTGGGTACGATGACAATGACCGCCAAAGCATTCCGGAATTCGGGCCAACCGACGACCATTGAGAGCATCGCAAATTCCGTGGGCCTGCCCGGAATCCTGGTACAACCGGTTGCCAATCGCCTGCAGATGGCCGGTCTTGTGCAGCTGACCTCCAACAACCGGATACTCCCGGGCCGGGATCCCGGCCAGATTGCATTGCGCGACATTATCCAGGCGGTCCGGGATGCACAGAATGCGGATATTTTCCCCCCAGGCCGGTGGCCCGCGGAAGTCACCGAAGTTGCGGATGAGTTGGACGTAGCAATGGATGAGGCGCTGGCAGACCGCAGCCTTTATGACCTGCTGGACGAGAAACCCGCGTCGTCATAAGCGCGCGGAGTTCTGCCGTCAATTTCCGGCAATGGTCATCTTGTCGATGAGTATGGAGCCGGTGCGTATACCGCCCCGGTAATCGGTATCGGTTCCGATGGCAACGATGCCACGGTACATATCGCGCAAGTTTCCCGCGATCGTGATTTCGTGCACCGGATATTGAATCTCCCCGTTTTCGACCCAGAAACCGGCAGCGCCGCGTGAATAATCCCCGGTCACCATATTGACGCCGCTACCCATCATTTCGGACACGATAAAACCCCGGTCCATTGTCTTGAGCAGGTCGGCAAAACTTTCGCCGGTGTTGCTGACCTCAAGGTTGTGGATACCGCCCGCATTACCGGTAGTGGTCATCCCAAGCTTCCGGGCGTAATAACTCGCAAGCACATAACCACGGAGCACACCGTCCTCTACCAGCACCCGATCCTTGGTCGCGACACCCTCGTCATCGAACGGTGCACTAGCTAAACCTTTGGGGATGTGTGGCAGTTCTGTGATGTTCACATGAGGTGCAAATACTTCTTCATCCAGAGCGTCCAGCAGAAAAGTTGCCCGCCGGTACAAACCGCCGCCCCTGATTGCACCGATTAGAGTACCGAGCAAGCCACGTGCCAGTCGGGCCGGAAAAATCACTGGTGTGCTGCGCGTGTCGAGCTTGACGGAACCGAGCCGCTGCAGCGCGCGTCGTCCTGCCTCCTTGCCTACACTTTCGGCGCTGGCAAGCTCGCCTGGATCTCGTGCCACGGTGTATTCAAAGTCGCGTTGCATGTCCGAGCCGTCGACCGCCAGCACAGCGCAGGACATGCTGTGTTCGCTGTCGAGGTAACCGGCCATGAACCCATGGCTGTTTCCGTAGAATCGAGCGCCGTCTTGCGTGCCGACTGTCGCGCCTTCCGAATTAGACAGTCGTTTGTCCTGATCAAGTGCCGCCGCTTCACATTCGAGAGCCAGGTCAATGGCCCCCGGTGCTTCCAGCCCCCATGGGTGGCACAGGGACAGGTCTGGAATGTCCGTCGCGAGGAGTTCGGGATCTGCCAGCCCCGAGCAAGGGTCTTCGGCGGTGAATTGCGCCAGCGAACAGGCCTTGCTGACGGTTTCTTCGATGGCGGCCTCACTCATGTCCGAGGTACTGGCACTGCCTTTGCGATGACCGAAGTAGACGGTTACCCCGATGCCCTGGTCCCGGTGATACTCAAGAGTTTCAACATCCCGCATCCGAGCGGTCACTGACAAGCCGGAGGCTTTGCTCGCCCCGGCTTCTGCCTGGCTTGCGCCCAGTTTGCGCGCATGTGTCAGAGTGAGTTCAACACTCGTTCGCAGTTGTTTAAGATCGTCACTTGGCATCGGAGCTACCGTTGGGTACTTGCTGAAACAAGCCGGTCATTTTATACGAACTTTCAATGCCCAAGGCCGCCAATGTAGAATGCAGCAATGACAGCGCTAGTCGGCATCATTGTGGGTTCAAAATCGGACTGGGACGTCATGTCACATGCGTCAGAGACGCTGGAAACCCTGGGAATTGAACACGAAACGCGGGTCATCTCAGCGCACCGCACGCCCGATCTGCTGTTCGACTATTGCGTCAGCGCCCGTGAGCGTGGTTTGCAGGTCATTATCGCCGGCGCCGGCCTTGCAGCGGGTCTGCCGGGCATCGCGGCTGCCAAGACACCTCTGCCCGTCCTCGGTGTCCCGATGGAATCCAAAGCGCTGGGCGGCATGGACGCGCTGCTTTCGATGGTGCAGATGCCGGCCGGCACCCCGGTCGGCACACTGGCGATCGGCAAACCGGGGGCAATCAACGCGGCGCTGTTGGCGGCAGCGATTCTCGGACTGAAAGACGAGAAGATTCGAGCCACCGTAGCCGATTATCGCGCCCGCCAAACCCAGGCCGTTCTCGATTTACCGCCACCGGGAAAGAGTTAGCGGCAAGGGACCTGCAAAGGTTCAACCAATCCTCAATGCACAAGTCGAGATATAATCAAGCCCGGATCCAGAAGAATAAATAAGTTCCACACCGTCGGTAGATGCGCCGTTCTAACAACACCAAGGAGACAGCCATGCTTATTCGACACACCAAAAACTGGATGCTCCTGACGGCGGCCATGTCGGTAATCGCGCCTGCGTACGCTGATACCGAGGCCGTTACGATCAACTACGGCACGGTCGAATCAGTCAGCACCGTCGAGAAGGATTCCAAACATGCCGGCGGGGCGCTGGCGGGCGGGGTGCTTGGCGCGTTGATAGGGCCAAGTAGGCACAGAGGACTTCGAGTGGTAGGGGGGGCAGCCGCGGGTGCAGCCGTCCAAGGAGCAGCGACCAGCGGCACGCTGCAGTTGTACTCGGTTAGCCTGGTGACCGGCGGCACCGTGCAGATTACCACCGAACAGGCCGACATACGCGAAGGCGACTGTGTGCAGGTCGAGCAAGGGGAAAACGCAAATATTCGTCGCACCGGCAGCGCGCATTGCGAAAGCACCGCCAGTTCTGACAACCCGCCAGACCATCACACGCAAGGCGCCGAAGACTGCGACGCAGCCAAACAGGAACTCACCGACGCGGAGACCGATGATGAGGTCGACCGAGCGGTCACCAAAGTTCGCACCCTGTGCGACCTCTGACGTGGTTTCGCAATGCTCGCGGTGGATTAACGCTTTTTTGAACATTAGTTTTGCAAGGGATGACATATGAATCGTCGACACGCCTTAACGACCATCGGGTTATCAACTATAGCGGGCTCGTTGTTAGCCAGTTGTGACAGAACCGACGATCAAGAGGTGCTGGAGAATGCCGGACCGGAGCCGTCGGCGGATGACGGGCTCGTCGAGCTTTTGTTCGTGCAACTAGCCGAAAACGTCCGTTTCGAAGGTGAGGCGATGACACTCGTCAATGTGGAACCGCTGACCTTGTTCTTTTCGGACCGGCCGGACGACATCGCAGGCTATCTGAACTATTCCGAGTTCATCGATATGGTCGGTACCGGCCCGGACAGTTT
>JAPUGB010000182.1 GCA_027293165.1 Gammaproteobacteria bacterium
AATATTGTAAAAGAGTAGCGCGATTCCAGCGGAGACGGGCCCGAGCTCGGCCCGCAGAATCTGGTCGATAGCGCCGAAGTAGGGCAAAGCGCCCGGCAGGCCCGCCACGGTAAGGCCAGCGCCAAGGGTGAATGCCTGGCCCGGCGACACGGTTCCGGGTGTGCCGGGTTTTGTCCGGCGCTGTTGCACCTCTGACAGCTTCCAGCCAAATCCAAGCATGACGCCCCCCACGAGAATCTGAGCCAGGAGTTCTGGCGTGCTTGGCTGATTCAACCAACGATCAATGATCGGGCCGAGCGCGTCAAACAGAGCATCGAGGCCGACGAGAAGCACTATGCCGCCACCAGCATAGGCCATAAAGATACCGGCCAGGAAACTGGAGGCTCCAAGTACCGGCCGACTGCCCCCCAGAATCGTGGCTAAGGGAACAATGCAAAGCGGCACCATCGACATGCTATCGAGAAGACTGATTGGAATGATGATGAGGAGCAACGTCGCCATTTTGAGAACTCACCAACCAAGTCGTTTCACTCAGGCATCGGTGGTCAATCGCGCCGATAAACCGGGTCACTCTTGCTGCGTTCACCACGAATCTTCAAAACGCTGAACATGCCTTCGTCCCAGATGGACGCGTTGGGAAGATTCTGGTTCCAGTCCATCACCACGGTGCGGCGCTTGATGCGCCACTCGCCGTTCCGTTTCTCCAGTTTGTCAACGTACCGGCCACCGTAGAAAAAGTCCTGGGGTCCCTCGGAACCCGGCTCGACGCCGAGTTCGGCCAGATAGGTGGGCCCAAACACGTCACGAATTCCCTCCGTTGAATCCCTGGACCGGTGATAAGCCAGCAGATAAGCCTCGGTGTAGGCGACATCACCATCGATTTCCATGTGTACATTGCAGATCGTGTGCTGGGTGACTTCAAACCATTTCTGGATCTCCTCAATAATGAATACCGCAAACTCCTGGGCATTACCATTGAACACGCCATGCTCGTCGTAGCCATCCGGCCAATACACGGTCTTCATCGCCTCCACGTCGCACCGGTCCAGAGCCCGGCAATACCGCGTCAGCACATCGTAGATTTTCTGCCGATCAATGATCTCCTGAAGTTCTTCGGGCAATGTATCCATCGTTTTCGGTCCTCCTTTATTTTTCGGTACCCGGCGATCTTGGTGTCCTTCGTGGCGCTGAACGTCGCGGAGGAAGCAAGCACTCGTGATTTTTGAGCCGAGCTGATGAACGACTGCTAGAAGATATTGCGGCCATTATCCAGATTGGCTTGGTGGAAGGCCAGAAGACCGTATTGGAGAGGAAGAAACCTATGAAGCTGGCTGAGTGAGCTCAACTACGTTACCAGAAGGGTCTTCGCAAATAATCTGCTTGCCTCCTACCCCGTCCAGAATATCGTTTCTGAAAATTACACCATCGGCCTTGAGCTTTGAGACGACAGATTCTAAATCGTCGAAATCCAGGAGGAATCTGTTCCAACCTCCTCCCGGACTGGGTGTAGTGCCATCCAGCATTGGCTTGGACGCCGATGCTTTCGGCCCTGAAACCAATAAGGTCAAGTCGCCATGAACCAGGATTGCTATCGCCGGAGCGAAGTTCTGTTCAATTTCAAAACCCAGATTTGAAGTATAGAAGGCAACAGCCTCTTCAACGTTATCTACAATATATCTAACTCTCGCCATCTTACTAACTCCTCAGTGACCTGAACTTTTCCGCCTGTCCAAGAAGCGTCCGAAACTCTTTCGTTCAATCCAGTAATTTTTGCATTTCCATGATTTAGAACGAAACGCGAGAGCCCGCTTTCGGCCGAAAGCGGGCTCTGGCCACCTTGCATTCAAGGCCAGGTCTAATTTCTGCGGTCCACCGGTAGTGGATCGCTACTCTGGCGCTGGAAGCGGGAGGCTGCTGTTCCAGATGTCGCGATGCATTTGCCATTCACCGTCGACATTTCGCCAGATCAGGACGTACTTGCCCTCATCGAGGGTTGCGCCGCCAGCGTCGGTAGCAACGAACGTCCCTACTGAGTAACCAATGTCTCTATGCGCATACACCTCCGTGTCCGTGATCTCGGCGCCGATGCCACTAGCCTGAAACTCCGCCCAGTAGGCCTCGATGGCGGCCCGGCCACTTATCCGTTCGCTGTTTGGCGGCAACAACGCGCCATCTTCTACATAAATTGCTGCAAGTCTGGCTGGATCTTTGGCGTCAAATGCCGACTGCCAAACGTCCTGCATGGCCTTGAGTCCCTCCAGATCTGTCGGCGGGACCTGCATACAACCCGCCGTTAACAGGACAGACAACAGGATCATTAACTTCTTCATGGCAATCCCCTGATTTTTCTATTGTGCACCTGATTATAGAGGAATCTGATGGGCCTGCCGGTTGAGCCGGCAGTCGAGAGGGGACATTGGAGCTAGCGGTTGAACCCCCGCGCGGTGGGGGGCGCGGAATCAAATCTCTTATTGCACAACTTGCGTTAAGCGCCGCTCCAACCAGCCGGTATTGCCGCCGACCGTGCCGCTTGCAGGGAAAGCACCGGGTTCCACCGGCTCCAAGAACAGCGCGGGGACGCCCGTCACCTGCCGAGCCAGCCCTTTTTTACGCTGCAGATCAACCTCAGCCCTATAGGTTCCCGCCGTTAGATGATGTTCCAGCTCCGCGACATCAAGACCAAGGTTTTCGCCAATTTCAAGTAAGACAGATAGATCACCGATATTTCGGTCCTCGACAAAAAATGCATGGAATAGCGCCAAATGAACTTTATGGTAGCTCTCCAGAGTGCGAGCATATTCGCTCATCTGAAACGCCAGGGAGCTTCGGGGTTGAACCGATGGCAATCGGATAGGCATACCATAGTGCTTTCCCATGGGGTAGACGGAGCGAGTCCAGGTGGTTAGCAGGTATTCACCCTGGGGCTCCAGCGTTGGAACAGGCTCTGGTCTAAGCTCGAAAGGGTAGTATTCAATAATGACCTTTTCGCCATGCTGCTCTCGTATACGATCGAGTTCTCGCTCCACAAAGTAGCAATATGGACACACGTAGTCGCTCCAAACCAGGATGCGAGCACGCGTCTGTGGGTCCATCGTCATTTTCCGTTAGAAATGGTGGCCAGGGGCGGACCGCTCTCGGCCATCCATGGCCTCCGCGGCACTAGTGCATCCTGCACGTCGAATCGAACCACCGACACGCGGATTTTCAGTATTCGCATTAGACGGTGCGAAAACTACCCGATTTGTTCGAAATAGTTCCATTTAGTGCTGTTTTTCTGGCGTCCTGAATTGCGAATGGTTTTGAATCTTTCGCGATTCGTCCCAAGAGTTCTCGACAAATTTACACAAGGATTACACAAATCAAACTGTTGGTTTGGAACACGGTCGCACCGTCCAATACCTTTGTTTGCTGCAACATGTGAATATTGACATGTCCGGGACTGGCTAAAGCGACATTCCGAGCTGATAGCCCTGGCGCGTAGCTGCGAGGACGGAACGCGGAGCATGGCAGTCACCGACTGTGTGGACCGCCAGCCCCTTCGCCTCCAGCAAAGGGCGCTGCTGATCCAGCGGTGTGCGGGCCGTAGAAAACGTAACGGCCACGATGTCCCCCAGTATCTGCTCGCGCCCGCTGTAAACATTCGCGAGCTGCAATTCCGTGTCTTCGAGATCTTCCAGTCCAACGGGTACGGAGCTTGTAACAATTTCCACGCCCCGCTCGTACAGTCGCTGATAGATTTGCTGCCGATTCACGAGAGAGCAGTCGGCCGCAATACGCTCACGGGGAGTCACGACCGTCACCACATCAAAGTTTTCGGTAAGCAGTTCCGCAGCTGCGTAGGTCATCTCAGTATGGTCCTGATCGAACAGGACCACCCGGCCCGGCTCGTGTGCCTGTCGCCCGATAAATGATGTAATGAATGTGCGCAGGTCCTCGACGAAACCCTTGTCAACGTATTCCTGCGGAACAAACGAGGGTATCAACATGCATGATCCGGTAGCGAGTACAACCTCATCCGGACGGGTCGTCAGCACGTCTTCTACGTTGCCGCTGGAATCGAGTTCGAACCGGACGCCGAAACGCTTGCCTGCAAGATACTGATAGTCGTAGATGCTGCGCAGGTTCTCGCCGCCCGGAAGCTCGGCGTGCAGGCGGGTCTTGCCGCCCAGTTCTCCCGAGCGCCCCAACACGGTTACAGTGTGACCGCGGGCAGCGGCGAGCCAGGCAGTTTCCAGCCCCGCGATACCCGAACCGACGACCGTAATACGCTTATTCGCGGTCGCCGGAGGTGGCTGCCAGAATGCTTCGACAGGTTCTGCGACTCGGGGATTATTATCGCACTCGAGGCGCTTGCCGTCGATGATCGATCGCCAACACGTGTTGCAGGAAACGCAGTACCTGATCTGACTTTCTTTACCCGTGCGTGCTTTCTCAGGCCATGCCGCGTCTGTTATTAGTGGGCGGCCCAGAAAAACGAGCTGTGCCAGGCCTTCGCTAACAGCATACTCACCCTCGTTGGGATGGGTAATATAGCCGAGCGCGCCGCAGGGTATTTCGGGCGCGACGCTGGCGAGGCGCGCGATGTCCTGCAGATAAGGGGCGCGCTCGCCATGCGCGTTGGGGAGATGTGTCGAGAGCGAGTTGGCATGTGCGCCCCACGCGAACGTCCAGTAGTCGACTTCATCCGTGCTCGCAATTTCAGTGGCAATATCGGACGCCTCGCGAAGGTCGATGCTTTCGCGTACACCGTCCAGGCCGGGTAGCTTAGTGCCGATGATAAACGGCCGCCCGCATTCGGCTCGAATCGCACGGATCAGTTCGCGCAGAAAGCGGGTTCGGCCCCGCAGGTCGCCGCCAAACTCATCATCGCGCCGGTTCGACCACGGCGACAGGAATTGGTGAAAAAGATGCCCGTGTCCGGCTGACAGTTCCACCCCGGAGAACCCCGCTTGCTTAAGGCGCTTGCACCCGCGCGCCCATTCTTCAATGACGTCCCATATCTCCTGCGTCGAGAGGACATGCGGGACGGTCCAGCTCAGGTCGTCGGGCAGTGCCGATACGCCGATAGCTGAGTCGTTTCGGCCGACCTCGTGCCGAGCTCTGCCCGGATCTTGGACCTGCCCGAGCAGGCGGCAGTCATGCTGTTCGACGGCTTCCGCCAGCCTCTTCAGGGAATCCATACCGGCGCCATCATATGCCCTGAGCCTGCCCGGGTCGCGATTCGCCTTTATCATTGCGACGGGCTCGGTCACGATCATGCTGGCACCGCCGAGCGCTCGATTCTCGTGATAATTGATCAACCGGTCGGTTGCCTCTCCGCCAGATACAAAGCGCGTGACGATAGCGGCATGCACAACTCTATTACGCAGCCGGAACCCACCAACTTCGAGTGACGAAAACAGATTCGGATAAGCAGTCAAGGCAAGTCCTATGCAAATAGTCCCGAACATTGTAAAAATGTATTTGTAATTTTCACACTACAAATACAATTTTTTGTATATATGGGTATCGGGAAATCAGGCAGGATACTGTAAGTGTCTAAATTGATTGTGCTTTTTAACTTATCTAACGAGGAACCCCGCGCGGACTACGAGGAATGGGCTAGGAACACCGACTTGCCGACCATCCGAGAGCTGCAGTCCGTGGACGCCTTCGACGTGCACCGTGTCACCGGCCTGTTGCGCAGCGATTCGGCGGCGCCCTATGGCTATGTCGAAATTATCGATATCAACTCCATGGATCAGTTCGGTGCGGACATCTCGCC
>JAPUGB010000183.1 GCA_027293165.1 Gammaproteobacteria bacterium
CTGTTTCCGCGGAAGCATTGAGTCGCTGCACATCGCCGTCTGCAGCAATCAGAACGACACCGGTCGTCAGGCCGTCGAGGATTTCGGCGGCACGAATCTCGGTTTGGGATGATTCTAGGGACCGCCGCCCACCGGCCCAACGACCGGTGGTGGATTCGCCGCGTTGTTTAGCGGGCTGAGTGCTGATGTCATCCTGTATTCGAACGTCACCGGCGAGCTCCGGTTCAGGCTGTTGCCATTGATGTCCTGAACCTCCGCCACTAATTGATGCGTGCCTCTCCAAATGTCCGACAAAGTCGCGCTGGTTGACCTCGTCGACACGTTGCTCTGCAGTTGGCCGTCCACGTACCACATTAGCTTGTCCCCCCGCCGGAGTCGTGGACTCAGTGTGAGGGACACGTCGACTTGATTCCCGGTGTTCCAAATGGTTTCCTCGTCATCCGGCCTTGCGATGAAGATCTTGTCGTATTTAAACCGTTCCCCTGCATCGGGCTCGGCCGGGCTGGTCGCAAGCGGCGGCGCAGAAAAAGTCTGTGCTTTCGAAAGCTCGACAGTTTCGGCACCCTCACGCGGGCGATCCGAGTAATGTAAGTGACCGTCATCATCCACCCAGCGATACACCTCCTGCGCCAACAGGGGTGCCACCAGAATGATGCCGATTAAAAATACAAGCGCTCGCATCCCTGCAGCATAGCGCGCCCCGAACCGGCCGGCCAGTCTGGCCTGCGGAAACTGTGAACTTCGTCCCGCAGGCCGGCTCGCCCTGAATTAGCCTGCTTACAGGCTGTAATACATGTCGAACTCAACCGGATGGGTGGCCATGCGCAAGCGCGTGATTTCCTCCATCTTGAGTTCGACATAACTATCGATCAAATCATTGCTGAATACATCGCCGGCAAGCAGAAACTCGCGGTCTGCGCTCATCACATCGACAGCCTGCTCGAGAGAGAAGCAAACCGTATCCAGTTTGGCTTCCTCCTCGGGCGCCAGGTCATACATATCCTTGTCCATCGGCGCACCGGGATCGATTTTGTTTTGTATGCCATCAAGGCCGGCCATCAACATTGCTGTAAACGCAAAATACGGATTCCCGCTGCTGTCCGGGAAACGCACTTCGATGCGGCGGGCCTGCGGATTGGCCACAAACGGAATACGCACCGCTGACGACCGGTTTTTTGCTGAGTCGGCCAGCAAGGTCGGCGCCTCGAAACCCGGCACCAGGCGCTTGTAGCTGTTGGTGGCCGCATTGGTGAACGCATTGATCGCTTTGGCGTGCTTGAGGATGCCGCCGATATAGTACAAGGCCGTCTCGGACAATCCTCCATAGCCGTCACCGGTAAAAACGTTGTCGCCGCCCTTGGCCAGGGACTGGTGAACATGTGCGCCGTTGCCGTTGTCTTCAACCAGCGGTTTGGGCATGAACGTTGCCGTCTTGCCATAGCTATGAGCAACGTTCATAAGCACATACTTCAGTATCTGCACCTGATCGGCTTTGTTGACCAACGAATCGAACTTGACGCCGATTTCGCCCTGACCGGCCGTTGCGACCTCGTGGTGATGGACTTCCACGACAAGCCCCATCTCCTCAAGCGCCAGGCACGTGGCCGAACGGATGTCGTGCTGTGAATCGACTGGCGGCACGGGGAAGTAGCCACCTTTTACGCCTGGACGATGACCTGTATTGCCGTCTTCCGCTTGCACGCCGGTATTCCAGTGGGCTTCAACGGAATCCACGGCGTAGAACGCGCCCTGCATTTGGTTGCTGTAGCGTACGTCGTCAAAGATAAAAAACTCGTTCTCCGGCCCGAAATATGCGGTATCCGCAATGCCGGTGGACTTCAGGTATTCTTCGGCGCGGCGCGCAGCCATCCGTGGACACCGGTTATATCCCTGCATCGTCGCCGGTTCGTATACGTCGCAGCGCAGGTTCACCGTCGACTCCTCGGTGAACACGTCCATGACCGCAGTTGCCGCATCCGGCATCAGGATCATGTCGGAGTCGTTGATGCTCTTCCAACCGGCGATCGACGAGCCATCGAACATTTTGCCGTCCTCGAAAAATCCCTCGTCGATGACATGGCTGGGCACCGTGACATGTTGTTCCTTGCCCCTCGTGTCGGTGAATCGCAGATCGACAAATTTGACGTCTTTTTCCTTTAGCAGGCTGAGTGTTTCAGCAGGTGTCATCGCTTCTCCTCCAGAGATTAGGTTGTGTTCATGCCGGACCAGTTGACGGGCCCTGGGCCCCGGCCATGGCCAACGATGACCTGACCGACAGACGCAGCCCCGGACGAGACCGATCGTCCTGAATCGAGGTCTTTTCCGGGTGGCTTTCGCCGCTTACTGCAGCTCGCCGCTCTCCTCCCAGCTAACGGCGCGCCGGCCCCGTTACGCTGCACGTTCCGTGCCAGCCCGAAGCTCTTTATAACTGGTTGACTTGTTTACGATCTTTAGCTCTCGCTGCCGATCGCCGCGCACTATTTTAGAGCATTCAACCGAGCTTGTGCACGGTATTCGTGCCGGCGCGTTGTGAAGCGGCGCCACACTGGCTTGCGAGCACAGTGTTTTGTAAAAAAGGCGCTATACTTGCGCCGCCGTTATCGTCGGCAAAGAGCCGGCAGCCACGGAATACACGCGTGACCTTTCAAGACCTGATCCTTTCGCTTCAGAACTACTGGGCTGAGCGGGGCTGCGTGATCCTGCAGCCATATGACATGCCGATGGGCGCCGGGACCTTCCATCCCGCCACGTTTCTGCGCGCCATTGGCCCGGAGCCGTGGAGCGCCGTCTATGTGCAACCCAGTCGGCGTCCTACCGACGGGCGTTATGGCGAGAACCCGTTCCGGCTACAGCATTACTACCAATTACAGGTCATCCTCAAGCCGTCACCCGATGACATCCAGGACCTGTATCTCGACTCACTGCGGGCGCTATCGATTGATCCGCTGGTACATGACATCCGATTTGTCGAGGACAACTGGGAATCACCAACGCTCGGTGCATGGGGCCTGGGCTGGGAGGTCTGGCTAAATGGCATGGAGATCACCCAGTTCACTTATTTTCAGCAGGTCGGTGGCCTGGACTGCCGGCCGGTATCCGGTGAGATTACCTATGGACTGGAACGGATCGCGATGTATTTGCAAAGCGTTGAAAGCGTCTTTGACCTCACCTGGACGGACGGACCATCTGGGACAATCACATACGGCGACGTTTACCACCAGAACGAAGTCGAAATGTCCCGCTATAATTTCGACGAAGCCGATACCGATGTGCTGTTTGGGCGCTTTGACGACGCCGAACGGCTGTCGCAGCATCTGATTGGCCAGGGACTGACGCTACCTGCATACGAACAAATGCTTGAGGCCTCGCACACGTTCAACCTTCTCGACGCTCGCAAGGCTATTTCGGTCTCCGAAAGGCAGCGCCGCATCCTGCGCGTTCGGGAGCTCGCCCGCGCTGTTGCCCAGTCCTACTACGACAGCCGAGCCGCGCTCGAATTTCCGCTGCTGGTCAACGACGCTACCGCCGCTTGAGCCAAAGAGACCGAGAGCATGGCAGAATCAGCCGCCAGCGCGGACTTCCTTGTCGAGATCGGCACCGAAGAATTGCCCCCCCGAGCGTTACCGAATCTCCAAGCAGCGTTTGCTACCGGGCTCGAAGCCGCAATTCAAAAGGCCGAACTGAACTTTAGCGGATTGCAATCCTTTGCTACGCCGAGGCGCTTGGCCGTTCTCGTCAGCGGGCTGCAATTGCATCAGACGCCCAAACGGGTAGAGCGGCGCGGACCGCCGATCCTGCAATCCTTCGACGACGACGGCAAACCGACACGGGCCGCTGAAGCGTTTGCCGAAAGTTGCGGCGTCACGCCGGGCGAACTAAAGACTCTGGAGACCGACAAGGGCTCGTGGTTGGTCTACCGAGGCGAAGTCGCCGGCCAGGCCGCAGCAGACCTGCTGCCGGGCATGGTCACGGCCGCGCTCAACAAGTTGCCGATTCCAAAAAAGATGCGCTGGGGCGACCAAGCGGTGGAGTTTGTTCGGCCGGTGCGCTGGGTCGTCATGTTGCTCGGCAAACAAGTACTCGATGCCAAGATCCTTGGGCTGACAGCCGGGCGCACCACGCGCGGGCATCGCTTTCATGCACCGGGCGAAATCGAATTAAAGCATCCGGCAGATTACGCGAAGCGGTTAAGCAGTAAGGGAATGGTCATTGCCGATTTCGACAAACGCGCGGCAAAAATTCGTGCGGCCGCGAAAACAGCGGCAAGTGGTCTCGATGGTGCGCCGGTTCTTGAAGACTCGGTCGTCGACGAAGTCGCGGCACTGGTCGAATGGCCGGTCGCATTACATGGCAACTTCGATAGCGAGTTTCTGCGTCTGCCAGACGAAGTGCTAACGGCAACGCTGCAGGATCAGCAGCGCTATTTCCCGGTCCGCGATGCAGCGGGCGAGCTGCTACCGGAGTTCATTGCGATCAGCAATATCGACAGCAAAGAACCGGAGCAGGTACGAAAAGGAAACGAGCGCGTTGTGCGGCCGCGGCTTGCCGACGCTGCCTTCTTTTGGGACCAGGATAGCAAGAGCACGCTGGCCGAACGCCGCGAGCAACTCAAGGACGTCGTGTTTCAACGTGGGCTGGGAAGCGTGCACGATAAATCGGAACGGGTGGCGGCGCTGGCTGCACGCATCGGGGCCGACCTCGGCGCGGACCCGGATTCCGTGAGCCGTGCTGCAGCACTGGCGAAGACCGATTTACTGACCCAACTGGTCAGGGAATTCCCATCGCTGCAGGGCCGGATGGGCTATTACTATGCCCTGAACGATGGCGAAGCCGCGGAGGTCGCCATCGCGCTGGAGGAACAGTATCTGCCGCGACACAGTGGGGGCCGGCTACCGGAGACACCTGTCGGTTCGGCGCTGGGTCTCGCCGACCGACTCGATACACTGGCCGGCATCTTTGCCCTGGGTAGGCGACCCACCGGGAACAAGGATCCGTTTGCGTTGCGGCGCACCGCGTTGGGCCTCGTGCGTATTCTGATCGAGATGGAAATCGATCTTGACCTGCCCGCGATGCTCCGCGAGGCCGTTGAACTGCAGCCGCTGGACAAAATTGATCGCGACGAAATCGTCGACGAACTGTTTGCGTTCATCGTCGAACGCATGCGCGCTTACTATCTCGATGGAATTGCCCCCGGATTGGAACCGGGTGACGTTAGCGTCGAAGTGTTCGAATCGGTGCGCGCACGGGAGCCAAAGTCGCCACTGGATTTTCATCAGCGCCTGCAGGCGGTGCGAAGTTTTCTGGAACTCGACGAATCGGAGAGCCTCGCCATAGCGAACAAACGTATCGCCAACATCCTCAGCGGCGCCGACGCGGTAGCCGCGGACGGTATTGATCCAACAATATTCAAAGCCGACGAAGAACACGCCCTCAGTGCCGCGGTCAGCGCCGTGTTGCCGCGGCACCAGGCCGATCTTAAGGCCCGCAACTACGCGGGCGTGCTACGCAATCTGGCGGAACTGCGGGAACCTGTCGATGCGTTTTTCGACAGCGTGATGGTCATGGCCGAAGATAAGGCCCAACGCAACAATCGCCTGGCGCAGCTGACTTTGTTGCGCGAGCTGTTCCTGGACGTCGCCGACCTGTCTTGTATACCGTCCTGACTGACATCGTGAAACCCGCGATCAACGCGATCCGGCGCCAGTTACCGAATTAGCAAACATGATGCCCCAACAAACCCAGGACGGTGAAACCCCTGTCGATGACCAGCATCCCAGCCTGGTCGTACTGGATCGCGACGGAGTCATCAACGCGGACTCACCCGACTACATCAAATCGCCGGCCGAGTGGCATGCACTACCGGGCAGCCTCGACGCGATTGCACGACTTTGTGCCAGCGGATTCACGGTGGTCGTTGCAACGAATCAATCCGGGGTCGGCCGGGGTCTGTTCACCGAACAAACGCTGGCGCAGATTCACGACGAGATGCTGCGCCAGGTCAGCGAGGCTGGCGGTCACATCGCCGCAGTATTCGTTTGTCCGCATGCGCCCGACGCCGGCTGCGATTGTCGAAAGCCCCTGCCTGGCCTCATGCGTCAGATCGAACAGCAATTCGGCACGACACTTCAGGGGGCACCAGCCGTTGGGGATTCAGCCCGCGATATCGATGCCGCTGTGGCAGTGACGGCACGACCGATACTGGTTCGGACCGGCAATGGCCGTCAGACAGAGCAACAGTTTTCGGAGTCGCTGCGACCGGAAGTGTTCGACAGCCTGGCGGACGTAGCTGACGCCCTGATCGGTCGGAATTCCTGACGTGGCGGTGATCCGTTCGGCCATTCTCACCTGCATGGTGTCTCTCAGCACCGCCGTGTTCTCGGTGCTCGTCATGGTCACCAGACTTTTCGGTTACCGGGCAGCATTCCGCGTCGTAGTCGTTTGGGCAAAATTCGTGATATGGATGGGCGGTCTTTTGTGCGGGCTATCGTATGTAGCCGTCGGCCAAGAGAATTTGCCGGCGGACAGCGCCGTCGTCTTGATGAAACATTCGTCAGCTTATGAAACCGTCGTGCAGATTCTCCTGTTTCCCACGCAAGTTTGGGTCCTGAAACGCGAACTGTTGCTGGTCCCGTTTTTCGGTTGGGGGCTGGCAGCAAGCCAGCCTATCGCCGTTAACCGCAAAGCCAGGCGCAACGCGGTTAACCAGGTCATCCGCGTCGGCAAGAAGCGGCTGGCTGAGGGCCGCTGGGTCATCATATTTCCCGAAGGGACCCGAATGCCGCCGGGCGAGACGCGGCGCTACGGCGTCAGTGGTGTACTTCTGGCCCAGGCAGCCGGCAAGCTGATCGTGCCTGTCGCGCACAACGCCGGGGATTTCTGGCCACGCCGGGGCTGGCTCAAGCGCACCGGCACGGTTCGTTTTGCAATCGGCCCACCCGTTGATCCCGCCGGCCGCGAACCGCGCGAGGTCAACGACGAAGTCCAAGCCTGGATCGAAGCCAAAGTCGCTGAGCTGCGGCGCGACGAAGGCTTCGTCTGAGCCGACAGAATTTGCCCATTGCTTTTTGGCCGAGCTCGATTAAGTCTCGGCGCGTCGCCGCGCGGATTGTCTCGGCACCGGCGTTCCGATGTCGCCTCCGACAATACTCCCGGCACCGCGCCTGGCTTGCCGGCTCGGGACGAACGTTCGTGAGTTCCTGTCCACCCGGAGTGAGTGATTGGTTAGCGGCGGCAGGTATCGGGTGAATGCGAAGAGCGCATTAGCGACAGCGTAGCGCCGGAGCATTTGCGCGGCGCCTGCCGCCGCGATGCCGAGCGGATTGCTTTGGGGATCCGTGAGCGCGGTTGTCAGACGTCCAGGTTAGCGGCGGTCAGTGCGTTACGTTCGATGAATTCGCGGCGCGGTTCAACCTGATCACCCATCAGCGTCGTGAAAATCTCGTCGGCGGCAACCGCATCTTCAATACGAACCTGCATCAGCCGGCGGGTCTCAGGGTTGACCGTCGTGTCCCACAGCTGTTCAGGATTCATTTCGCCAAGTCCTTTGTAGCGCTGTATCGACTGGCCTTTTCGTGACTCACCGAGCAGCCACTCCATTGCTTCTTTGAAGCTGCTGACTTCATGCCGCTGCTCACCCCGAACAATATAGGCACCGTTTTCAATCAGGCCGTGGAGTTCTGCGCCGAGCTCGGCAATCTGCTGGTATTCCGGCGAGTCAAAGAAACGTATCGATAACTCGGTCAGCTGCTCGACGCCGTGCTGATGGCGGCGGATTTCAAGACTCACAACGCCCTCATCGGTTTCTTTAACGGATATTTGATACCTGCGCCCGTCACCATTGGCGGAGTGTGCCAAAGCCTCCTGGAGTTGTACCGACCATTCAACCAGCCGCTTCGCATCATCGATTGCATCGGCAGGAACGGCAGGCACGTAAATCATTTGCTCCAGTAACCGGCCATCGTAGCGGTTTGCCAAGCGATCAATGATGGTCATGACGCCGACATAACTTCGCGCGAGCGAGGCGAGCGCTGTGCCAGCGAGTGGCGGCGCGTCAGCGTTTACATGCAGCTCTGCCTTCTCCAGCGCAACATTAAGCAAATACGCGTTAAGTTCGGCGTCATCCTTGACGTAGTGCTCCTGCTTGCCGCGTTTGACCTTGTACAGTGGTGGTTGAGCGATATAGATATGACCACGCTCAATCAGCTCCTTCATTTGCCGATAGAAAAACGTCAGCAGCAGGGTTCGGATGTGCGAACCGTCGACATCGGCGTCGGTCATAATAATGATTCGGTGGTAGCGTAATTTGTCGGCATCGAAATCCTGGCGTCCGATGCCGCAGCCCAGCGCCGTGATCAGCGTACCGACTTCGACCGACGCCAGCATCTTATCGAAACGGGCTTTTTCGACGTTCAGAATTTTACCCTTCAGCGGCAGCACTGCCTGGGTTCGGCGATCCCTGCCCTGCTTCGCTGACCCGCCGGCGGAATCACCCTCAACCAAAAACAACTCCGATAGCGCCGGATCCTTTTCCTGGCAGTCAGCGAGTTTGCCGGGCAAGCCCGCAACGTCCAGCGCACCCTTCCGCCGAGTCATTTCCCGCGCTTTACGAGCGGCTTCACGAGCCCGCGCCGCATCGATCATCTTTGCGACGATGATTTTGGCTTCCTGCGGATGCTCGAGGAGAAACTCCTCCAGATGCTCTGCAACCACTGCCTCCACGGAGCCCTTGACTTCCGACGATACAAGTTTGTCTTTGGTCTGCGATGAAAACTTTGGATCCGGAACTTTTATCGAAAGCACCGCGGTCATGCCTTCACGCGAATCGTCACCACTAGTGTTGACTTTGTCCTTGCGGCCGGCGCCGTTTTTCTCTATGTACCCGTTCAGCGTACGGGTCAACGCGCTCCTGAATCCTGCGAGATGGGTGCCGCCGTCCTTCTGCGGAACGTTGTTCGTGAAACAAAACATATTTTCCTGATAACCGTCGTTCCACTGCAGGGCAGTTTCAACCTGGATGCCGTCGTTTTCCGCAGCGAAGTAGATAACCGTTGGCTGAATCGGTGTCTTGTTCCGGTTCAGGTGTTCGACGAAGGCGCGAATACCACCGTCGAACTCGAACACGTCTTGTTTACCGTCTCGCTCATCTTTCAACTGGATACGCACACCTGAATTCAGGAAGGACAATTCGCGGAGCCGTTTCGCGAGGATATCGTAGTGAAACTCGATATTGGCAAAAATCGTTGGGCTCGGTTTGAAACGGATCGTGGTACCGGTCTTGGTGGTCTCCACCGTCTCCTTAAGTGGCTCTGCCGGTTCGCCGAGGTGGTAAGTCTGCTCGTAGACGTGGCCATCGCGAAAAATCGTCATGTGCAGCGTCTCGGATAACGCATTGACAACTGAAACGCCGACGCCATGTAAGCCGCCGGACACCTTGTAGGAGTCATCGTCAAATTTACCGCCGGCATGCAGGACGGTCATGATCACCTCGGCCGCCGAGCGCCTTTCTTCCGCGTGCTCGCCGACCGGTATACCGCGGCCGTCGTCGGTGACAGTAATTGACTCGTCTGGGTGGATTGTGACCGTGATTTCGCGGCAATAACCGGCCAGGGCCTCGTCGACCGAATTATCGACCACCTCGAACACCAGGTGGTGGAGACCGGTACCGTCATCGGTGTCGCCGATGAACATCCCCGGCCGTTTACGGACTGCATCTAGTCCCTTTAAGACCTTGATATTACTGGAATCGTAGTGACTTTCTTGACTCATAACCCCGTCCACAGACCGAACCGATCCATTATATCAAAGCAGCGAGCTCGCCATGCTCCACGTGGAACCGTTTTCCGGCTGTTCCCCATGGCAATTCGTCGATGTCCAGAGCTGCGACAAACAGCTGCGCCGGCACGGTTTTAAACAGCTCAAACAGGCGTTCGCGATGTTCGCGATCGAGCTCTGCGGCCGGGTCATCGACCAGCAGCACCACCTCACGCTGCCTGGCTTCTACAACAAAGTGCGTCTGTGCGATTACCAGCGCGGCGGCCAGCAGTTTTTGCTGGCCGCGAGAGACATGGTGACGAAGTACGTGCCCACCTGCCGCAAGCCGTAGATCAGCCCGGTGCGGACCCACTTGGGTGGCTTGGGTAGCCCGATCACGTTCCCAGCTGTCAGCCAGTGCATCCGGCAACGATTGACTTGACTTCCATCCACGAAGATAGCTACATTTTAACTTAAATGGAAGAATATCAGAGATTTTAGAAGATAATAACGTATGAAATTGATCGTTGAAGGCGTGTCGCTGGGCATCGACCGACTCACCTGCTTCGATCAACTCCTCGTCCCAGGCAGCAACAGCCTCGCGGCGTTCTTGGCGCCGCAGTGCGGCATTTCGCTGCCGCAATGCTTTGCGGTATCGGCGCCAGCTATCCAGAAAGCGGGGTTCCACGTGAAACACCCCCCAATCAAGGAACCGCCGACGGTGCTCCGGTCCCCCTTGGATTAACAGATGAATCTCCGGATCAATCACCTGCACCGGCAGCAGGCCAGCCAGATCCCCAATCGCGGCACTCTGGCCATCGACCTGCAGGCGGCGCCCAGCTCGGGTGATTTCTATCCCGAGGCGGTGCGTGTGCCGCTCGCTGTCGAGCTCAGCGTAGACCGTTAATGCGCTCGCGTCGTACTGAATCAGTTCGCTGACACGGCCGGCGCGAAATGAACGACCGCGACTCAACGCAAAGATGCTTTCCAACAAGCTGGTTTTGCCGGTGGCATTAGCGCCGGTAATCAGGTTTAGGCTGCGGTCTGGCTGTAACTCAATTGCGTTGAGGCATCGGAAACACTGTACCCGCAACGCCGTCAAGGCCACCGTCAGGTCATCCAAGCGTTCGGGGCTTAGCGGGGCTTTACAGCCTCATCGGCATGACAACGAATTTGCAGGATTGATCATCGGGCTGGTGGATCAGGCAACTGCTGTTTGGGTCGACCACGCCGAGTTCAACATAATCACCATCGACAGCACCTAGTGCGTCCAGCAGGTAATTGACATTGAACCCGATTTCCATATCCTCGCCGCCATAGTCAACCTCTACCTCATCCTCGGCTTCTTCCTGATCTGGATTGTTAGCCTGAATTTTGAGGCTCTGGCGCCTCAGCTCCAGACGAACGCCCCGGTACTTTTCATTGGAAAGGATCGCGGCACGCTGCAAACCCTGCCGTAACGCCTCCCGACTGGCCGCCAGCACGTTTCCTTCCGGCTGCGGGATGACCTTATCGTAGTCCGGAAACCGCCCGTCGATCAGTTTCGATGTGAAACGTATATTGTCCAGTTCCGCGCGGGCATGGTTGCTACCAAACGAGATTTTGACTGTGCCTTTGTCGCCAAGTAACCGTTGCAGTTCCAAGACACCCTTACGCGGGATAATCACCTGGTGGTGACCGGTTTCCGGCGCATCGATCACGATATCGCACAAAGCAAGGCGGTGTCCGTCCGTGGCAACAGCACGTATTCCCGTACTACCCGTCTCTATCAACAAGCCATTCAGGTAATAGCGAACGTCCTGCTGGGCCATCGAAAAATGCGTTTTCTCCAACAAACGCCCAAACGCGCTTTGTTCCAGTTCAACCTCATAGTCGGCTGCAATGTCATCGATAACCGGGAACTCGGCTGCAGGCAATGTCGAAAGAACAAAGCGGCTACGACCGGACTTAATGACCAATCGGTCCCCCTCCAGCGCTGTGTTTATGACCGCCTGCTCGGGCAGTGCCCGGCAGATGTCGAGCAGTTTCCGCCCCGGCACGGTGATGTCTCCGGGTACATCGATTGTGTCGACTTCCGTCGTTGCCACCAGTTCAACTTCCAGGTCAGTGGCAGTGATAGTCAGCTGGCCTTCCTGAGCGGCAAGCAGCACGTTGGCAAGCACCGGCATAGTCTGGCGTCGTTCCACTACACCTATAACTGCCTGCAGTGGTTTGAGTAGTGACTCCCTCGCCGCAGTAAATTTCATGCCTTCACCTCTTAATTAATAATCTAATATATAAGAATTATTATAGTTATTAGGGTAACGTCCGCGTTGGATAAACAAGAATTAATACTTTATAATCAATAGCTTATATCTTTTTCAGCTGTGGATGGCCGTGTGCAAAGTGCTATCGGTGACAGTGGAAAACCTGTGTACAGTATGCCTTCCATTTTTTATCCACAAGTTTTTCGGCTGCCTGGGCGGCAGTGGCGTACAAGTTGTTCACGCCGTTAATGTCCGCAGCAGGTTCTTGTAATCCTCGCTGACGCGTAGGTCAGTTTCGCGAAGTGCTTTGATGCGTCGGCAGGCGTGCAATACCGTTGTATGATCTCGTCCGCCGAAGGCATCGCCAATTTCTGGCAGGCTGTGACTGGTTAGTTCCTTAGCAAGGCTCATAGCGATTTGCCGCGGCCGGGTAACCGACCGGCGGCGGCTTTTGGACAACAGGTCAGCTACTCGGATCTTGAAATAGCCGGCGACGCTTTTTTGGATGTTTTCGATTGTTACCAGTTTTTCTTGCACGGCCAGCAGGTCCCGGAGCGCATCCTTGGCGAAATCCAGCGTGATTGGCTGACCGGTGAACGCTGAATTTGCCATGACACGCCGGAGTGCGCCTTCGAGCTCACGCACATTGGAGCGAATGCGCTGAGCGATGAAAAAGGCAACTTCTTCCGGTAAATCAACGTCTTCCGCGGCTGCCTTGGTCATCAGTATAGCGGCGCTGGTTTCAAGCTCTGGTGGTTCAATCGCGACGGTCAGGCCCCAGCCAAAACGCGATTTTAGCCGCTCCTCGAGCCCGGAGACTTCCTTCGGATAGCGATCACAGGTCAGGACGATTTGCCTTTGCCCCTCCAGCAGCGCGTTAAAGGTATGAAAAAACTCTTCTTGTGATTGCTGTTTGCCGGCAAAAAACTGGATGTCGTCGATGAGCAACGCATCGAGCGATCGATATGCACGTTTGAAGTCATTGATAGCATTGTGCTGAAGAGCTTTGACCATATCTCCGACGAACCGCTCCGAGTGCACATAGGCTACCTGTGCGTTGGGCTGACGTTCGAGCATCAGGTTAGCAATGCTGTGCATCAGGTGGGTTTTACCGAGCCCGACACCACCGGCAATAAACAACGGGTTATACGCAGAGCCGGGATTCCAGGCGACTTGGGTCGCTGCGGCCCGCGCCAGCTGATTGCTCTTACCTTCGACGAAGGTTTGGAAAGTATAGGTGTTATTGAGCCGTCCACCTGACCAACGGGCGTCGTGTCTGGCAGGCGCCGGTGTCGGCTTCGGTGGAGCCAGCTCGTCTAGTAAGCCCTGACGCCCGACTTCAACAACGATCGCTGGCTCTGGCCAATCCGTTTCTGCGCCGATGACCTTCGTTAGCTGATCCATGCAATTGGCATGAACCCAGTCAACGACAAACCGGTTCGGTGCCAATAACCGCAGCGAACGCTCTTCTTCAACGACCTGTAATGGCCGGATCCAGGTATTGAATTGTTGCTCGGAGAGATCTGCGCGAAGCTCTCGAATACAGCGTTTCCAAAGAGAAGTCTGCACTCGCGGGTCCAGGATTATCGTTTATTGTTTTCGCAGAACGGGCTAGCGAGTCTATACTTGTTGCTGTCAGTTATCCACAGCCTCAAAGCTATTGACATGGATTGCTGTCCTGCGTAACCTTCCGGCCTCTTTTAACTGGCGCATGTCTTTGTTTTCGGCGAGCTTTTCCTAACGTCATGAAGAGAACTTATCAACCCAGCCGAATCAAGCGGAAGCGAACCCACGGGTTTCGTGCCCGTATGGCGACCAAGGGTGGCCGCCTTGTGTTAAAGCGACGCCGGAAAAAAAGGCGGGCCCAATTAAGTCACTAGCGGCGCCGCCAGGACGCGCGGACCTGCCGCATGATATTCAGCCTGAGCCGCCGGCACCGACTGTCCGGGTCGCAGAATTTCACGCGTGTATTCCGAGACGGCCGCCGATCGGCGGATCACTTTTTTACGGTACTCTACGTTGCAAACAACAGTGGCTGCTCGAGGCTTGGATTTGCAATTTCACGGAAGCGTGTTGGCAAGGCTACTGCGCGTAACCGGATTCGGCGACTCATCCGCGAGAGTTTTCGCCACAATCGCCAGACCCTCGGCAATGTGGATATAGTGATCATGGCGCGTGAACGTGCACCGGTCGTAAGCAACGTCGAGTTGGTTGAGAGCATCGAACAGCACTGGTCACGCTTACGCGCAGCGACGGCCGACAACGATAAATGACGGATAACCTACGAATAATTCTCTGGGCTGCACTGGCGGCCATGCTCTTTTTCAATTACCAGGCGTGGCGGCAGCAATATGCCCGGCCCGGACTGGCCAGTGAGCCCGCCGCGGTTGGTTCGCCGGCTGAGCCGGCCACGGACGACCTGCCGGCCTTTCCCGAGATGGACGTTGAGGCAACGGACGGTGACTTACCGACGATCGCCGGCGGCACTGTTGACAGCACGGGACCGGTAATTACCGTTGAGACGGATGTATTGTCGATCGAGATTGGAAGCCGCGGTGGCGACATTCGTCGAGCGTTACTGAAACGGTACCCGCAGGAAAAAAGCCGGCCGGACGTCCCCGTCGAATTGCTGAATCCAAAACCGGCAAGCTTGTTTGTCTTTCGCACTGGTTTGCGCGCCGCCGGCGGGCGTGACGAAGCCACACATAAAAGCATCTATACGTCGGCTCGCACCGCGTACTCGCTGGCTGACGGCGATGATGTGCTTGAAGTTCCGCTGCGGTGGGAAAGCCCGGAAGGCATTACCATCGAAAAAACTTACCACTTCCGCCGTGGCCGTTACGACATTTTGCTTGATTTCAGCGCGAGAAATGACAGCGAGACTCCCTACAGTGTTGCAAATTATCTGCAACTCCAGCGCGTACATCTACCGCTGGAGCGGTCGATGTTCAACGTGGATTCGTATTCGTTTACCGGTCCGGTCGTATATGACGGCGACAAGTATGAAAAGCTTGATGTCGACGATTTGGAAGACGGGCCATTTAATTTGGTCGTCAATGGCGGCTGGATTGCATCGATACAGCATCATTTCCTCGCCGCCGCGGTACCGGAGGGAACAGAGCAGGAAACGTACCAGGTCACCTATGACGGTAAGCAGTACCTGATGACGGCAATCGGTCCGGTCACGACTATAGAACCTGGTATGGAGGGCGTGTTTACTTCGAAATTGTTTATTGGTCCGAAACTCCAGCAGCAACTTAACGAAGTCAGCGACGGCCTAGCGCTAACGGTTGATTACGGCGTGCTCGCGATTCTCGCACAGCCATTATTCTGGCTGCTTGGGCGGGTGCACAACTTCGTCGGAAACTGGGGTTGGTCAATTATCATCGTCACGTTTCTGATCAAGCTGGTGTTTTATCCGCTGACAGAGAAAAGCGGCCGGTCGATGGCCAAGATGCGCAACTTGCAGCCACGGCTCAAAGCCTTGCAAGACCGGCACAAGGATGATCGCCAAGCGATGAGCCAGGCACTGATGGATTTATACAAGCGCGAAAAAGTTAACCCGGTTGCCGGGTGTCTGCCGATGTTGATT
>JAPUGB010000184.1 GCA_027293165.1 Gammaproteobacteria bacterium
ACCTCTGGATCGGGTATCTCGATCCGCGTGTCTCAGGTGAATAGCAGAGGCTGCTCCACTGTCCGGCCGAGCCACAAAGGTTTCATCGATACCGTCGTACTCTCACTAGACATTGGATCACCTCCTATAAATTGTTGCTGCAGAAGCGCCAGATCATACGCATTTTGATCCAAAAGCCAAGGGTTTAGAGCCAAACTCGCGATCCGAACCCAACCCCCTCAGACCCGGTTTTCCGCTATGTGCTAGCTTAGGCCGATGCCCGACATCGGGAAAAACGGGTCAGGCCGTTTTTGCAGAACCAAGGAAAACAATGATGCACATGCAAAACCAATACAAATTCATGGCCCTGATCACGCTGCTGTTATCGAGTCTGACAGGGCTGGCGACCGCTGCCGATGACGCGGCCCCGACTGTTTTGATCACCGGATCCAACCGCGGGCTTGGCTTTGAGTTCGTCAAGCAATACACCGACCTGGGCTGGAACGTCATTGCCAGTTGTCGCAATCCGGACACCGCCGATGAGCTGAATAGCTTCGCCGCCGAACACGACAACGACGCGGTCGAATACCTGGACCTGTTGGATCATAAGGGCATCGATGCGTTGGCCGACAAGTACAAGGGCCAGCCGATCGACGTGTTATTGAACAATGCCGGCTTGATGCGTGGGCCCGACCTATACCAGATGATCGGCTCCATCGACTACGGCGAATTCGATCGCTTCTACCGCATCAACGCGATGGGTCCGCTAAAAGTGATCGAATCGTTCTACCCCAACGTCAAGGCGGGTAATTTGAAGATCATGGCCGCGCTGACGACCGGCCAGGGCAAGGACGGTATCCCGGTGCCGGGCTTTTCGCTGTACAAGACCAGCAAAGCCGCACTGGACTCCATTCAAAGGGAAGTCGCCATTCGCTGGAAGCGCCAGGGCGTCAAAGTCGTGACCTTACAACCCGGTCGTGTACTGACGCACGGCGAAACCGCCGCCCCAAACCAGAACACGGTCGACATCGAGGACAGCATCAGCGGCATGCTCGTCGTCATGGATAATCTGACGATGGAGCAGAGCGGCCATACCATCAACTGGGACGGCTCGCTGATACGTTAGAAAACCGCCATATCCCTTCTGAATTAATAGGGGTCAGACCCTGGTTTTCGCAGGAGGGGTGCCGATGTCGAAAGTGGAAGTCATCGGACTAGCGTAGTTACAGGTAAATAACATGAAACTGTATGATTTTGGGCGCGCGCCGAACCCGCGCAGGGTCCGCATCTATCTAGCAGAGAAGGGCATCGACATTCCCACCATCGACGTTAACCTCCGCGAAGGTGAACAGTTGTCTGCGGAGTTTCTCGCCATCAATCCGGGCGCGATGGTGCCGGTGCTGGAAATCGATGATGGCGACTATTTGTCCGAGTGCATCGCGATCTGCAAATACCTCGAGGCGCTGCACCCTGAGCCCAGCCTGTTCGGCGAAGATGCGACCGGCGAAGCCCGGGTGCTGATGTGGAACAACATCGTCGAGAACGAGGGCATGTTCGCAGTCGCCGAAGTGCTGCGCAATAGTTTGCCTGCCTTTGAAAATCGCGCGCTACCGGGTCCGCTGGGCCTTGCCCAGATACCGGCACTGGTCGAGCGTGGACGTGCACGCTGTGACAACTTCTTCGATCGTATCGAAAAGCGGCTGAGCGACAGCCCCTACCTGGCCGGCGATGCCTTCAGCCTGGCTGACATCACGCTCTTGGTTGTTGTGGATGCGGCTGCCAACATGGTCGATATCGATGCCGCCGCCTCACGGCCGGCCCTGGCGGGTTGGCATCAACAGGTGTCAAACCGTCCGAGCGCGCAAGCCTAGAAAAATCCGGTCTGACCGGGTCCTTCCAGATGTTAACGGCGGCACGGAATCTCCGCGCCGTTCGCGCTAACGTCGCTGGCTGATTCACCGTCCCGTCCGTGCCGCATGTCCATGTACCTACTTCGCCGCCGCTTCAGGAATCGCCTGCGTCTGCGGCACAGAACCAGGAAGCTGCTGGTTCGCGTCGTCGTGCTGCTATGTCTGCAGTTGTTCCTGCTGACGGCGATCGTGGTGCTGGTTTTTCGTTGGGTCGAACCGCCCATCACGGCGTTCATGCTGCAGGCCCAGCCCCAGCCGGGTGTCGTAGCGCTCGAATATCAGTGGGTGGACCGCGACGACATTGCGTTCGATGCGTTTGCCGCGGTGCTGGCAGCCGAGGACCAGCGCTTCTTCCTGCACAGCGGCCTCGACTTCGAGGAAATTCAGGATGCGGTTGGCGACCGAATGCGCGGTCGTAAGCTTCGGGGCGCGTCGACCATATCGCAACAAGTCGCCAAGAATCTGTTTCTGTGGCCGGGGCGAAGTTTCCTGCGCAAGGGTCTGGAGGCTTACTTCACGCTGTTGATCGAATGGCTGTGGCCCAAGCAGCGCATCCTCGAGGTGTATCTGAACATCGCTGAATTCGGCGCCGGCATTTACGGCGTGCAGGCAGCCAGCGTCCACTTTTTCGGCAAGCCGGCCAGCCGGCTGCAACTGCACGAAGCCGCGCTGCTGGTCGCCGTGTTACCGAATCCCAAAACACTGCGGGTCGACGCGCCGACCGACTACGTCCGTGAGCGCCAAGCGTGGATTATCAAGCAGGCGCAGCGACTCAAACGCTCCGGGCAGCTCGCGCAACTCAAAACCTGAAATAGCGATAAAACAGGTCAATTCGGCACTATAGTTTTCGAAATAGGAAAAACCGGGTTAAGCCCCGGTTGTTCTGGCGTAGACTTAGCCTTCGTCTATCAGCGCCTGGTCTTGCATGTCCATTGAATTTCATATCGGCATACTGCCCGGCGGGCCGGTCCAGCAATCACTGGACCTGGGCCTTGCGGCCGAAGAACTCGGCTTCGCCGGTGTCTGGGTTGCCGATTCCCATTCGATTCATCGCGACGCCTATTCAGTGCTGGCTCTTTTAGCCGCGCAGACGCGGCGCATCCAGATCGCCAGTGGCGTTACCTTGACCGTAACCCGGCACCCGGCTGTGTTGGCCAACAGCTGGGCGACGCTGGACGAGATCTCCGCCGGGCGCGCGGTTCTTGGCATCGGTGTTGGCGAAAGCGCTGTGTATAACCTCGGGTTACGACCGGAGCGCCTCGCGGTGCTGGAAGAAAAAATCCGCGTCATTCGCGCGTTAATGCACGGCGAGGTGGTCGAATACGACGGCGTCGAGATCCAGATGGCCTGGTCGCACTGCGAGGTACCGATTGTCATGGCCTGCTCCGGGCCAAAATCGCTGCAGCTCGGCGGCCGGATCGCCGACGGCGTGTTGTTCCAGGTCGGTTCGGAACCGTCGTTCGTGCGCTATGCGCTGGATAACATTCGTCAGGGAGCGGAGGCGGCGGGGCGGCAACTGTCGGACCTCAAATTGTATATGCGCGTCGCCGGCGCGGTACTGGCGGACCGCGAGCGAGCTCGCGCTGAAGTCAAAGGCTATGCCGCCGCTGCGGCCGGCACGACGTTTAAAACCGTGCCGCGCGAATACTTTGACGATGCGTTGTGGGACGAATTGGATCGTTTCAAATCCGCCTACGACTACTCCGAACACGCCAGCAACGAAGCTAAACACAAGGAACTGCTGACCGATCGCATCCTCGATGCCATCGCAATCGCCGGGACTCCGGAGGAGGCCGTGCCCCGGTTTCAGGAATTGGCCGCGATGGGCATCGACGGCTTTGTTTGGCCGGTGACGATGCCCGACCCTCTGCCGTATATCGAAACCTTCGCCAGCGCGGTTATGCCGCAGGTATCCCCCTAAGACTTGCCACGTTATCGAACAGTCCTATGCAACAGGTGTACCTCGGTTTCAAAGCTTTTGACCTGCACGAGCTGGCCTGCCATTTCGTTGCGCGTTACGCCGGCATTTACGAGGCGCACGACATTCAGGTCAGGCTGCTGGACACCAGTTTCATTCCCGCCGATCGGCTTCCCGAGCAAACCTTTCATGCCGCCTGCGGTGCCGCCACCTGCGGCTGGCTGGCTGGCGCGTCGATGACGATCGTGTTTGTCGCCACCGATAAACCGATGTTCTGGTTGTATGCCCGGCCGGAAATTTCCAGCCTCGAGGAACTGGCGGCCCGGCGTTTGGCCGGCTATCCGGCCGACGCTCCGCCGGCGCATTTTTTGCGCATGATCATCAAATCGATCGGCCTCGATCCGGACCGCGATCTGTCCATCGAAGCCGCGCGCGACGACACGGCGCGCCTGGGTTTGATGCGTTCCGGTGATGTGGCTGCGGCTGTTATCAGCGCCGCGGTATTGCCGGCCGAGGTTCGGCGCTTCGGTTTTACCCCGTTGGCATTTTTCGGCGATGAGCTGCGAATCCCGACCACGGGCCTGGCGGTCGACCGTGGGTTTCTGGGCCGCAAGCCCGAACTGGTGGCGGCGATGGCGCATTGTTACCTCGACAGTTTGCAACACATCCATGAGCAGACCGACGTGCTGCACGAGGCGCTGCGTGAGGCCTTCGCAATACCCGATGCAGATCTCGAGGCGGCCGGCGATTTGGTGCAGAGCTGCTACACCAAGGACGGCACGACAAGTCTCGATGCGATTTCACCGACGCTGGGCAATCTGCAGGACGAACTCGGCCTGAGTGGCCCATTGCCGGAGTTACCGTTACTGGAATCGGAATACGATTGAAAAAAATAATGCGCATCTAGAAAAACATCAATCGCGCCAAGCCGTTGTCGCACTGATCGATTGCAGCGCAGAAAGTTAAGCTGTCCGCATTAATAACCACCACTACCGTGCCGGGTTTACCGTACGAACAGTTGCGGAAACGCCACTTGCTGGGCGCTGTTATTGCAGCGATTCGAGGCGTATATTGACCGGTGTCCAACAGCTGAAGCCGGATAACGCAGTACAGCTAATCGTT
>JAPUGB010000185.1 GCA_027293165.1 Gammaproteobacteria bacterium
CCATTTCCGATTTCCGGATAAATCCAAACTCAAGAAGGCGTTCACTTACGACTGGCGGCTGTGGACTCTGCCTGAGCTGACCGAGGTGCTTGAGGAGGCCGGATTTGCTAAGTCGACCGTGTATTGGGAGGGAACGGACGAAGACGGCGACGGTGACGGTAAATTTACCCCGGAAGCGAAAGGAGAGGCCGATGCCGGCTGGATTGCCTACATCGTTGCCGAGAAATAGGCGGGCAATTCCAAAATGGTCGGCTAACAAGCACTTTGTCGATCGCTGAACCACCGCGGATCTCGCCCACCGATCCGAATGAGAACCGAAACCTAAGTACCCCGATTGAATCGGCGTACATGGCTGTGGCGCCCCGCAATGAATGCCTTATAATCTCTGCGGGCCGTTTAACATATTCCGGATAATTTCAGCTAGTCGCTATGGGCAGGGAACAGGAACTCGCGATCCTATTTGCCGACGTTGTGGGTAGCACCCAGTTGTATGAGGCGCTGGGGGATGAAGTGGCCCGAGAGACCGTACAGGCCTGTGTCGATGTCATGAAGCAGTCCACCGAGAAATTTGGTGGGTCAGTCATTAAGACGATGGGCGATGAGGTCATGGCCACCTTTCCATCTGCCGACGACGCCATGAACGCGGCGACCCAGATGCAGAAGGCGATTACCAACAAACCGGCAGTGGGTACTGACGATATTCGCGTGGCCATTCGAATCGGGTGCCACTTCGGGCACGTAGTCGTCGAGGATCGCGATATTTTTGGTGCCGCTGTGCACACCGCCAACCGAATGACCTCGCAGGCAAAGGCCGGGCAGATAATCACAACCGCGGTTACCGTCGAACAACTGAGTGGCGATTGGCAATCCCTGGTGCGGCAAATCGGACTCACCACGCTCAGGGGGCAATCAGACGAAGTTGCTTTGTACGAAGTACTGTGGCAGCCGGAAGATGCGACCAATGTTTTGCCCGAGATCGACTGGAAGAAAGACAAGCCCAAGGTCGGTCAGCTGACGTTGCGATTCCGGGGACGTGAGTTCGTCATGCAAGACGGCGGCACTAGAGGCGTAACGCTCGGGCGCGGAGACGACAATGACTTGACCATCAAGGGCAACCTCATTTCACGGCTACATGCGCGAATCGAATTGAACCGATCCCGCTTTGTGCTCATTGATGAAAGCACCAACGGTACCTTCATACTGAGAGACGACGGTGAGGAGATTTACGTTCGCCGTGATTCTGCTCAACTGAGCGGTAGTGGGGTCATCGGTCTGGGCCGGGTCGCCACCCCCGGTACGCCACTGGCAATTGAATTTAACTGCAAAGACTAGCTTGGTTGCTCTATTGAACCAGGATCTAGCAGGCTGTAAAAAATCCTCAGACGGCGCAATACAGCGTTAAAAATCGACTCAAAATGCGGGGCCGCGTAGCGGTAGACTGGCGTGTACACTGCGCTTTTTCGCCGATTCTTGCCTTGTCATGCACTCGCCTGAGACTCTTTTAACAGCCTGCTAGGCTAACCGAGGTCTTTGAGTACGGCGCGCTGCTGCTCCAGCAGCTCTTGCGGAAGGCGGGAGCCGTATGCCTCCAGATATTTTCCGATCTCCTGCATTTCCTGGCGCCATTGTTCTTTATCCAGGTTCAACAAAGCTTCCATTGTGGACGGTTCGAGATCCAAGCCGCTAATGTCGATATCCCCCGGGCTTGGCAAATAGCCAATTGCTGTCTCGGTAGCCCCCGACCGCCCTTCGCATCGGTCGATAATCCAGCGCAGCACTCGCAGATTGTCGCCAAACCCGGGCCAGAGAAAATTCCCGTCGCTATCCTGGCGAAACCAATTGACGTGAAAGATTTTTGGCAGGCTTTCCGACTTCTCGGCGAAGCTTAGCCAGTGGCTCCAGTAATCGGCAAAGTTATATCCGCAGAACGGCTTCATAGCCATTGGGTCTCGCCGGGTTACGCCGATTTGGCCGGCTGCTGCTGCGGTTGTCTCGGATGCAACGCCCGCCCCGACCAGAACCCCATGTTTCCAATCCTTGCTCTGGTAGACAAGCGGCGCCACTTCGCGGCGGCGTCCGCCAAAAATGATCGCGCTTATTGGTACTCCGCCGGGATCATCCGCAAGCGGGGAATAGCCGGGGTTCTGCGCTGCTGAAACGGTAAAGCGCGAATTCGGGTGTGCTGCGGGGCCATTAGCGGCTGCATACGGCCGTCCCTGCCAGTCGGTCGCCGGTTCGCCATCCTGTTTATCTTCCCACCACGGCTCATTGTCTGAAGTGACGCCAACATTCGTGAAGATCGTGTCGTGGCGAATCATCTCGTAGGCGTTGCGATTGGTTTTTTCGTTGGTTCCGGGGACAACGCCAAAATAGCCCGATTCCGGATTAATGGCCCTGAGGCGACCCGTCGCGTCCAGGTGGAGCCATGCAATGTCGTCACCCAGGGTGCGGACTTTCCAGCCCTTGTAAGATTTAGGCGGTATTAACATGGCCAGATTGGTTTTTCCGCAGGCCGACGGGAAGGCAGCCGCAAGGTAATGTTTTTCCCCTTCAGGGCTTTCAACCTCCACGATAAGCATATGCTCGGCAAGCCATCCTTCCCTGTGGCCTTGCCAGCTCGCGATACGCAGCGCATGACATTTCTTTCCGAGCAGCGCATTGCCCCCGTATCCGGAGCCGAAGCTCTGGATCGACAGTTCCTCAGGAAAGTGCATGATGAAACGGCGCTCCGGATCGAGATCGCCGATGGAGTGCAATCCCCTGACGAACTGGCCCTCCCGTTCAATGCGATCGAGGGCGGCCTGGCCCATGCGGGTCATCAGGCGCATGTTGATTACGACATACGCACTGTCAGTAATCTCGACTCCGCAGCGAGCATACGGCGATTTAATTGGGCCCATGCAGTAGGGCACTACGTACATCGTACGTCCTTGCATGCAACCATCGAACAGCTTATTTATTTTCTGGTGAGCTTCAGACGGGTCCATCCAGTTATTGTTAGGACCGGCATCTTCCTCGTTCTCACTGCACACGTAGGTCAGGTGTTCGACACGGGCCACATCCGAGGGGTCTGAACGATGCAGGTAACAATGCGGGTAAGTGGCCGCACGAAGTTTCAGAAGGTCTCCCGTGACCAGCATTTGTTCCACGAGCTGGTTGTATTCCGCTTCGGAGCCGTCGCACCAGTGAATCTTGTCGGGTTTAGTCAGTGCGGCGACTTCGTCAGTCCATTGCTGGAGCGGCGCATTTTTAGTCGTCATTGGGTGCCTCGGCCGAAATACCGGTGGTGTCCGTCCAAACTGGCGATGGCCGTTCCTTATTCGCTAAACCCCGACTGCGGGGAGTGCGTATTATACCGGCGGGCCGTCGAGGTTCCGCAAGTGCGGGCGGGCCGGAGGCGATCGGGTCAGGCTGACTCCGCGGGCAGACCCCGAACCCAGACCGCAGCCGGTCCTGTGGCCAGTCTCGATGTCACAAAAGGATAGTAAGCTCCTAATTACAAGGGGTTTTTGTCTGCTTCTGCTATAGGTAGGCTTGCGGCCGTGGATAACGGACATCAGATCGAGCAATTCTTTGGCTCAGCCAGTCCGCTGAGCACCGTGCTGGCGGGATATTCGCCCCGGCGGGAGCAGCTCGAGATGGCACAGGCGGTGTCGGATACGTTATTGACGGGCGAACGTCTGGTCGTCGAAGCCGGCACCGGCACCGGCAAAACGCTCGCTTACCTGATCCCTGTGCTGCTGTCGGGCCAGCGGGTGATCATTTCCACTGGCACCAAGACGCTGCAGGATCAGCTCTACCACCGTGACCTGCCGGTCGTCACCCAGGTGCTGGGCAGGCCAGCCACGATCGTTCAGCTCAAAGGCCGGGCCAACTACCTGTGCCTGCATCGGCTCGAATTGCTCCGGCAGGGTCGCGCACCCGATGTTGGGCGGTTCGACCGCCAGGCCTATACCGAGGTTGACCAATGGAGTCGATTGACCCGCTCGGGGGATATCGCTGAGGTGCATGGAGTACCTGAGGATTCGGGTATATGGCCACTGGTCACCTCGACGGTTGAGAATTGTCTCGGCGCTCAGTGTAACTTCTACGAGCGATGTCACGTAGTCTCGGCACGACAGGCGGCCACCAGCGCAGACATCGTCGTCGTGAATCATCATCTGTTGTTGGCGGACCTGATTCTCAAAGACGAGGGATTCGGCGAACTGCTGCCCGAATTTGAGGCCGTGATCATCGACGAAGCACACCAGTTTCCCGATATCGCGCAGCGATTTTTTAATCTCAGCATGAGCAGTGCGCGGCTGCTGGATTTGTTGCGTGATCTGCAGCTTGAAGCACTGTCAGCCGGTGCGCACGACCAAGCTCTCGAGGCTTTGCTCGACAGCACCTCAAAATCGGTCCGCGAAGCCCGATTGCTCCTGCCGGAAAGCGCGGCCGACGTACCCTGGCGGGATATCGATCCGGATTTTGGCGGGCGCATGGAAGAGTTGACAGCAGGGCTGGACCAGCTCGTTGACTGGCTGGTCGCCCTCGATGAGTCTCCGATCGGCTTGCAGCGCGCCGGCGAGCGCCTCGCCGGCACTATCGATACGCTGGAACAACTTTTGTGCGCCGACGAGACCGCCGGATTGCGTTGGTTGAGCCTGACGCGACTCGGTTTCGGCCTGAACTATACGCCCATCGACGTGGCCGATAGCTTGAACGACTTGGTTGACGCGCAGTCGTGTGCGTGGGTATTCACATCGGCGACGCTCGCGGTGGGGGAAGACTTCGGGCATTTTCTGCGGCGCATGGGCATGGCCAATGTACGGACCAAGCAGATTCCCAGCCCATTCGATTTTTCCAGTGCAGCGCTACTGTACCTGCCACCCGGATTGCCGGATCCCGGCGAGACGGACTACACCGACCGGGTAGTCGAGCAGCTGCTCCCGGTATTGCGTGCCAGCGGCGGCCGGGCATTTCTGCTGTTCACCAGCCATCGGGCCCTGCGCCACGCGGCCGACTTGCTTGAGAATAATCCGGATTTTGATTTGCCTTTACTGGTGCAGGGGACGGCACCCAGGTCGCGATTGTTGGAGCAGTTTGTGGCGCTGGATGACCCCGTCCTGATTGGCACCACCAGTTTTTGGGAAGGTGTGGATATACGCGGCGACAGTCTCGTGGTTGTGGCGATAGATAAGCTGCCGTTTGCATCCCCGGGTGATCCAATGCTGCAGGCCAGGCTGGAGGCGATATCCCAGAAAGGAGGCAATCCATTCATGGATTTTCAGTTGCCCCAGGCGGTTCTCGCGCTGAAGCAGGGCGTCGGCCGCCTGATTCGCGATTATTCGGATTTTGGGATCGTCGTGATTTGCGATCCTCGCATACGGCAGCGAAGCTACGGCAAGCTGTTTTTGGAAAGCCTTCCGCCGATGCCGATTACGGACAAGCTTGACGCAATCGGCGCATTTTTCGCGGACCGGGAGTCTGATCGATGACGGATGAGTTTGCCTGTCTGGCTGTTGAGACGGCAACCGACGTCTGTACCGTGGCGGCGGTCAACGCAGCCGAGGTTCACATCGTCGAATTGCCGGATCCACGGGCCAGCGTTCGCGATATATATCACTCGATCAACCGGGTTGTCTCAGAGGCGGGCCTGACCTTGGCCGAACTCGACTGTATTGCTTTCGGCGCCGGGCCGGGAAGCTTTACCGGAATTCGAGTCGCGGCCTCGGTGGCCCAATCGTTGGCCTTCGGTTTCAACTTGCCCGTATGCCGGGTGTCGAGTCTGGCTGTGCTGGCGGCCGGTGCCAGACAACGGCATGACGTGAATTGTGTCGCAGCGTGCCTCGATGCGCGCAAAGCTCAGGCGTATCTTGGCATCTACCAGTTTGCTGAGGATGGAACGATCCTCAGCGTACTCGCGGATCAACTCGTCGATCCGCTCGCCTACCGACTCGACCCGGACCGTCCGGCGTTCGCGGCCGGACCTGGCTGGGCGAGTTACCCGACGTTTGCTGGTCTGCAGGGCCCCGCAATCACAGGATCGGATTTCACGGCCAAACCATCGGCGGGAGATTTGTTGGCGCTTGCCCAATCACAGTTCCGACGTGGAGAGACCGTCGATGCCCAGTCCGCGCTACCAAATTATCTGCGCGACCGGGTCACCGGAACCTGAAGACCCATGGACAAGATTCAGGACCTGGGGCAATACCATTGGCCATAGCAGCATCAGGAGAGCGCGTTTGATCATCAGCACGAGAACCGGGAATCTGGTTGCGTTGGCCGCCTGCGCGGGTCTGATGGGATACGCGCTTTATGCGCAGGAGGTACTCGCGCTGGATCCTTGTCCGCTGTGCATTTTGCAGCGTGTTGCCGTCATCGGGATGGGGTTTTTGTTTCTGGCGGCCGGGCTGCACAATCCGGGCCGCATCGGAGGCCGCGTTTATGCACTTTTGCTTGCAGCGGTGGCGCTACTGGGCGCCGCCGCGGCAGGACGCCATGTCTGGTTGCAGAACCTGCCGCCGGACAGAGTGCCAGCCTGCGGCCCGGGGCTGGACTACATGCTGGGCGCTTTCCCGCTTACCGAAGTGCTGGAGATGGTGCTAAGTGGGTCCGGCGAATGCGCCGAGATTAAGTGGTCGTTTCTCGGCCTTAGCATGCCGGTGTGGGTGCTGATCGTGCTGTTATTGATGGGTGGATTCGGTTGCTTGTTGAATTGGTCAGGCAAGATGGCTGTGCCGCTGCCGGCAAAACAATAGGCAGCGCAAAACCGGGCAGCGTCGCTGTTTATAGCAATACCCGTTCGAGGATGCTGGCATAGGTTTGCCGCATCAACTCTATGTCACCCACGGGGATTTGTTCGTTGGGCTTGTGTATCGACGAGTTTACCGCGCCAAATTCGACCACCTGCGCACCTGCCGGCGAGATGAAGCGCCCATCGGAGGTGCCGCCGCTGGTCGACAGTTCCGGCCTAAGACCAGTGATTGCCTGAACGGCATCGCTCACCGCCGCGACCAACTCGCCGCCTTCGGTAACAAACGGTTCGCCGGAAAGGTGCCAATCGATGCTGAATTGCAGACCGTGCTTTGTTAGCAGCTGTTCCACGTGCTGCTGCAGGCTGTCGTGGTTCCATTCGGTCGAATAACGGAAATTTAACCGGGCTTTCAGCTCTCCGGGCGTTACGTTGGGCGCCTCGGTACCGCTTTCGACGCTGACAACCTGGAAACTCGACGGCGGGAACTGATCATTACCCTCGTCGAGCTGGACCGAATAGAGTTCTGCCAGGACCGGGGCAAAGCTTTCGATCGGATTGCTGGCCAAATCCGGGTAAGCCACGTGTCCTTCGACGCCGCGGATCGTCAAAGAGCCGCTCAGCGAGCCCCGTCGCCCGATTTTGACGGTGTCCCCGAGTCGATTGCTACTGGTTGGTTCACCGATGACGCACATGTCGATGTGCTCGCCGCGTAATTCCAGCGCATCGATCACACGTTTCGTCCCGTCACGAGCGCGGCCTTCTTCATCGCTGGTAATCAGAAATGCCAACGAGCCGCTGTGGTTAGGATGCGCGTCGGCAAACGCGGTTGCGGCATCGACCATGGCCGCTAACGCTGCTTTCATATCAGCCGCGCCGCGGCCCACGAGAATGCCATCCTGAATTTGAGGATCGAACGGATCAGACAACCAATCAGTGAGTGATCCCGGAGGAACCACATCGGTATGTCCGGCAAAACAGAACACTGGGCCGCTGCCGCCACGGCGTGCCCACAGGTTGGTGACCTCGCCAAATACCATTGATTCCGTCGAAAAACCGGCAGATGCGAGTCGCCGGGCGATCAACGCCTGGCAGCCGGCATCATCCGGCGTTACCGACGGACAGCGGATCAATTCCTGAGCAAATTCGAGCGTGGAAGACATTGGATGTGGTGTATGGCGAGTTCAACAGGCCACGGTCATTCCGACCGCAACAGTTCATTGATCGCAACCTTGGCGCGTGTCTGAGCATCCACTCGCTTGACGATAACTGCGCAATATAAATTGCAGTTGCCGGTTGCAGAGGGGAGGCTTCCTGCAACGACAACGGCTCCGGCGGGAATGCGGCCATACAGCACGGTGTCATTTTCACGATCATAGATACGCGTGCTTTTGCCGATGAACACCCCCATCGATACCACGGCGCCTTCTTCAACGATGACGCCCTCAACTATCTCTGACCGTGCCCCGATGAAGCAATTGTCCTCGATGATCGTTGGGTTTGCCTGTATCGGTTCCAGCACTCCGCCAATGCCGACGCCACCTGACAGATGCACGTTTTGACCGATCTGGGCGCAGCTGCCAACGGTAGCCCAAGTGTCGACCAGCGTGCCGCTGTCGACGTATGCGCCGATATTGATATACGAGGGCATTAGCACGACATTCCGGGCTACGTAAGCGCCATGCCGGGCCAGCGCATTGGGCACGACCCGAATACCGGCGCTGACGAAATCATCCGCAGACCAGCCGCTGAATTTCAGCGCGACCTTATCGAAGTAATTGGTGTGGGCGCCGTCAATCATTCGCCCAGTCTCGATGCCAAAATATAATAGGACCGCCTTTTTGAGCCATTGATTGACGTGCCACTGCCCGTCTATTTTTTCGGCAACACGAAGCTGGCCGCGATCCAATAAATTGACGGATTCGAGTATCGCTTCGCGCAATTCTGGCTCTGCTCGCTCCAGATTGATTTCGCTGCGTTGCTCGAAGGCCGCCTCGATGATTGTTTCCAGTTGTTTGGTGTCCTGCTTCATGGCGTAATCACTCAGCCGATGCCGCGCCTCCAGCGCTTTTCAGCCCAGCCTAACGATATACGCATACGGGCGTGCCAACAAGTTGACTGAAACCCGGGGTCGAAGCGAGGTTTTTTTGCCGGCCAGAGTTGTATCGATGGGGTCGCTACCCAGCAATCTTCACCCTACGAAAAACCTCGGTTCGACCCCGGGTTTCACGCTAGGCAGATTCCTCGAGTGCGGTTACGAGCGAGTGTTTCAGTGTTTCGCAAGTCGCCTCGTTAAGGGGGCGGTCCTGCTCATCGGTGACAAAGAAAACATCCTCGGCGCGTTCACCCACGGTTAGGATCTTCGCATTCAGAATGAAGACGTGATTGTCTCGCAGGACTTTGCCTACTTCGCTCAGCAGTCCCGGTCGGTCACCCGTTACCAGTTCGATAACGGTTCGACTGTTCTTCTCGTCTTGCAAAAACGAGACCATCGTCGAAGTCGAAAACATGCGGACCTGGCGCGGTGCGCGCCGGGTTACACGGGGATCCAGGTCATCGCCTCGGTCCACGGCACGGCGAAGACGCTGTTGGAGTTGTTCGCACCGGGCGGTATCGAGGATTCTTTGTCCGTCCGGTTCGAGTACCACGTACACGGAAACGCTGTAACCATTCTCAAGCGGAATAACCCGCGCATCCACGATGGTTAAGCCAAATTCATCGAGCACCGCGGTTGCGGTTGCAAATGTAAAGTCGACCTGTGGCGTGTACAGAAATATCGTCGTACCTGCGGAGGAGTCATCGTTCTGTACGGCTACCAGAAACGGTCGCTGGCTTGGATCAAAATCGACCAGAAGCTGCGTATGCCAGGACATCTCTTCAGAGCGGCAGCGGAGAAAATATTCTTCGCCGAAGTCAGCCCAAATTCGGTCGATCTCAGCATCACTTACCTCGCTGGATGCCAGCAGCTGTCTTGCAGCTTGTTTTTTCTCCAGCAGCAATTCTTCTTTGTCGATAGGAATCTCGAGCCCTCTGCGCAACGCACGTTTGGTCATTTCATACAGTTCTTCGAACAACTGTGCTTTCCAGGAATTCCAGAGTTTCGGGCTGGTCGCTCGGACATCGGCTACGGTCAGCAGGTAGAGATAATCGAGATGTGTTTCATCGCCAACTAGCGCCGCAAATTCCCGGATGACTTCTTGATCGTCGACGTCTTTTTTCTGGGCCGTCAGTGACAGCGCCAAATGGTGCCGAACGAGCCAGGCAACCAACCGCGCCTCGTATCGACTCATACCGTGTTCAAGGCAGTATGCTTCGGCGTCAACCGCGCCCAATTCTGAATGATCGCCGCCCCGGCCCTTGGCAATGTCATGGAAAAGGCCCGCCAAATATGCGACCTCGGGTACTGGCAAGCCTTTCATAATTTCGCTGCAACGTGGGAACTCATGATCAAATCGTTCCAGGGCAAAGCGCCGCAGGTTACTTACTACGAAGAGTGTATGTTCATCGACGGTGTATGCATGAAACAGGTCATACTGCATACGCCCGACGATGCGGCCAAAGTGTGGAATGTACTGGCCTAGCACGCCGTACAGATTCATACGCCGGAGCTCGTGCGTGACACCCTCTGGCGCATGCAGAATCTGCAAAAACAGGCGATGGTTCTTCGGGCTCTGCCTGAACTCGTCGTCTATTCGGTGCAGGTTTCGCCTGATCAGCGCAATCGTGTAGGCGCTGACGCCATTGAGTTCGGGATGTTGTTGCAGGATTAGGAAGATTTCGAGTAAAGCCGATGGATTCGATTGGAAAACGTCGTTACTCGTGACCTGGAGAAACCCGTTTCTTACCTGGAAGTCTTCAGTAAGCGGTTCCGGTGGCGCATGAGGATTCATCAGGATGGCTTCCTGGAACAGTTGCAGCAGCATCTCGTTGACGCGACTGAGCTCCATTACTGTCCGGTAATATCGCTGCATGAATTGTTCTACCGCCAGGGTATAAGAGGCGTCTTCATAGCCAAATAAACTGGCAATCTTTGCCTGATGGTCAAACAGCAGGCGATCCTCCCGGCGGCCGGTGACGATGTGCAGCGCAAAGCGAATACGCCAAAGAAATTCCCGCCCGTCGCGCAAAATGGCTAGTTGTGCCGGCGTCAGGAATTCATGCTCGACCAGGTCTTCAAGCTTGCCCGTACCGAAATACCGCATTGCGATCCAGGTGATAACCTGAATATCGCGTAACCCTCCCGGACTGCCCTTAATGTTCGGTTCGAGGTTGTAGGCTGTGTCGTCGTAACGGTGGTGCCGGACGCGTTGCTCTTTCAGCTTGGCTTCAAAAAACGTTCTGGCAGGCCAGATTTCGGTGGGCCCCACTGCGTTTTGCATTCGTTTGAACAGTTCTTCCGGTCCTGCCAGTAGCCGAGACTCCATCACCGACGTTGCTACGGTCATATCGCGTCTGCTCTCCTCGCGGCATTCAGCGACTGTTCGCGCACTGTGTCCCACCTCGAGCCCGATATCCCATAGAAACGCCAGAAATGTGGCGATCGATTGACCGTAGCGGCGCCGCATGCGGTCCGGCAGAATGAACAGCAAGTCCACGTCGGATGAAGGGTGCAGTTCGTGGCGCCCGTATCCGCCGACGGCGATCAGGGATACGCGTTTCTGCAGCGCAGCCGGACAACGGTTCCAGGCCGATTGGATCACGCGATCGACCACAGCGGCGCGGTCTCGGACCAGCTGTTCGATCGGGGTATCGGCAAGAAACAACTGCCCCAGGGCAGCATTGGCTGATCGCAACAGGGATCGATATGCAATCAGACCGGCAGCGGGATCGGCAAGTGCGGCATCGATACGGTCCCAATCAATGCCAAACCCACCGACGTTGAGCGTTTGCCGGGCCAGGGCTGCCGCATTGGCGGACTCAAATGGATTGGGTTCGGGCTGAACTGTGCTGCTGGCCGGTGCCCGCATTACCTATCCTGTGCTCCGAGTGTCAAAATCTCGAAACCTTCGGCGGTAACTAACACGGTATGCTCCCATTGGGCCGACAACGAATGATCCTTTGTCACGACCGTCCAACCATCCGGAAGCAGTCGGACGTCGCGCTTGCCGGCATTGATCATGGGCTCAATCGTGAACGTCATCCCTTCTCTTAGTTCCAATCCGGTTCCCGCTTGACCGTAGTGCAGGATCTGCGGTTCGTCGTGAAATACGCGGCCTATGCCGTGGCCACAATACTCTCGCACTACTGAACAGCGATTAGATTCCACGAAGGATTGGATCGCATTACCGATATCACCGAGTCGGCCGCCTGGCCGGACCTGTCGGATTCCGAGCCACATTGCCTCGTAGGCAACCTGCGAAAGGTGCTTCCCGCGCACCGACGCTTTCCCGACCATAAACATTCGACTGCTGTCGCCGTGGTAGGCATCTTTTATTACCGTCACATCGATGTTGACGATGTCCCCCGAGCGCAAGGTCTTTTCACTCGGAATGCCGTGGCACACCACGTGGTTGACGGAGGTGCAGATCGACTTGGGAAACCCCTTGTAATCCAGCGGAGCCGGTATAGCCTTTTGCTGACCGACAATATAGCTGTGGCAAATTTCGTCGAGTTCTTGTGTCGTTACGCCAGGCTTAACGTAATCACCGATCATATCCAGCACATCAGCGGTGAGGCGTCCGGCAACGCGCATTTTCTGCTGTTCCTCGGCATTCTTCAGATTGATGTTCATCGGCGCTGGCTGGGCACTTTCCTGTGGCGCGGACGGTCGCTTCGAGGCAACCTGGCCACTGCGAATCAGGGGAGGTCTTCGGTTACTGAATTTCATAGGGCTCTGGCCGGTCGGCGCCGCGGGAGGCCCGGGGCCCCGCCGGCGTGTTTCCGTCGCAACCGCGGTGCCCCTGGTGCATTGTTGCTGATCCGTCAGTATGGTATAAAGCGCGCGCCTTTTAAGCAACGAAATCCACACATGTGCCGGCACATGCGGCCGGGTGCCTGGTTGACTTTCGTAATGCCGGATTGGTCACGGTACGGCGACGTACCGACTGTGACCGCCGAACATTGATGGTCAATCAGGTTGCCGTATGGGGCACATGGAGGACGAACCCGAAGGAGTTAACAATGCCTCAATCCTCGATGCGCCAGATGCTCGAAGCTGGGGTGCATTTTGGGCACCAGACTCGGTACTGGAACCCCAAAATGGCACCTTTCATCTTCGGGCAGCGCAACAATATCCATATCATCAACCTTGAGAGTACAGTTCCTCTGTACGAGAAGGCCTGCGGGTTTATTAAGTCCGTAGTCGCCAACGGTGGCAAGGTGCTGTTTGTCGGCACTAAGCGTGCCGCGCGAGAGGCGATTCAAGCGGAAGCCGACCGCTGCGGAATGCCGTATGTCAGTCATCGCTGGCTCGGCGGCATGCTAACCAATTTCAAGACAATAAAGCAGTCGATCAAAAGGCTCAAAGAGCTTGAACAGATGGATGAGGACGGCAGTTTTGAGCAATTGATTAAAAAAGAGGTGCTCGGCCTCAAACGCGAGCAGGCTAAGCTGGAGCGCAGCCTCGGCGGCATTAAGGAAATGCCTGGACTTCCCGACGCCGTATTTGTAATAGATGTCGCCCATGAAAAGATAGCGGTGCACGAAGCGCGCAAGCTGGGCATTCCGATAGTTGCCGTTGTGGACACGAATTGTTCTCCAGACGAGGTCGACTACTTGATTCCTGGAAACGACGATGCAATGCGGGCGGCTCAGTTGTATGCGGCGGGGATTTGCGAGGCAGTGCTGGAGGGCAAGCAATCATTGCCCACGGTCCCGGTCGGTGACGATGAATTCGTGGAGCTCGATGCACAGGGGCGCCCGGCAACACGCACGGCGGGCCGAAAGCGCGCCGCAACGGTCAAACGAGCACGCGGCCAGCGGTCCAGAGCCGCCGTTGCAGCGCAGAGTGAACCTGCGGTACCAGTTCCCGCGACTTCT
This sequence comes from Gammaproteobacteria bacterium, assembly GCA_027293165.1. GTDB lineage: Bacteria > Pseudomonadota > Gammaproteobacteria > Steroidobacterales > JAPUGB01. The sequence goes on from JAPUGB010000185.1 coordinate 13,712, forward strand.
GGCGACGCTGAAGGGCTATCGATCGGCGAAGCAGGCGTAAGTGAGCCTGACAAAGAGGTGGCCGTAGCGACAGAACCGCAGGATCAGGCACCGGCAGCGACGGAGCCGCAGGATCAGGCACCCGCAGCGACGGAGCCGCAGGATCAGGCACTCGCAGCAACGGAGTCGCAGGATCAGGCACCCGCAGCAACGGAGTCGCAGGATCAGGCACCCGCACCGGTCGATGCAGCGCCAGCCACGACCGAGCCGGTCGCTCAGCCGGGAGTCGAAACACTGGCGCAGGACGCCGCTCAAGAGCCGGTCGTTGCCGCGCCCACCAAGAAGAAGGTGACCAAGAAAAAGGTGGCTACCAGCAAGAAAGCTCCCGCGGCGAAGAAGACAGCCGCGAAGAAGAAAGCATCCGGAACCCGGGCAGGCACCAAGAAAACTGCGGCAAAAAAGGCAACCAAGAAAGCCACCAAAAAGAAAGCGACTGGCAAGTAATTACGCGCCAGTGGGCCCGTTCTCCGGTATCGTATCGGAGTCGAGCCTGGGCACTGACACGCGGCGTGCAGTGTCGTCACACCATATATTCAGGACTAGGAACATGACTATTTCGGCGCGCCAGGTGAAAGAGCTAAGGGATCTTAGCGGCGCCGGCATGATGGAGTGCAAAAGCGCGTTGGTGGAAGCCGATGGCGACATTTCGGTAGCGCAGGATCTGCTGCGCAAGCGCGGCCAGTCGAGCGCCGATAAAAAGTCCGCTCGAATCGCCGCGGAAGGTCGCATAGCATTCGCTCAGCGTGATGACACAGCCGTCCTCGTTGAAGTAAATAGCGAAACTGATTTCGTCGCGCGTGATGAAAACTTTATCGATTTTGCTGACGCCTCCGCCGAAGCCGTATTCGAGTTGAGAACAGATGAATCCGGCGTAGATAAACTCCTGGCAGCAAAAACAAAAGGCGGCGGCACTTTGGATCAAGCGCGCATTGGCCTGGTGGCCAAACTTGGCGAGAACATCGGTGTGCGGCAATTTAGACAGATGGCGGCAAAGGGCGAAATTGGCCACTACCTGCATCAAGGTTCCAGGATCGGGGTCATCGTGGATATCACCGGCGGTGATGCTGAGCTGCGTAAAGATGTAGCGATGCATATTGCCGCCAGCGATCCAGTCTGCATCGCAAAAGAAGACGTACCGAAGGAGCAGCTTGAGCGTGAACAGACATTCCTTACCGAGCAGGCACAACAGGAAGGGAAGCCGCCGGAAATAGTGGCCAAAATGGTCGAAGGCCGCATGCGAAAATATCTGGGCGAGATTACACTGCTAGGTCAGCCATTTGTCAAAGACCCGGATATCACGGTGGAGAAGCTTCTAAATCACCATGAGGCATCGATCAATTCGTTTGCCCGTTTCGAAGTGGGTGAGGGCATTGAGAAAAAGGCCGAAAATTTTGCCGATGAGGTTAAGGCGCAGATCGATGCGGTCGGCTAGAAACCTGTGGTAGCCACGAATGTCAGTTGAATCGATGTAAGACAAATGCCAGCCAACGAATGTCGCTGAATGGCAAAACCGATGAATTGCCGGTTCCGCGGTTCGAATGGTTAGCGGGAAGAGTGATTTTCGTACCCGAGGTTTAGTGTAACAGTGGCCCCGCCGCCTGGCGGGGTTGCTCCTATGTGTCCGCTGGAATTGCCGGGATTTGACATGAGCTCTACTGATATACCGTATCGGCGTATCCTTCTTAAACTTAGTGGCGAAGCCCTTCTCGGCAATGAGGACTATGGCATAGATCCCAAAATATTGACCGACATTGCGACCGAACTTCGCGATGTAGCCGCATTAGGTGTTCAAGTTGGTGTTGTTATCGGCGGCGGTAATATATTTCGCGGCACCGGATTGGCGCGTTCGGGGATGGATCGGGCAACCGGCGATCACATGGGTATGCTGGCCACCGTTATTAATTCGCTCGCACTTCAGGACGCATTAGAGCGTGAACGGGTAATGGTGCGCGTCATGTCTGCATTACAGATCCATGAGGTCTGCGAGGACTTCATCCGCCGTCGGGCTATTCGGCACCTTGAAAAAGGCCGAGTGACTATTTTCGCAGCAGGCATGGGAACTCCATTCTTTACGACTGATACGGCCGCTAGTTTGCGTGCAATAGAAATCGGCGCCGATGTCCTGGTCAAATCAACCAAAGTCGACGGAGTCTACTCAGCGGACCCGGTAACTAACCCAAACGCGCGGCGCTATGAGCAGCTGTCGTATGACAAGGTGATTAACGATCGGCTCGATGTCATGGATACAACGGCTGTAGTCATGTGTCGAGACAATCATATGCCCATCAGGGTTCTTGGCCTGCACCCCCGAGGCAATCTGGTGCGTTTGGTAAGCGGCGAGGACGTAGGTACGCTGGTGTCCGATGGCTAGGATTTGAGTACCTGCATCTGAGAGGTGTGCCATGATTGAGGACGTACAAAAAGATGCAAGTGGTCGCATGGACAGGAGTGTGCTTGCGTTCACCAAGGCATTGATGAAACTTCGAACCGGGCGTGCGCACCCCGGCCTGCTTGAACATATCGAAGCTGAATACTACGGGTCCAATGTTCCTCTTAACCAGGTTGCAAACCTTGCCGTTGAAGACCCACGCACCTTGATAGTTACCCCCTGGGAACAGCAGATGGTTCCGGTCATAGAAAAAGCAATACGGAATTCCGATCTGGGGCTGAATCCTGTCACTGCCGGAAGCGTCATCAGAGTTCCTTTGCCGGATTTAACTGAAGAGCGGCGGCGGGACTTGGCGCGACTAGTAAAACAGGAAGCCGAGCATAGTCGCGTGGCGATTCGCAACGTACGGCGGGATGCATTGAGTGACCTTAAAGAAATGGTCAAGGAGAAGTTGATTACAGAAGATGACGAGCGACGAGCTCACCATACGATCCAGGAGTTGACCGACAAGCACACCACTGCAATCGACAAGGTTTCGGAAGAAAAGCAGCACGAGGTAATGGAATTCTGAGTCGCGAACGATTCGCGTCTAATCCGGCTATGCAGATGGTAAAAGACAAACGGAGTTTGCCCAGACACGTTGCGATCATTATGGATGGTAATGGGCGGTGGGCCCGGCAGAACGGGCGCCCGCGTACAGCCGGCCACCGCGAAGGCGTCAAGGCGACGAGAGCAGTTGTCGAATGCTGCGCGGATCGTGGAATCGATATTCTCACTCTCTTTGCCTTTAGCAGTGAGAATTGGAGACGGCCTCAGGATGAAGTAACCGGTCTGATGAGCCTCTTCATTGAGGTTCTGCGGAACGAAGTCGACTCGCTCCACGAAAATGGAGTGCGCGTGAATTTCATTGGTGATCGTGACCAATTGCCTAGCGGACTTCGCTTGGGATTGAAAGAGGCGGAGCAGAAGACCGCCGCCAATGAACGCATGCAGCTCGTGCTAGCGGTGGCCTACGGTGGCCGCTGGGATATTGTCCAGGCGGCCCGGCGTCTAGCCGTGGCCGTAAGCGAGGGAAAGCTGGACGCCAATACGGTTGATGATGCTGTACTCAATAAATATCTGTCACTCGGAGGGATGCCCGACCCGGATCTGCTTATTCGAACCGGCGGGGAGCGGCGAATCAGTAATTTTTTGCTGTGGGATTTGGCTTATACAGAACTACATTTCACCGATACGCTATGGCCGGAATTCGATTCTTCCGACCTTGATGCGGCGCTGAAATTTTTTGCGGACCGCGAGCGACGTTACGGAAAAACGGGCGAACAGGCGGCTGCCAGTGCAAAATCCAGCGCCTGATCTGGCCGTAATCTCATCCAGGTGTTCGAAGTCGGCTAGTAACCAATGAATACCCTTGTTCAGCGAATAATTACTGCCGTTTTGCTGATAGCCCTGCTGGTACTGGTGCTATTTGCACTGCCACCGTTGGCGTCCATAGCGGCAATCAGCGGTTTGGTCTTGATTGGTGCGTGGGAATGGGGAGGGTTTCTCGGTTTCAAGCAGAAAAAAGCACATTGGTTCTACGTTCTTTTTATAGCTGCGGCGATGCTGGGCGCCGGATGGTTGATGCCTGATCGGGAATGGGTGCTCGCCGTACTGCAAGGCAGCATGGTCTGGTGGGGTATCGCATTCTTGTGGATGCTGCGGTATCCAACTTCGATACAGCCGCTCGTGATAGCTATCTGCGGGGCTTTCGTCTTGCTACCGGCCTGGCTGGCATTGGTAAACCTGATTCTCGTCGAGCCGCTGGGGGCGGAATTGGTTCTTCTGGTGCTGGTGATCGTCTGGGCAGCGGACATCGGCGCATATTTCGTCGGCCGCAAGTTCGGTCGCGTGCGGTTGGCTCCGCGGGTCAGTCCGGGCAAGACCTGGGAGGGCCTGCTGGGGGGGCTGGTTGGAGCAGCGCTGGGTGCTAGCCTTGGTGGCCTTTATTTCGGCTGGCCGGCAGCCGAATTTATCCCGCTGGGGCTGAGTGTCGGCGCGATTTCGGTCGTGGGAGACCTGACCGTCAGCATGTTCAAACGTAACGCCGGGCTCAAGGACAGTGGTAGGCTGGTGCCGGGGCATGGCGGGTTGCTGGACCGGATCGATAGCGTCACCGCCGCGGTTCCATTATTTGTGATTGAGTTGACCTGGCTGCAAGCATTAACGGCTGGGTAGTGCAACGGTATCGACCGCGGGGCGCACTCGATATTGCGTTGCGGCAGGAACGGCCGCATGCACAAACTGTCCAAAACTTGAATTTACAGGCTCTGCCTGAGGAGATCATGGATCGCTTATGAGCACGGTATTGACTTCAATATTCGCGTTTGTATTGGCCATCGGCCTTCTCGTGGCCGTACATGAATACGGTCACTACCTGATTGCGCGGTTGATCGGAGTCAAGGTATTGCGATTCTCCATTGGATTTGGGCGGCCAATCTGGCTTCGTCGATGGGGTACGGATCAAACTGAATATTGCGTCTCCGCCGTGCCGCTGGGCGGCTATGTGAAATTGCTGGATGAACGAGAAGGCAATGTAGATCCTGTCGACCTGCCTCGCGCATTCAACCGACAGCCGATACCCAAACGGATCGCGGTCCTGGTGGCTGGGCCGTTGATGAATTTCGTTTTTGCAGTGTTTGCTTACTGGGCAATGTTCGTCATCGGTGTTCCTGGTGCTCAGCCAATAATTGGCGACGTCACTGAAGGGTCAATTGCGGCGAACGCGGGCCTTGGTGAAGGCGACCGTATGCTGCGGGTGGGAGAGCACCCTGTAACGACTTGGGAAGGCGCCATTCTGGCGATGCTGGATTCGATCCTTGCTGACGGCGACATGGCGATGCAGGTGGTCGATCAGCAAGGTGACCGCCGCACCGTATGGCTCGATGTCGAGGGCAAGGTCACCGAATTAACTGAGCCTGGAAAGCTGTTCAGCGGCTTGGGTATCACGCCATGGGCGCCGCCCTGGACCCCACTGGTGACTGCGGTGCAAGCGGGCAGCCCGGCAGAAGCAGCCGGCTTGCTGCCGGGCGATCTCATCCTGCGCCTGGACGGGGAACCCGTGGAGAACGGCGCCGATTGGGTCCGTCTGGTGCAGACTAAACCCGAGCAAAGTGTTCAGATCGTTGTTGAACGCGGCGGAGTCGAGTTACAGCTGATTGCCGGACTCGGCAGCAAGCTGGTAGAGGGCAAGCCGGTGGGGTGGATTGGAACGACCACGACGGTTCCGCCGGGCGTGCTGGATAGCTATCGGGCCGAACAACGCTACTCTGTCAGCGAGTCAGTCGGGGTGGCACTCAAGCGCACCTGGTCCATGTCGGCTCTTACAGTCCGTATGCTCGCCCGCATGATCACGGGCGAGGTTTCTATCAAGAATGTCAGTGGGCCGATCAGTATCGCCCAGTATGCGGGTTACGCGGCGAGCGGCGGGTTGGCATCTTTCCTTAGTTTTCTCGCTATCGTCAGCATCAGTCTGGGGATCCTGAATCTTCTTCCAATCCCGATGCTTGATGGTGGTCAGATCGTTTACCAGGTCCTTGAGGCGTTCAAAGGAAGCCCCCTGTCAGAGCGGGCCCAGCTGATCGGACAACAAATCGGGATCGTGATGCTGGTGTTGCTAATGAGCTTTGCGTTCTATAACGATCTCGCGCGAATTTTTAACTGAGCTGCCCTGTGAATTGTCAGCTCAGGAATTGGCCTGCTCGCTCTCGAGTTTGTGCCGCAGCCACGTTAGTGCTCTTCCTGGCAGCGATACCAACTTACGCTGCTGACGAATTCGTCGTCCGGGATATTCGGATCGCAGGCCTGATGCGAATTTCGGAAGGCACGGTTTTTAACTACCTACCGATCAACATAGGCGACACGCTTGACCAGCAGCGGGTTCAGGAGGCGCTGCGTGCGGTTTTCGCGACCGGGTTTTTTAAAGATGTTGAGTTCAGGCGCGATGGCAGCACCTTGGTGATAGCGGTTCTCGAGCGCCCGTCAATCGCCTCGTTCAGTATTAGTGGAAACAAGGACATCAAGACAGAGGATCTCGAAGAACCGCTGGCGAATATCGGTTTGAAAGTCGGACGTATATTTGACCGGGCTGTATTGGACGAAGTCGAACGATCATTGACGGACCAGTATTACAGCCAGGGTAAGTACGGCGCACAAATCAGCACCGAGGTCGAGGAACTGCCGGATAACAATGTCGGTATCAGTATAAATATCAAAGAGGGAGATCGCGCGAAAATCCGCCAGATCAACATCGTCGGAAACTATACATTTCCCGACGAGGACATACTGGAAAACATGGAACTTCAGACTCCGAACTGGCTTTCATGGATTCGGCAAGATGATCGCTATTCCAGAGAAGCTCTGTCCGGCGACCTGGAAATGCTCCGGTCATATTACATGGACCGTGGGTTCGCCGATTTCTCTCTAGAGTCGACTCAGGTCGCAATTTCACCGGATAAAAAAGATATTTTCATCACGATAAACGTTGTTGAAGGCGATCGTTACGTTGTCTCGGACGTTAAACTCGCGGGAGACCTGGTGTTGTCGCGGGATCAATTAAACCCGTTTATTCAGGTGAAGCCTGGACAGATTTTTTCGCAACGCCTGATTAGCCAGAGCACAGAATTGATCCAATTACTCTTGGGCGAGGAAGGCTATGCATTCGCTGAGGTCAACCCGGTGCCCGAGTTGGACAAGGAAAATAAAGAAGTCGCGATTACTTTTTACATCGACCCGAAAAACCGTGTCTACGTGCGGAGCATTAATTTTAATGGAGCCTCGTCGGTAAACGATGAAGTGTTTCGACGCGAAGTAAGGCAGTTTGAGGGTAGTTACCTGTCGAACAGTCGTCTCGAGCGCTCAAAGATCAGAATACAGAGATTGCCATACATAGAATCTGTCAACGTATCAACGACCCCGGTGGCGGGTACGCCAGATCTGGTCGACGTTGATTTCGATATTAAGGAAGGATTACCGGGGCAGTTTGGCGGTGGTCTGGGATATTCAGATGCGCAGAAATTAATGTTGAACTTGAATTTTGTGCATACGAATTTTATGGGGACCGGAAATCGTATCGCAGCAAATATCAACACGGGAAAATTCAGCAAGGCATACAGTGTTTCTCATACCGATCCTTACACGACCATTGATGCGGTCAGTAGAACGGTCAGTTTCACCTACCGTAATATCACCCAGTTCACTTCGAGTTCCTCCGACTTTTCCACCGAGACGATTGCAGCATCGGTGGAATACGGCTATCCGGTGACCGAGTACCAACGCGTCATACTCGGGTTCTCCTGGCAGAAGGCCCAGCTGCTGGCTGATCCGAACGGCAGTAGCGTGCAGGCATTTCAATGGGTTAACAACAACGGCAACGAGTGCTCGACCGGCACCATCATTACCTGCTCAGAATTCAATACCTTCGAATTGATTGCCGGGTGGATCAAGGACACCCGGAATCGATCATTGTTCGCAAACCGGGGATCTCAGCACCGATTGACGCTAACCGGCACGATTCCGGGCAGTGACGTCGAATACTATACGTTCAACTACCATTTCCGGCAGTATGTGCCGCTGGGACGCTGGTTCACGCTGTCGATCAATGCCGATCTTGGGTTTGGAGACAGTTTCGGAGATACTACGTCGATTGCCCCGTTCAAGCAGTATTTTGCCGGTGGTCCGAATACCGTCAGGGGATTTAAGGAGGATACGCTTGGCCCAATCGACAGCCGCGGTAATCCGTATGGCGGCAACATGTTGATTGCTGCACAGACGGAGATTATCCTGCCAATGCCGCAGAAATGGGCGTCGCGGGCTCGATTTACCGCGTTTTTTGATATTGGCAACGTGTTTTCCACCGGGGGGGTGGATTTTTGGGGGCCGCCCGGGTTTCCGGGACCAAACGGCGGAGTGCCCACCGGTTACAAGTTTGATGCGGACGAGCTTAAACAATCGGTCGGGCTTGCCGCTCAATGGTTGGCACCAATGGGGTTGTTTCGATTTAGCTATGCATTTCCACTCAACGATAGCGAACGCACTCCTTTCCGGTTTGCCGATCAGGTTGAACAGTTCCAGTTCTCCATCGGTGGCGCATTTTAATACTTATAAGCAAGGGTTTAACACATGAGACGAGTACAACGAGTGGCCGTTGCGGCCATTTTTGCATTGAGCACCTGGCCCGGTTTTTTGCTCGCCCAGGGCGTTGGGGATTTAAAGATCGGTGTTGTTAATGCTGGCCGACTGCTGAATGAATCACCGCAGGTTCGTATTGCGATGGAAACCCTGCAGGACGAGTTTGCCCCGCGGCAACGGGAAATAATTGCCCAGCAGACAGCGTATCAAGAGAATCAGGCACAGCTAAAGCGTGATCTTGAGGTCATGGGTGCGGAAGAGCGCCGGAATGCTGAGCGGGACCTCAGAAATGAGGAACGCTCTATGGCACGACGTCAGCAGGAGTTTTCTGAGGATTTTGAATTGCGGCGGAATGAAGAACTCGCAAAGGTGCAGCAGGACCTGCTGAGGGATATTCAGGCTTTCGGTCAGCTGGGCAACTACGATTTGATCCTGGGCGACGGTGTTCTTTATGCCACCCCAGTTGTGGACGTTACCGAGGATGTGCTGAACAGTATGCAGGCCGCCGCGCCCAGCCAGGGCGGACAGTAATTTTGCTGATAGATGGCAGGGCTGCCAGTGATGGAGCGCGATTTGCTGACCGCCTGAGTGTATCGACCAATATTTGGCCCGACATGTATGTCAATCAGCCTGGGTAAGCTTGCCGTTCGGTTTGGTTGCGAATTGCGCGGCGATCCCGACACCGAGGTCGATCAAGTCGGCACGCTTCAATCCGCCGGCGAGGGGTGCATCGCGTTTCTGGCGAATCCGTCTTATCGCAAAATGCTTGCAGAAACGCAGGCTACGGCCGTAATACTCGACGAAAGCGCGGTGGAGGAATGCCCGACCGCGGCGTTGATCACCCCGGAGCCGTATCTGGTATACGCCCATGTGGCAGCTTTATTGCAACCCGAGCCGCCGCTTCTGCCCGGTGTGCACGCATCCGCATCGATCGGGGCTGATTGCGCGATTCCGAAATCCTGTGAAATTGCGCCGGGAGTTGTGCTCGGTGATGGAGTTGTCCTGGGGGAACGGGTTTGCATCGGGGCGCTGTGCGTACTTGGACGTGGCGCGGTGCTTGGCGATGACACTCGCATGATGGCACGAGTTACGCTCTATTCGGGCGTCCGTATTGGCCAGCGTTGTCTGCTGCATTCGGGATCAGTGGTGGGTGCTGACGGGTTCGGGATTGCCAAGGAACCAACCGGGGCCTGGACCAAGGTGCCCCAACTGGGCGGTGTCAGAATCGGCGACGACGTGGAAATTGGTGCAAACACGACCATCGACCGCGGCGCCATTGGGGACACCGTGATTGCGAATGGAGTGAAGCTGGACAACCAGATTCAGGTGGGCCATAACGTGGCTATCGGCGAGCACACAGCCATAGCCGGGCAGGTTGGCATATCCGGAAGCGCACGGATCGGTGCGCGTTGCATGCTAGGCGGTCAGGCCGGCGTGGCGGGGCACATAACAATCGCCGATGACGTGGTGGTGATGGGGCGCACGATGGTCACACATTCGATTAAAAATCCCGGTGTGTATGCTGGCGGAGGGGTGCCAATGGATGACGTCGCCAGCTGGCGAAAAAATGCTGTGCGTTTCGGTCAGTTGGATGATATGGCGCGCAGACTCCGGCGCATCGAAAAAGCCGTGTTGAAGCCCGCTTCGGATGACGAGTCCTGAGCCGCGGCCTCAACGTGATTCATTCCACTGCAATCGTTTCACCCGCTGCTGAGCTTGCCGATGACGTCGAGGTTGGACCGTATTCCATCATTGGCGACGATGTGCAAATCGGCGCCGGGACCGAAATCGGATCGCACGTTGTTATCAAAGGGACGACGGAGATTGGCGAGAACAATCGGATCTTTCAGTTTGCCTCAATTGGTGAGGATCCGCAGGATAAGAAATATGATGGCGAGAAGACACGGCTCGTCATCGGCGACGGGAATACTATTCGCGAATATTGCACTCTGAACCGCGGCACGGCCCAGGATATCGGGGTGACGCGCATTGGCGACAATAACTGGTTGATGGCGTACGTTCATGTAGCGCATGACTGTGACATTGGTAATGAAACGATTTTCGCGAACAATTCGAGTCTCGCTGGCCACGTCAGCGTTGGCGACTATGTTATCTTCGGCGGATTCTCGGGCGCGCATCAGTTCTGTCGCGTCGGTGCGCACAGCTTTATCGGCAACAATGCAGCGGTAACCAGGGACGTGCCGCCGTACATCATGGTTTCTGGACAACCAGCGGTACCGCGGGGAGTAAATTCCGAAGGATTAAAACGCCGCGGCTTCGATTCGGATCAAGCCAGGAACGTCAAGGAAGCGTTCCGCTTGCTGTACCGTTCAGGCTTGCGCCTCGAGGAGGCCAGGGAACGGATCATCGAGTTGGCCGCCAACCGCGAAGAACTGCGCATATTCGCGGAATTTCTGGAGCCCTCGGAGCGCAGCATCGTGCGATAGGCCAATATATTCTCGTGGCGCGAATTGTCATTATTGCCGGTGAAACCTCAGGCGATCGGCTGGCGGCAGGCCTGATCAAAGCGGCCCGCGTCATGCAGCCAGACATCGAGTTTGAGGGCGTCGCCGGACCGGAAATGGTATCGGCAGGGTGCACGCCGTGGCATGACAGTAGCGAACTGGCGGTCATGGGAATCTTCGAGGTACTGCGTGATTTGCCACGCTTGAGGCGACTCATGGCCGATCTCGAAGCACGGATTCTGCGCAATCCCCCGGATGTCTTTGTCGGCGTCGATGCGCCTGATTTCAATCTGCGTCTTGAGGCGCGTCTGCGCACCGCCGGTATTCCAACCGTTCACTATGTCTCACCCTCGGTCTGGGCGTGGCGGCCAGGTCGGGTCAAAGTGCTCCGCTCCGCCTGCGATCTGGTCCTCTGCCTGCTGCCATTCGAGGCGGCTTTCCTCGAGCGCCACGGGATCGCGGCCCGGTTCATCGGTCATCCGCTGGCCGACGATATTCCGGACCAGGTCGACCGGACGGCCGCGCGGGAGGCGCTCGGCCTTGGCCCGGGCCCGGTCGTCGGCATGTTGCCTGGTAGCCGCTTGGGAGAGGTCAAACGGCTGGGGAGACCGTTTGTGCAGGCCGCGGAATGGCTGACAAATCGGGCGGAGGGCATTCAATTTGTCGTGCCAACCGTGTCCCGCAGCACCCGGGAGTTATTCGAAAGATGCTGGACCGACCACGGCCCGTTAGCCCGGCCCTTGGTGCTGGACGGGCGTACACATGAAGCGATGGCGGCGGCCGATGTCGTGCTCACGGCTTCCGGGACAGCCACACTGGAGGCGATGCTGGTCGGTCGTCCGATGGTGGTGGCTTATCGCGTTTCCGCGTTGACCTTCGCGCTGTTCCGCGGACTCAGGCTTGCAAAGGTGCGGTATTTTTCGTTGCCGAACCTGTTGGCAGATCGGCCACTCGTGCCCGAATACCTGCAATCCCAAGTAACCGGCCCGGCGTTGGGTGCCGCGGTGCTGGGATTCATCGAAGCTCCGGACCACGGTGCCACCACGCTTGCCAAGTTCGGGGAGCTGCACACGCAGCTTCGGCGCTCGGCAAGCCAGCAGGCAGCGACGGCCGTACTGGATATCGTGGCGGCCGGAACGACAGGTGCCACAAACCCCGCGACTGCTTTACAGTAGGCGATCAGTTGTCGCTACGGCCGGGTGCGGGACCGGCCTGCCGGCTTTTTTCATGGAGGGCTATCGGTGCCGGGAGTTGCGGGGGTGGATGAGGCAGGGCGCGGGCCATTGGCAGGCCCGGTTGTCGCCGCCGCCGTCGTAATTGCCCCACGAGTATCGATTGTTGGCATAAGAGACTCGAAGTTGCTTTCGGCCCGCAAGCGCGAAAGCTTGGCAGTAATTATTCGCGAACAAGCAATTGCCTGGTCAATAGGCACAGCCGATCCCGGTGAAATCGATGAATTGAATATACTGCAGGCGGCTCTGTTGGCGATGCGCCGGGCTGTAATCGGGCTTGCTGTTTCACCGGACCATGTGCGGATCGATGGCAATCGGTCGCCAGAGTTTGGTGATCATTGCGGTTGGACAACTGAGACTGTAATCGGGGGCGATCGTATCTGTCCGCTTATCGGTGCTGCATCGATACTGGCGAAGGTATACCGGGATGAACTGATGATTGACTTGCACAGCAGGTATCCTGAATACGGTTTTGATCGGCACAAGGGTTACCCGACGGCAGATCACCGCGCGGCTTTGGAACGATACGGTCCATGTGCGCAGCATCGAATGAGCTTTCGTCCGGTTCGCGCTGCCAGTGCCGCCATGGTCGATTCCGGTCAAACGAACCCCGCGGGTGGGAAATGACGGTCGATTTCGTTCACCTTCATGTGCGTACGGAGTTTTCAATCGCCGACAGCGTTGTGCGCGTGCCCGAACTGATCCGCGCGGCAAGGCGAGCCCAGATGCCGGCCGTGGCGATAACGGACCGAAGCAACCTGTTTGCGATGGTCAAGTTCTACAAGGCGGCAATTGCGCAAGGCGTTAAGCCAATTATTGGCGCCAATCTATGGATCGAAGCACCTGGCGCCAGGAGCGGCCAAGCGCCGTTGGTATTGTTGTGCCGGAGCCAGCAGGGCTACAGCAATTTGACCCGCTTGCTAACGCTGGCTTACTTGGAGGGTCAGGTGGACGGTCGTCCCGTCGTGCGGCAAAGCTGGTTGAGCTCGGGGCATACGCGGGGCTTGATTGCGCTGTCAGCCGGACCTCGCGGCTGCATCGGGCAGGCCTTACTGGAGGGCAAGACCGATCTGGCCGCGAGACAGCTGGATGAGCTGGTCGAATTGTTTGGCGGCGACTTTTTTGTCGAATTACACCGCACCGGGCGTCCACGGGAAGAGGAATACCTGGAACAGGCCGTCAGGCTCGCAAGCAAAACACAATGTCCGCTGCTTGCTACCAATGATGTCCGCTTCATTCGCGCCGAGGACTTCGAAGCCCATGAAGCACGCGTTTGCATTCAACAGGGCCACACGCTGGATAGTCCGGACCGTCCACGCGAGTACAGCGAGCAACAGTACTTTCGCGACCCCGCAGAAATGCGGCAACTGTTCGAAGATTTGCCTGAGGCGCTGACCAATTCGGTAGAGATAGCCAAGCGCTGTAATCTTTCTTTGAATCTCGGTGATAATCACCTGCCCGACTACCGGACTCCGGATGGGACATCATCCGAAGACTACCTGAAGCGGCGCTCTCGCAATGGCCTCGCAACAAGGCTGGATGAATCGTTGGCCCTCGGACGAGCCGTTGCCAAAACGGATGTGTACGAGCAGCGCCTGGATCGCGAGTTGTCGGTAATTTGCCGCATGGGCTACCCGGGATATTTTTTGATCGTCGCCGACTTCATGCAGTGGGCCAGAGACAATGCAATTCCTGTGGGGCCGGGCCGTGGGTCTGGAGCTGGCTCCCTGGTCGCCTTCGTCCTCGGAATTACCGATCTTGATCCGATACAGCATGATCTTCTATTTGAGCGTTTTCTAAACCCTGAGCGCGTGTCCATGCCGGATTTTGATATCGATTTCTGTATGGAAGGTCGTGACCGGGTCATCGAGTATGTCGCCGACCGGTACGGCAGGGAGCGCGTTTCGCAAATCATCACCTACGGAACGATGGGCGCCAAGGCCGTGATTCGCGATGTCGGGCGCGTACTCGGGCAACCCTACGGATTCTCCGACCGTATTGCACGGCTGATCCCGACCGAGCTGGGAATCACGCTGCGGGGGGCACTGGAGCAAGAAGCCGAATTGCGTGAACTATACGAAACTGATGACGACGTACGGACGATTTTTGATCTTGCCAAACAATTGGAGGGGCTGGTCCGTAACGCCAGCACCCACGCGGGCGGTGTCGTCATTGCGCCGTCGCCGTTGACTGATTTCATGCCGCTTTATCGGTCCGAAGATGACACTGTCGTGGTAACCCAGTTTGACAAGGATGACGTTGAAGCGATTGGGCTCGTAAAGTTTGACTTTCTGGGCCTACGCACGCTGACGATCATCGACCGGGCCGTCAGGACAATCAATGAGCAAACCAAAGGAGATGCTGAGGCTCCACTTGATATTCGCAGGATACCCATGGACGACGCACGCACTTTCCGGTTGCTTCAGGCGTGCCGCACCCGCGCTGTTTTCCAGTTGGAATCGCGCGGTATGCAAGATCTCATCCGGCGGCTTCGGCCTGATCATTTCGATGATATCGTGGCGTTGGTGGCATTGTTTCGTCCGGGGCCGCTGCAATCCGGCATGGTGGACGCATTCATTGAGCGCAAACACGCGAAAGATGCCAATGCTATTGACTATCTACATCCCGACCTCGAGCCGGTGCTTGCTTCTACGTATGGAGTGATTCTCTATCAGGAGCAGGTGATGCAGATTGCCCAGCGCCTCGCCGGGTACTCGCTGGGTGATGCGGATTTGCTGCGGCGTGCAATGGGTAAAAAGAAGCCTGAGGAGATGGCAAAGCAGCGGTCAGTTTTCCTGAAAGGCGCGATGGCCAATGGGGTCAGCCAAGGCGGTGCATCGCACATTTTCGACTTGATGGAAAAATTTGCCGGCTACGGCTTCAACAAATCACATTCAGCTGCCTATGCGGTTTTGTCGTACCAGACGGCGTGGTTGAAAGCACATTATCCGGCGGCCTTCATGGCGGCCGTGCTGTCGTCGGATATGGATAATACCGACCGGCTTGAGGCGCTGAAGCGTGAATGTGAGGCAATGAATCTGTCCGTGCTACCGCCGGATGTGAATCAATCCGTCGAGCAATTCAGCGTCGAAACGGTGAGCGAAATCCGGTATGGGCTGGCGGCCATCAAGGGCATGGGTCGCGGGGCAGCCAGTGCCATCTGCGAAGGCCGAAATAATAACAATAAATACAAAGCATTATATGATTTTTGTAACAAAGTAGATCATCAGAAAGTCAGTCGCCGGGCGATGGAGGCCCTGATCAAGGCCGGCGCGCTGGATGCGTTCGGGCCCAATCGACCCAGTTTAATGGAAGCCCTGCCGCGCGCGCATGGCCAGGCGGAGCAGCACGCGCGGGCGCAGGAGGCTGGCCAGAATGATTTGTTTGGTGGCCATTCATCCGTGGCGGCCGTTGCCGGGATTGCAAAAACCGCTGACTGGTCCGTGAACGAGCTGCTGGCGGCTGAGCGTGAGAGCCTGGGACTTTACCTCAGTGGCCACCCGTTCGATCAATATCTTGCAGACTGCCCCTACATTGCCAGTGGATACATTGCTAACGTGGCCGCCGGCGAGTCACAGAAAAACAATGGCTCGCATGGTTCGCGACTAAGCCGGCAAGTCACGCTGGCCGGAATTCTGACAGACATACGCAAACGCGGCAATCGTGTCACGATGTTTCTGGACGACGGTACGGGCCGGCTCGAGATCACTCTGTTCCGGGAGAGCTACCAGCGGTTTCGCCATCTGATAGATGGACAGGCTGTTCGTGTTGTTAGCGGCACGCTGCGGCACGACGATTTTGTCAATGACTGGCGACTCAGCGTCAAGGAAATAGAAGATATCGATCGCGTGATTGAGCGGAAAGCGTCCCAGCTCGTAATTCACTGGCTGGCGAACGGTGCAACCAATCTTGAAGTAGAAGAACTGCAAGCAATACTCGAGCCGTTTCGGCCCGGCCAATGTGATGTTTCACTGTATTACGCGACACCCAGCGCAGAAGCCCGGCTGCAGTTGGGTGCCGATTGGTCGGTTCGACCGAGCCGGGCGTTGCGTGATCGGCTGAGCGAGGCGGTTGGCGCCAAAAGCTTTCGCTTTATCTATCAGAAACGGTCGGCATCAAACCCGTGATGCAGACTTGTGCCCGCCAAATCGAGACTATAGGATCGCTGAACCTGTTCCGCATAGTTTGATCCATGGACCTTAACTTTCTCGATTTCGAACAGCCCATCGCCGAGTTGGAGGCCAAGATCGATGAACTTCGGTTTGTCGGGGATGACTCCGAGGTGAATATCAGCGAGGAGATTGAACGTCTAAAGTCCAAGAGTGATTCGCTTACGCGCAGCATTTTCTCAAACCTGTCGCCGTGGCAGGTCGCTCAACTTGCACGACATCCCCAGCGCCCGCATACCCTCGACTACATTGCTGAGATCAGTCCGGATTTTCAGGAGTTGCATGGCGACCGGATGTTTTCGGACGACCCGGCTATTGTGGGTGGGCTGGGGCGGCTGGATGGCATTTCAGTCGTCATCATTGGGCACCAGAAAGGCCGGAATACGAAGTCACGGGTGCGGCGAAATTACGGTATGCCAAAACCGGAGGGTTACCGAAAAGCCTTGCGTCTGATGCTGCTCGCAGAAAAGTTTCAGGTGCCTGTCGTTACCCTGATCGATACGCCGGGGGCCTATCCTGGTGTCGGTGCGGAAGAACGCGGACAAAGTCAAGCCATAGCGCGAAACTTGTTTGTCATGTCCCAGTTGAGGACGCCCATCGTCACAGCCGTAATTGGCGAGGGGGGTTCCGGCGGCGCTCTGGCCGTTGGTTTGTGCGATAGCCTGATCATGTTCGAATACAGCGTATACTCGGTCATTTCTCCGGAAGGCTGTGCCAGTATCCTGTGGAAAAGCGCGGATAAGGCCGAAGATGCAGCCGAATCCATGGGCATCACGTCCGATCGTTTGCAGAATCTGGGCCTTGTCGATGAAGTATTGAAGGAACCGCTCGGCGGAGCTCACCGGGCACCGGCTGCGATGGCAGAGACGCTGAAAAACGCGATCATCGCTAACCTCCAGCGACTGGATGCATTGGATGCAGACGACTTGGTGGCACAGCGACAGGCGCGCCTGAAGTCGTATGGAAAATTTAGGGAAATCTGATCGCAATGTCATCAGCAACAAGACGGCACTGACGACCGTCAAAAGCTCAACCTCAATTCTCGCGGAGCTCAAATCCCGCATCGATGAATTGAGGATCGATCCCGCGGTAACCTCGCTCTGTGTTGCGTTCAGCGGCGGGGTCGACTCGACGGTACTGCTGCACGCGTTGGCGCAGGCGTGCCCTGAGGAGCCTGGCATACCGCTGCGGGCAATTCACGTGAATCACCAGATGCACGCGCAGGCCGAGCATTGGGCGGAGCACTGTCGCGCCGTTTGCACCGGACTTCAAATCTCGCTGGATGTACACGCAGTGGCCGTGGAGCTGAACTCCGGCATCGGGCCCGAAGCGGCCGCGCGGCAGGCGCGTTATGACCTGCTCCGGGAACAAGTGCGCCCGGGTGAAGTTCTCGTCACTGCGCATCATCGGCAGGATCAGCTGGAAACGCTATTGCTGCAGCTCTTGCGCGGTGCGGGTGTTGCCGGTTTGGCAGCGATGCCGGTGCGGGCTGCGTTTGGTAGCGGTTGGCTGTTGCGCCCATTGCTTGACATTAGCGGTGCAGAAATCGGGGCGTATGCGGACGAGCTTGATCTGGACTGGCTCGATGACCCCAGCAATCGAGACACGAATCTCGATCGCAATTATCTGCGGCACGAAGTTCTCCCGCGACTTGAAGCACGCTGGCCCGCCGCTGCAGCGACTGTAGCGAGATCGGCGCGCCATTGCGCTGAGGCAGCTTCAATCATGGAGGCAGTCGCACGCCAGGATGCAGCCGCTGCGCTGGTCGGTAATCGCTTGCGTGTGTTGGCGTTGCAAGAGTTGCCACGACCCCGGCAGAACAACCTGATCCGCTACACGCTGCGCAGGCTGGGTTACCCGTATCCAACCGGCCGTCAAATCGAGACCCTCATCGGGGGCTTGCTGAAGGCACGCGGCGATAGTCAGCCGCAGGTCTGCTGGCCCGGGGTTCAGGTTCGTCGCTACCGTGACCAGATCTATTTCCTGCCGGATCACGATTTCGATAATGCCGATGTCAGGTCGGCCTATGCTTGGAATCCCGCTACGGAACTGGATCTGGGGCCGGTGCGGGGCTGCCTGCAGGTTGAGGAGACGACTGAGCAGGGGCTCGCGCAGCAGTTCCTGGAGAAATCGCTGACCGTGAAATTTCGCGGCGGCGGGGAGCGTATCCGCCCGGCTGGCGAGCGCCACAGCAGGACCTTGAAAAATCTGTTCCAGGAAGCGGGGGTCGTGCCATGGATGCGCGGTCACGTTCCGCTTGTATATGCTGGCGAGCGGCTGGTTGCGGTTGGTGACCTTTGGGTCGATGCCCAAGCGTCCAGCCGACACGGCGAACGAGCCTATCGGCTGGATTGGCGAGGCCACCAGGATCTCCGATAACCCGGCGTCCATTGTGGCGCGAAGGGCGATCTGGTAGTTTGTAATACCGACCCTTGGATCTCCAAATTGGAGCGTTTGTAAGGTCGGAGCACGCTTTATGGGAGCCTGCATTTAGGCAGACCACGCACGCGAAGCTGGCTCCGGCCGGAATTTTATTGGCGTCCACACGGGATTGCGGTTTTGTTATGCAGGATGCATCAGGTGCCGGATGGATAGCCAGGGTTGGGAGTGAAGCATGCCTCGTTATGTGTTTGTAACCGGTGGCGTCGTATCGTCACTAGGTAAAGGCATCACTTCCGCTTCACTGGGCGCTATTCTCGAAGCGCGCGGCTTAACGGTCAGCATGATTAAGCTGGATCCCTACCTGAACGTAGATCCTGGGACGATGAGTCCGTTTCAGCATGGCGAGGTGTTTGTTACCGACGACGGCACTGAGGCAGACCTCGACCTCGGCCACTATGAGCGTTTCGTTCACACGACCACGGGCCGGCACAGCAATTTCACGACTGGCCGAATCTACGGCAGCGTTATTGCAAAGGAACGGCGTGGCGATTACCTTGGCGCCACCGTACAGGTCATCCCGCACGTCACCGATGAGATCAAGAGCAGCATTCAGCTCGGCGCCGGCGATGCAGATGTCTGCATCGTCGAGATCGGCGGGACGGTCGGTGATATTGAATCGCTGCCGTTTATCGAAGCCATTCGCCAGTTCGGTGTTGATCTGGGCCACGGGTCGGTCGTTTACGTGCATTTGACGCTGGTCCCCTATATCGCGACATCAGCAGAGATCAAAACCAAGCCAACCCAACATTCGGTAAAGGAGCTGCGATCCATTGGCATACAACCCGATATCCTGGTGTGTCGTTCTGAGCGTGCCTTGCCCGATGAACAGCGGCGAAAAATTGCATTGTTTACGAATGTGCCTGAGCGTGCGGTGATCTCGGCAATGGACGTCGACGACATTTATCGTTTGCCGATGGTTTTCAAGGATCAGGGTTTTGACGACATCGTCATAAAGCAACTTGGGTTGGACGTACCGCCAGCGGACCTAACCGATTGGGAAGCTGTTGTGGCGGCGAAGCGGAATCCGGAAGCGGAAGTCCTCGTCGCTATGGTTGGGAAGTACGTCGACTTTCACGATTCGTACAAGTCACTTAATGAAGCGCTGGTGCATGCTGGTATCAGGACGCGAACGCGCGTCCACATTCGCTACATCGAGTCGCAGGCGCTCGAGGCGGGAGACTTGAATTGCCTCGAGGACGTAGACGCGGTTCTGGTTCCCGGCGGATTCGGCGACCGTGGCTTCGAGGGAAAAATCAGAGCGGTCCGATACGCCCGGGAAAACAGTGTGCCCTATCTCGGTATCTGCCTGGGCCTGCACGCCGCTGTGGTCGAGTTTGCACGCAACGTGGCGGGACTCGAGCAAGCTCACAGTACCGAAATCGAAAAACAAACGCCGCATCCCGTCATCGGATTGATCACCGAGTGGCAGGATAGTGATGGTAGTTTGCAGCAGCGCGACGCGGAATCGGAAATTGGTGGAACCATGCGTCTTGGCGCGCAGGAATGTCGCTTGTCAGCCGGTACTCTGGCGCGCAGGTTATATGACCAAGACGTCATACGCGAAAGACACCGGCATCGCTATGAGTTCAACAATCGTTATACGGATCAACTGACCAAGGCCGGCCTTGTTTGTTCCGGCTACTCTGTTGACGGTTTGGTCGAAATGATTGAGCTACCGCATCATCCATGGTTCCTTGCGAGCCAGTTCCATCCCGAATTTACCTCCTCACCTCGAGACGGGCATCCCGTTTTTACCGGGTTTATCCAAGCGGCCCGGCAATACCGACAGCAAGAAGCACCCAGAGCGGCACAGGCATGAAGCTGATTGATTTTCCGGTCGGACTGGAGGAACCATTTTTTCTGATTGCCGGGCCCTGTGTTATCGAAAGTGAAACCATGGCTGTCGAGGTTGCAGGACGGCTTAGAGACATTACCGCTGGTCTAGGGATTCCGTTTATATACAAGTCATCCTTTGACAAGGCCAATCGAACTTCGGCGAAAAGCTTCAGGGGCCCGGGACTGGAAGAAGGTCTGCGGATTCTGGAAGCGGTGAAACATCAAATTGGCGTGCCGGTCCTGACTGACGTGCATGAGGATTCACCATTCGATCAGGTTGCCGCTGTCGTGGACGTATTGCAGACTCCCGCATTTTTGTGTCGACAAACCAATTTCATCACCAACGTGGCGAGCCAGGGCAAACCGGTAAATATCAAGAAGGGACAGTTCCTGTCGCCATGGGAGATGGCCAATGTTGTCGAAAAGGCGCGTGCAACCGGCAATTCACAAATCATGGTCTGCGAACGCGGGTTTTCGTTCGGCTACAACAACCTGGTGTCGGACATGCGGTCTCTGGCGATACTTAGATCGACGGGTTGCCCGGTAGTCTTCGATGCAACGCACTCCGTACAATTGCCGGGCGGGCAAGGTGGTTCCTCGGGCGGACAACGGGAATTCATCCCGGTGCTGGCAAGAGCAGCTATAGCCGCAGGCGTAGCGGGCTTGTTCATGGAAACTCACCCGGAGCCCGACAAGGCTCTTAGCGATGGCCCGAACGCGTGGCCGCTGGAACGGATTGAACCGCTCTTGGGTACGCTCAAGGAACTCGATGAAGCCGTCAAGCGAAATTCGTTCGCCGAGTCCGAAATGCTTCATTAATTGGTTACGATCTGATATCCGCTCAACCGTCATGATGAAGGATGTCGAGTTGCGATTCTCATGACCGGAATTGCAGACGTGCGTGGCAGGGAGATCCTCGATTCCCGGGGTAATCCGACAGTCGAGGCCGATGTTCAGCTGGAATCCGGTGCGTTCGGCCGGGCGGCCGTACCATCCGGCGCCTCCACTGGCAGTCGCGAAGCAGTCGAACTAAGAGACGGAGATTCGTCCCGCTATCTGGGAAGGGGCGTCCGGCGAGCAGTTGCCCACGTCAATGGACCCATTCGCGAGGCTTTGCTTGGCCAGGACGGGACGCAGCAGGCTGCGATCGATTCACAGCTAAAGGCGCTGGATGGAACCGCTAACAAGAGCGTACTCGGTGCCAACGCCATTTTGGCCGTGTCACTGGCAACGGCGCACGCGGCCGCCTGTGAGGCCAAGGTTCCGCTGTTTCGGTACTTGTCGCCCGATCGAGTTGAGATGCCGGTACCGATGATGAATATCATCAACGGTGGTGTCCATGCGGATAATAGTGTCGACATTCAGGAATTCATGATTCTGCCAGTCGGCGCCGACAGCTTTAGCACCGCACTTCGCTACGGTACCGAAGTGTTTCATGCGTTGAAGGCGGTACTGAAGCAGGCAGGTTTGAGTACGGCGGTGGGAGACGAGGGAGGCTTTGCGCCGAATCTGCCGTCGAACGCGGCAGCTCTGGAAACGATCATGGAGGCCATCACGATAGCCGGCTTTTGCCCCGGCACCGATATCTACCTGGGTCTGGACGTTGCCAGCTCAGAATTTTACCGAAACGGTGTTTACCACCTTGAGTCCGAGGGCAGGCAGTTTCAAGCTGCGCAATTTGCAGGTTATCTAGCCGATTTGGTGGGCCAGTTTCCGATCATTTCAATTGAGGACGGCATGTCCGAGGACGACTGGGACGGTTGGGATTATCTGATGCGTGAATTGGGATCCAAGGTTCAGTTGGTCGGTGACGATCTGTTCGTTACCAATACGGAAATCCTGTCGAAGGGCATCCAGAGAAATATCGCAAATGCTATTCTGATCAAGCCTAATCAAATCGGTACATTGACCGAAACCCTTGAAGCAATAGCGATGGCCGTTGATGCTGGATACGCTGCCGTTGTCTCGCATCGATCGGGCGAAACCTCGGATTCGACCATCGCGGACATCGCCGTTGGTACGGCTGCAACTCAGATAAAGACAGGCTCCCTGTGCAGGTCGGACCGCATGGCAAAATACAATCAGTTGCTGAGGATCGAAGAATTGTTGGGTGCCGAGGCCCGGTATTTGGGCCGCGACGCGTTCCCGCTAGCAGCATAATGACATCAGGCGAACGGATGCTAATGCGAATCTTTAGCTTGCTTCTACTGATGCTGCTGACAACACTGCAATACAGGCTGTGGGTATCGGAAGATGGGTTTCGCGAGGTTCGGCGGCTGGAGCGCCGGGTGGAGGCGCAGGCCACCGAGAATCAGCTCCTAACAGATCGAAATACCCAGCTAAACGCTGAAGTCGAGGATCTGAAAAGCGGCTTTTCCGCGCTGGAAGAGCGGGCCAGAGCGGATCTGGGCATGGTGGGATACGACGAAAGCTTCTATCTCTTCGGATCCGCGGAGGCCGATCGGGAAGAATAAAAGCGGCGCCGGTTTTTCCGGCACCGGGCTGACGCTGCTCTAGGTTCCAGAGAAAGCTTGGGAAAAGATGCAGCGCCGACCAGTCCGCGCTCGCGTTCACAACCTGTAGGCGAGTGAGGACGATAGCTATTCAGAAGCAGCGCTCCGGGCCGGAGACTTAGACAATGCTGAATTCGATAGAACACGGTGAGGTTTTGGAGATCCAGATGAACAGGCCACCAGCCAATGCTTTGAACGAGGCGATGGTCGATGCGATCTCGAGCGCGCATGCGAATGCCTGTGCGACGGGTGCCCAGGCAATCATCTTGTCGGGGCTGCCGGGCATGTTCAGCGCTGGACTGGACGTTCCAGAATTGCTGCAGCTGGACCGGACCGCAATCAACCGGTTCTGGACCGCGTTTCTGAGTCTGATGAAGTCGTTGGCCGGCAGTCCGGTGCCGGTCGTTGCGGCGATCACCGGCCACAGTCCAGCCGGAGGGGCGGTACTGGCAGTTCATTGCGACTACCGGGTTGCCGTCACAGGATCGTTCAAGATCGGATTCAACGAGGTACGGGTCGGGCTACCGGTGCCACGCACCATTCTGCTCGCCGTGGAGCGCCTCGTGGGCGGTCGTTGGGCTGCGCAACTCGCCACTCAGGGCCTGTTGCTCTCCCCCGAGCAGGCCAGAGAAATTGGCCTGGTGGACGAACTGGCTGAGCCTGACGCTGTGGTTCAGCAGGCGCTGACGTGGGCCCGGCAGACCATCAGTCTGCCGCTCATCGCGATGAATCGAACGCGCTTGTTGGCCAAGAATAAATTCATTCAGGAGCTCCAAGCCGCGGACGATGCAAACGTCGCCACCGACTATTGGTTCAGCGAAGAAACGCAGGCAGGTATGCAACGTCTCGTTGAGAATCTGCGCAAGTGACCGGGGCGGCACGCGAGACGCGGGGTTTGCAACGGAGTCAGTCGGCCGGTATCGATTCTGCGCTGGGCATGCTGCCGTATCGCTACGCTCGACCGTTACTCAATAGCACGTATATTGCGCCAGTCCCGCCGTCACGGGGTGGGGTTGAGCAGAACGCGAGTACTTCATCCCATTGGCGCAGCCAATGGTTCACTTTGGTTTTGAGCACCGGGCCTTTGGATCCTGAACCCAGGCCCTTGCCGTGCACGATTCGCACGCACTTGATGTTCCGGCGGCTGCAAAGCGCTATAAAGTCACGCAAACAATCATGGGCCTCAGAAACGACGAGTCCATGCAGGTCCATTTCATCCTGCACCGCAAACTTACCCCGGCGCAGCTGGCGCATGACCGAGCGGGGTACCTGCGGCCGCTGGAAGGCCAGCGATTCTCCGAATTCGATGTCTTCGGTAGGCGGCCGGGCGGAACCTTCTTCCACGGTCGATGCTTCGTCCCGCCGGGTGAATCGCTCCTTGGCAGGCGGAGCCGATGACCCTCGATGGCGTTTTTTCGTGTTCAACGGTTGCGTGCCGCTGACCGACTGCTTGAATAGCGAGTCCTCTTTAGACTTGCTATGTTTGCCGTTGCGGTCCTTGGCCATGCGAGGGTCGTGTTTCCATGCGCCGGCTGGCGAGCTTTTCACAATATACCCCGAGAGCATGCGACTCGCTGATCCGATAATTACTTTTTCGTTAGGCGCTAGGATCACCGCGGTCTTGACGGAAGAGCGATGAAGATTCTCCTCAGCAATGACGACGGCTACCACGCTGAGGGGTTGACGACACTTGCCCTGGCATTGTCGGATCTTGCGGAACTGGTCATTGTGGCGCCAGACCGGAATCAAAGCGGTGCCAGTCATTCGCTGACGCTGGATATGCCGCTGCGCGTGGAGAAAACGCGTGAGGGTATCCACTATGTCAGTGGCACCCCTACCGATTGTGTCCACTTGGCGATTACCGGTTTGCTGGAAGCGGGCGACCCTGACATGGTGATCGCCGGAATCAATCACGGGTCCAATCTTGGCGATGACGTACTGTATTCGGGGACTGTTGCAGCGGCGGTTGAGGGCCGCTTTCTCGGACTGCCAGCCATTGCCGTGTCACTCGCCGGTGACCCGCCCAAGCATTTTGATACGGCTGCGCAGGTAACCCGGGAGTTGGTTGATCGGTTGATATTGGCGCCGTTGCCAGCGGATACGATTCTCAACGTCAATGTCCCGGATGTGCCGTATGGCGAGCTAAACGGTATCGAGGCAACCCGGCTCGGGGCTCGGCATCGTTCAGAACCGGTCGTGACATCGAAGGACCCGAAAGGCCGAACCGTCTATTGGGTCGGTCCCGCGGGGGCTGGTCAGGACGCAGGCCCGGGCACCGATTTTCATGCGATTGAACACGCCAGCGTTTCTGTGACGCCGCTGCAGGTAGACCTGACGCGCCATGATCGTGTCGCCGAGCTGAGGTCGTGGCTGGCGCAGTGAAAACCG
>JAPUGB010000186.1 GCA_027293165.1 Gammaproteobacteria bacterium
CACCGTTGCAGATTCTGCCGGAGCTGCACCGGTTCGCTGCGCCCGGAATAGGCCAGGTAGCCCAATTCCAGCCAGCCGGCGACCAGCGGATCGTCCGGGAACACATCGGGCGCCAGCGGCAAGGTGGCACCGGAGGTCTGCAAGCCGCTCCAGATCGAGCGCTGGTTTTGCGTCACTTCAGTCGGCGTGGTTAGGCGCGCCTCCCGTTCCAGCAGCGTCACGATGGCTTCCTCGGCTCGCCCCAGCCGAAACAAGGCTTCTCCTCTGAGCAACAACAGTTGCGTGGCGTTTTGCGATTGTCTGATGTTGTCGACCCGGTCGAGTGCGGCGAGCGCGCGCTCGGGCTGGCCGCTCGCCAGCCGGACCTCGGCTGATACCTGCGCCCAGAGCGGCAAATTTCTGGCATCCAGCGAAGCCTCGACCTGATCGAGAATTCTGCCTGCACCCGTCATGTCATTGGCCAAGTAAAGTTCACGGGCGGCGAGAATCAGGTAGCGTTGTCTGGCATTAGCCGATGCTTGCCCCGCGAGTTCCAGATACTGGCGGCTCGCAGCATAGTGATCGCCTCGTGCGGACAATTGCTGGGTGGAGCGGACGGCGTGGTCCTCGTCCGGCGCTTGAAGGGACACACAGGCAGCGGTCAGAATGAGGGCCAGCAGGGTAGCAATTCGATAACTGATGTCTCTGCCGGCAGGTCTGAGGGCAACGCTTGCGGCAGATTGGCCGAGGTGGTCGACTGCTTCGTTCATGCTCGTCAACAGTGAGGTGCGGTCGTGGCCGTCGATTCCGGAATCCTTTATGTCGTCGCCACGCCAATTGGCAATCTGGATGATATCAGTCCACGGGCACGGGAAATTCTTGCATCGGTGGAACTGATCGCCGCCGAGGATACCCGTCGTACCGGGCGATTGCTAACCCATTTCGGGATAAACACGCGCTTGCTGTCGTGCCATGAGCACAACGAGTCCAAGCGGGTGCCGCAGATCATTCAACGTTTGCAAGCGGGTGCCGACATTGCGCTGGTAAGCGATGCCGGCACGCCGTTGCTCAGTGACCCGGGTTATCGCTTGGTTGCCGCGGCACGGGAACACGGATTGCCAATCAGTCCGGTGCCCGGCTGCAGTGCAGTCGTTGCGGCGCTGTCAGTCGCGGGTCTGCCGGCAGACCGGTTTCGGTTCGAGGCTTTTTTGCCCGCCCCGCGAGCAAGCCGAAGAAAGCGGCTTGCCGAGCTTAGCCGTGCGACAGAAACCCTGGTGATATTCGAGTCGGTGCACCGCATCCGGGATACTCTGGCAGATCTGGTCGAGCTGTTTGGTTCCGATCGGCCTGCTGCCGTCGCCCGTGAACTGACGAAACTGAACGAGACGGTTTATCGTGGCACGCTCGCCCAGGTCCGTGCGGCCGTTCGCGCTGATGCGGGCAGCGGCAAAGGTGAATTTACCGTCGTCGTGGCGGGGTGCAGCGCCCCGGCAGATCCCCAGGCCGTGGAACTCGAACGGGTGCTGGACATTTTGTTGGAAGATCATTCAGCCACTCGCGCGGCCGCAATCGCTGCGCGCATTACCGGATTTGCACGGCGGGCGGCCTACCGGATCGCGGTAAAGCGGCGCCAGGCTGGCCGCGCCGAGACGGACAGCTAACTCGCGGTTGCGGAATCACGACAGCACATTTATGGTGGATTCCGGAGTCGGCCAGGCAATCGCTCGGTGACGCTTTACGGCGCGATCGGGAGGAAAGTCCGGGCTCCGGCGGGCGGGGTGCCAGGTAACGCCTGGGGGGCGTGAGCCCACGGAAAGTGCCACAGAAAATATACCGCCTCGCGATGCGGGGTAAGGGTGAAAAGGTGCGGTAAGAGCGCACCGCGCGGCTGGTAACACGCCGCGGCACGGTAAACCCCACCTGGAGCAAGACCAAATAGGGGAGTCTACCCGTCGTTCTGCGTCGGGTGCCCGCGCCCGCAGGGACTCCCGGGTAGGTCGCTTGAGGCCGCCGGTGACGGCGGTCCCAGATGAATGATTGTCCACGACAGAACCCGGCTTACCGGCCGACTCCACACTTTTACCGCCGGCCTGGATGGGCTGGCGCAGATCGTGGTCAAGCCGCCTGCGGCGAGGCCCGCGCGCGAGCTGCGTGAGTGGCGTCGCTAATCCTCACGAGCAGTTCCGAAAGCCGGCGTAACACCCTGATTTAGCGGCCTTGGTGGTTCCTATCGAAGCCCGGTTGAACCGCGAAACCGGCGCTAAGTCGCTGTCCTTAAAGAATTATTCACCGGGTTCGGTTGACAGTAGGGCGCGCCCCTTTCTATAGTGTTGAAAAGTGGCAAAAAGTGGGA
Source organism: Gammaproteobacteria bacterium (assembly GCA_027293165.1). Taxonomy (GTDB): domain Bacteria; phylum Pseudomonadota; class Gammaproteobacteria; order Steroidobacterales; genus JAPUGB01. The sequence continues at coordinate 2,333 of JAPUGB010000186.1, forward strand.
GGAAATGGGCTAAATTGTCCGGTCATCCATGTTTCGTGGTGCAACAAAGGTCACCCTGGATGCAAAAGGGAGGATGGCGGTTCCGGCGCGTTATCGGGACCGGATCATCAGCCGTTGCGACGGGCACCTTATCTGTACGATCGACCAGGACCAATGTCTGCTCATTTACCCGCTTCCGGACTGGGAGGACATGGAGCGTCGCCTGATGAAGCTCCCCGGAACCAAGCCTCCGATCCGGCGTTTACAAAGAATAATGGTGGGGCACGCTGCCGATCTTGAACTGGATGCACACGGGCGGATTCTGATTCCGATGGAACTGCGGGAATTCGCAGGCCTGGATCGGCAGGCGATGTTGCTCGGCCAGGGCGTCAAGTTCGAACTCTGGGACGAGACGCGCTGGAATGAACGGCGTGAAGAGTGGCTCACCGGGACGGCCGGCGACGGACTGGGATTGCCCGAGGAATTGGAGTCCCTGCTGATTTAACGGCGAATCCGGTTGGTCCGGTTTCAGACGTGGGTGCCGACAGGGGTCGGTGTGGCGAGCACCACGAAGGGTTGTCGCAATCGCATATGCGCGCAGGGGTGGATCAGCATGTTCCTGTGCTTGTGGATGAGGTGGTACGGCATCTGGCCATACAGGCAGATGGCCTCTACGTAGACGCGACTTTTGGCCGCGGTGGCCACAGCCGGGCGATTCTGGCGAAGCTCGGTCCACGTGGTCGTCTTCTGGCTTTTGACAGGGATCCGGAAGCAGTGCGGGAAGGAACAAACCTTGTGCGTGGGGAGTCACGCTTGACGGTTCAGCAAGCCAACTTCGGACAGCTGGGTGAGGTCTTGACGGCCCATCAGGTGTTCGGTGCCGTGGACGGAGTTGTCATGGACCTCGGCGTGTCAGCGCCGCAGCTGGAAAACCCCGACCGCGGGTTCAGCTTTCGGACGGACGGCCCGTTGGATATGCGTATGGACCCGGAGACGACGCCGTCGGCGGCACAATGGATCAATGCCGCGGAGCAAGCGGAAATCGCGCGAGTCATCGCCCGGTACGGGGAGGAAAGGTCGGCTCGCCGCATTGCGCGCGCGCTATGCGCGGCGCGGAGCAAACAGAAGATCAGCAGCACCTTGCAACTGGCTAACATCGTCGAGCAAGCAGTGCCGCAGCGGCACCCGGGCAAGCATCCGGCCACCCAGACTTTTCAGGCCATCCGTATCTTCATTAATAAGGAGTTGGAAGCATTGCGGCAGTGCCTGGAGCAGTTTCCTGATGCGCTCAAAGTCGGCGGTCGCCTGTGTGTCATCAGCTTTCACTCGCTGGAGGACCGGATCGTCAAGCGTTACATGCGCGATCACTCCCGCGTCGATCCAGCCCTGGCCCGGTTGCCGGTCGTGCCCGATTCCGCCCAACCGCGTACCCGTCTGGTCACAGGCGCAGTTCACCCCAGCGAGTCCGAGGTGGCAGACAATCCACGAGCACGCAGTGCCGTGATGCGGGTGGTGGAGCGCTTGCGATGAACGAATACCTTCGCATTCATATTGTGTGCGCGATTTTGACCCTGGCAGGGGTGGCTTCGGCTGTTGGTTGCATCTACAGCAAGCACCAATCCCGTAAACTGTTCACCGAACTTCAGGCGCTGACGAAAGAAAGGGATCAGCTTGAGGTCGAATGGGGACGCCTGCAAATCGAACAAGGCGCCTGGTCTACCCATGCGCGCGTCGAACGGCTGGCGCGCGAGCAAATGCGTATGCGAACGCCCGTTGCGGGCGAGATTTTGCTGGTGCGCCCGTGACTGGCAGCGTAGCGGAAACGAGGCGCCTGCAGCGAAGCATTAAGCGGCGTTGCCATGTTGTTGGGGCGCTGCTTCTGGTGGGTGCAGCCATTGTTATCGGTCGGGCTGTCCAACTGCAGGTATTCAACAAGGCTTTTCTGAACGAGCAGGCCGCAGCGCGGCACTTGCGCATTGAACGCTTATCGGCGCACCGTGGCACGATCACCGACCGCAATGGTGAACCGTTGGCCGTCAGTACACCGGTGGACAGCGTGTGGGTCACACCGCGCGATTTGGTTGCCGCCCCGGAATACATCAAGCCACTTGCTGTCGCGTTGGGCTTCGATCGCGAATCACTCACGGCGCGGTTGACGCGCAACGTGGATAAGGAATTCATGTACCTGAAGCGGCACATGAATCCTGCGGACGCGGCCCGTATCGCACAACAGGGAATACCCGGCGTACGTTTGTTGCGCGAATACCGCCGGTACTACCCGGCCGGAGAAGTAACCGGTCATCTGATCGGATTTACGAATATTGACGATCGCGGTCAGGAAGGCATGGAACTCGCATTCGACCATCACCTGGCCGGCCAGGCCGGCCGCAAGCGAGTGCTCAAGGATCGCCTCGGGCGGGTGGTTGAAGACATCGAAAGCATCGATCCGCCGCGGCCCGGCCGCAAAATGATCGCCAGTATCGATTTGCGTCTGCAGTACCTTGCCTACCGCGAAATGAAGGCAGCGGTACAGCGCAGCAACGCCAGCTCAGGCTCGGCGGTGATCATCGATGTCGACACGGGCGAGGTGCTGGCGATGGTCAATCAACCATCGTACAACCCGAACGATCGATCCCAGTTTGCCGCGTACCGGTATCGCAATCGTGCCATCACCGATATCTTTGAGCCGGG
>JAPUGB010000187.1 GCA_027293165.1 Gammaproteobacteria bacterium
TAACCGCCGCGCAACCGCGCTTCCCGGGAGACCGAGCCGCCGCGCGCCGGGCTGCTCAACGTGAAGCCGTTGACGACGCCCTGTTCAAGGTACAACTCGCCCCAGCGCTGGCGCTTGACCGTCACATTAACCCACGACCCAATGGTCGGGTTCGAGACGTCTTGATAGGTCGGATCGAAGGAGTCCGCCCAGGCATACCCGACCGAAACCTTGAGGCCCAACGTGAACAACCATGGCGATTGGTCGGACAGCTTGTAGCCCCAGGTCCGCCCACCACGTACCAGGTTCACTTCGGCGTAGGAATCAATGCCGAGTGGATCATCGAAGCCCCCCCGCACAATGCCCCATTCGAGCGTGTCCCGCAGCGGCCGAAACTTTGCGGCGACCGGTTCAAATTCCCGCTGATAGCCTAACGCCGTGACTGACAGGATCGCGTATTCCAGCGACGTTTCGCCTTCGCCCCACTGCAGGTGCGCGTCGATGGTACCGAGCATGCGATCCGGGATCGGTGGCGGCTCGCATTCGCAGTCCCGCTGTGACGGTTTGCCCGGACCGCGGCGGATCGAGTACCGGCCATCAATGATTAACTTGGTGCCGGGAAAGACCTGGTTGATGGTCCAGTCGGCATCCGCGACCCCAAAGCTGACGAAATTTTCATTGATGTTCCAGGGATCCGCCGCGGGCAATGCAGCCGCAAACAGCATCCCGACCATGATCACGCTGATGCTTCTCATGTGATTTGACCTCCATGTCGTCATCACCCAAGACATTGCAGATCGCACAGAGTCGATCCGCTGACCACCATACCCGCAGGACCCAACTGCTTACAATGGCTCTATATCGTACGCTTGCCCGAGAATCCATGGCTGGTATCGATTGGCCGAACCCGCCGCCCGGTCCACAACCGCTTGATGTACCCGCGCCCTGCGAATCCGCTGGTCGACTCGGCGTGGCTTCCTTCGGTACAAGCGGCCAAAACCATCGCGTGAATCATGTATCTTCCCGTCGGCATTGGGATCAAGCCTGACTTTATGGTTGCCGTAGATCAGCAATCCCGACGCTTCCGCCTCCCTGCGTATCCACTCCAGTGCAATATCGGACAGCTGCTGTTCCGGGTATCCACCGCCGACGTCACTGTGCATTCCGGGAAACCACACCTGTTTCATGTCTTGCTCAAGCCCGTCCGGTGTCTTACCCAGGCGTCGTTCGTCCCAGAAGGTGGGATGAAATGCGCGCCGTTCGTCATCGATGGCCAACGCATGGCGCCCGACCTCCACGTTTTTGCACATTTCGCTGTTGTGAAACTCGTTCCGCATTGGGTTTATCAGATCGAGCAACTTGATCGGAATTCCGAGCGCTGCGACCGTATCCCAGACGCCGATAAAGCGAATCGGGCACCGCATCGTGTGATGCTTGCTGAGGAATGCGTCTTTCTTCTTGTCCCGATCATCAGCCGATGCTTTATAGATTTTGTAGGCTTGGCGGATCAACTCTCTGCGCGACTTCGGGAGTATTCCAAACCGTTCAATGAACCCGGACAGGCTACGGACCGTGTAGGCGCCGCGGCTAAAGCCAAACAGAAAGATCCGGTCGCCAGCCTGGTAGTTGTCGAATATGAACTCGTAGCATTCCGTGATATTTACCGAGATACCGGCCCCGAATGCCGTCCCTGTCAACTTCCTCCATCCCGTGCCCAACCCCCGATCATAGAATGCGATCTGCCGGGGCGTGCGATCCTCGATCATGTTGAACAGTTTATAGACGTTGGTGTTATGAGCTTTGCCGCCTTCCTGGCCGGTACCGTCCGAAAAAACAACGATATTTTTACTCATACGCTTATCAAGTAGAGCGGCAGTTGTACTGGCGCAATCAAGCCCAGCGATAACGCGATCTACTGTTCCTCGGGTAGCGCGAACGCGATCAGGTAATCGCTGACTTTTTGCCGGTAGTAGGCGTGATGGCCGCCCGCCGCGACGACCACAAACTGGCGGCCGTTCACCTCGTAGGTGATCGGCGTAGCCATCGCGGATGTCGGTAGGTCCGTGACCCAGAGCTCTTCGCCGGTGTCGATGTCGAAGGCACGGAACCGTTCGTCGGCCGTGGCGCCAATGAATATCAACCCGGCAGCGGTCACTATCGGTCCGCCCATGCCGGGAGCACCCAGCTTGAGCGGGATCGGCAACGGGGCAAGTTTGTCGATTATGCCGAGCGGCACCGACCAGCGTATTTCACCTTTGGCCAGATCAATCGCCGTCAGCGTGTACCACGGTGGTTTGGTGCACGGCGAGCCAAATGGAGAAAAAACCTGCGGCGCGCCGCGCTCGATTGCGTATTGCGTGCCGGCGATGAGCCCCGGCGGTCCGCCGGGAATGCCTGCCATCGGCGCTTTCGCGAGTTCCGGGTCCACCTCGTCTTTCGGAATTAGCCGGAGATACAGCGGAAACCGTTGTGGGTTCGTAATCAGCAAATTGCGTGTCGGGTCGAACGCGCCGGCGCCATAATTGTTGACCATGCCGGGCATGATCGCGGTGCCCTGTGTCGTTGGAGGTGTAAATATTTCACCGTGGCGCAGGTTCTTGATGATCCGTCGGCACGCACCTCGGTCATAGAACGTAAATCCCCAGGCGTCGTCCGGTGACAGGCTCTGCGGTGCAAGCGGCGGTGGAGCGGTTGGAAACGGCTGCGTCGGTGATAGCACATCGTCTGGCACACCATCGGTCGGTACCGGACGTTCCTCGACCGGGAAAAACGGTTCGCCGGTTTCGCGGTCAAACACGAAGACCAGGCCATGCTTGGTCAATTGCACGACCACCGGATTGATTTTGCCATCACGCTCGATGTCGATTGCCATTGGTTGGGATGCCATGTCCCAGTCCCAGACATCGTGGTGCACGACCTGGAAGTGCCACACCAGCTCGCCGGTGGAGCCACGCAGCGCAACGGTGGAATTCGCATACCGGTTATCGCCGGGGCGGGTACCACCGAAATAATTTGGTGATGCACTCGACGTCGGCAGAAATACGAGATCACGTTCCTCGTCGACCGACATCAGGCTCCAGACATTGGCACCACCGGTGATGGCGAGGGCTTCCGGTGTCCAGTTGCTCGCCTCGGGGTCGCCGGGATTCCGCGGCACCGGATCGAAGCGCCATTTGAATTCGCCGGTCCTCGCATCGAATGCCCGCACCGCGCCGCTGGGCGCATTGACCTGGCGGAACTTGGAGCCTACCGAGGAGCCGAGAACGAGGGTGTCGCCGACAACCGCCGGCGGCATATAGGTTTGCACACCCGGTGTATCGGTCGCTGGCGGGGTGGCGTCGATATGCGGTGTCAACAGTACCGTCCCGGAATCACCGAATCCCGCGCAGGGCTGGCCGGTCCGGGCATCCAGCGCAATCAGGCGCTGGTCGTTCGTATTCGTTAGGATTCGCCAGCTGCAGGCGGTGCCTTCGACGGCTCGCTCGTCATGCCACTGCGCCACGCCACGGCACTTGTATTGTATGCCGCGCAAGCCCCGTTCAATTTCAGGGTCGAATTCCCAGCGCACCTGGCCGGTGGCAGGGTCGAGCGCGATGACGCGATGAAACGCGCTACAAATGACCAATGCGCCCCCGGCCTCGTCGGGTAGCAGGATGGGCGTGACCTGCAGGCCGAAGTGGCCGGCCTGCATTGTCGGTCCCTCACCCTCACCGGTGCGATAACTCCAGGCGATTTCGAGATCATCGACGTTGTCTTTGCTGATCTGGGTCAGCGGCGAATATTTCGACGATCCCGGGTCACCGCCGTAGCTGGGCCAGCCCTGGGCTTGTAACTGGCCAGCTCCAAGGAATGCCATCAACACCAGGGCCAGATTTACGCGCATCCGAGACACCTCATTGTCTGTTGTGTGTGAACCCGCCGTCCCGCAACTCAATTCCTGCCCGGCTAGTACTTCACGCTCGGTGGAAAATTCTGAAATGACCGGACCTCATACGGGATCACGTTCTGCGCATAGGGGTCGGTGACCATCTGGTCGATGATCCACCTTTGGCGCATCGATTCCTGAGCCAACACATCTTCGGCGCCATATTCCTGATTCATACGCTTTTCGACGATCGTGATAAAAGCGTCATAAAGAGCAGCAAAAGTCTCGGTCACGACCGCGAACGTCTGTTCATTAATTTCCATAAAGGGTGGAGCATAAAAACTTACACCGGCACAGGAGTTCTGCAGCTGCCGCCGCTGCCCGGTGCAGGCCGCCTTTCGGTAAGGCGTGGGGTCGACATTGTGGGTTTCGAGCACCCGGTCCACGCTTTGTTTGATCGCGGCCACATCCTCATCGATATACGCTCCCGGAACAAAATCCATCCAGCCGCCAATCGAGCTGCTGCCGTCGGCGTCGTAACTGAACGCAACGAATGCGTGCAGATATCCGGCCAGCGGTGAGCGCGGGTGGATATTGACCTGGATTACTCTGCTCCAGGTGGCCGGCTCTGTATACGGCCTAACGCCATTTGTCGTCACCGAAATCGTCAAACCGGCCTTTTCGATGACCTCGCCGCGGACGATCTTGATGTCATAGTCGGCGTCGTCCAGGTTGAACTCCCGTTGCTCGATATCGATTGGGCCATTGAGCCGTTCCATGATCGCGAAGTGTTTCGCTTCGATCTGTTCGACAAAGGCCATCATCTGGTCGGCCAGTTGAGCCTGATCCTGGCTCAGCGCGTCGATGTCATATCCCGGTTCACCGGCGATCGCGTTAGAGGCGGACGTTGCGAGCAGCAGACCAATGGCCCAAAAGGATGGGCATGCCCGCTTCTCGGCCGAGAATAAATTGCAATTGAACATCGGCATTCCTCCTGCTGCTCGTGTTCACAGCCAGGCGCATCAGCGTTGTTGACTGCTTATCCCGTGTATCGAGCTCCGTTAATCAAGCTCGGCGCGACTGGCTTGATCGAGTTGGCCAAGCACATGGGCATAGAGGCGCGTAGCTCGTTCGAGGCCGGATGGATACATGGAGTCGGGCAGATCACCGTCGGAGTGATACCAGATATTTGCATCCAGGATTTGGACCACCGTATGACCAGCGCGGAAGAACCCGAACGCATCGCCTGTCGGTGGGCTGCGTTGCAGGTTCGAACTAATGACCAGGCCGTACAGATCGATGGCCTCGCGATAAAAAGAAATAATCAACTCGTTTTGGTTGGATACAGTGAGAGAGCGGGTCGACTCGGTCGTCATGGTCTGTAATTGTCCGGGAACTGAACCGCGGTGGAACAGGAGCTTGCCGCGGTAGTAGCTTCCAGCCGCGGATGGGTGCTCCACGTTGAATATCAGCGCGGTTTTTTCCAGGATGTCCGGATGCGCCGCAACGAATGCTTCGACGCCGTCGGAAAACTCGTGGTGGCCCGACGTGCCGACCAGCAGATGATTACGCACCGGCCGGGGTGTTTCCGCTCGCGCGAAATGTTTAGCCAACGCCAGCATCGATGCCAGGCCGGAGCCATTGTCATTTGCCGATTCAAAGTAGCCGTCCAGGTGCGCAACGATAACGATGTATTCGTCGGTCTGACCCGGGATCAAGCCCAGCACATTCTTACCCTGCCATGGTTCGCGGATTTCGGCCTCGAGGCTCAGCCGGACTTTGAGAGGTTTATCCGGGCCGGCCGCAGCGATTGCAGCCTCGAGGAAACGTCCGTCGTCCCCGCCCAGTACAAAGCACGGCACGTCCGGTGGTCCCATATCTTCCAGCGCGTATTGATGATTGCCGGGTGCATTCATGAGCGTAATTACACCGACTGCGCCAGCTTTGACGATGCCGCCGATATGGCCGCGCGCGGATTGGAAAAACCGTTCAGCCTCCATGTTGGCATGAACGACGGCAATCTTTCCTGCCACGTTTCGATCGACGAGATCCACCGGGTGCCCGCGCCCAACGTAAATCAGCTCAGCCTCCAGACCCGACACCGACTGTGCCCCGGTTTCCAGCTGCAGGGCAGGGAAGGCCGACTTGAGCGTTACGTCAGCGGTACCCGGGCCGTAGGCCGGGTCACCTAATACGGTGACTTCCCAGTCGGTCGGCCACCACTGATTTTTCCCCTGCACGGGATCCATTCGAACGTCGGCAAGACCCAGTTCGCGAAACTCGTCGGCGATGTACTCGGCCGTCGCAATTTCCGCCGCCGATCCGGCTATGCGTCCCCAGAAGCGTTCGCCATCGGGCCGGTTTTGCCGCGTGATCTCAACAATGGATTCGAGATATGCATAGACCTCGTCACCTGTGATGTCGGCGTAGGGATCCTCGGCTTCCGGCAACCGCAGGCTCAGCGGGGGAAAGTCGGGCTTGACGAATATGGAACGATCTTTATCGGACTGACGTTCACGTGCATCGGGCATTTTTAAGCCGAACCAGGGTTTCCCGGATTGTGCCTGCGCAACGACCGGATAGGCGCCAGCGCCCAACGCCAGCATCAGCACAACGGACATTGCACGGACCAGCATCCTCGCCACCAAGTCGACATGCATAGTTATTTCCCCCTGCCGGATCGGTCGGCCTGCGGCCGGTCAGCTCGACGGCTCTTGTGCTTCTCTTCGGATCTCGGCCTTGGAACGCGTTCCTGGTTCTTCAGGTGCCGGCCCGACGCAGACGATAGCAGTCCCGTCCGTGGACCGCGCGCCGCTGCTAATCCCCGTCTGTACCTTGGACGAGGTCGCCGATCGGATAGTTCGGGTAAACGTTGCGGAATTTGTCGAGTTCC
>JAPUGB010000188.1 GCA_027293165.1 Gammaproteobacteria bacterium
TCGAGCTCGGCGATCGGCAAAAAGGTCTCGTCGGCAATCGCCTGGTAGACCGCAACAGGCAGGCGAATGCCCGGGTTCGGCCCGCTCTGCCATTCCTCGTAGACCGAGATGCCTTCGCTGAACCAGCGCGGTACCAGGTGACCGGTGGCCTCCAGCGTGAACACGTGCGCCATTTCGTGCCACAGCGTGGTGCCCCAGTGATAACTCTGTTCCGGGTGTCCCGACGGCGAGTCCATCGCCACCAGATAACCAAATGTCACCCCCAGGATGCCGAGCCCCGGCATGCCGGTCGTGCGCACGACGAAATCTTCGTGGTCGGGATAGATCTCGATGACGACCGGCTCCTGCGGCACGAAGCGGTAGCGTTCGGAAAACTGTGCCAGGCTCTGTTCGGCCAGTTGACTCGCATATCCCGCCAACACGCCGCGTTCCGCTTCGTGCAGTCGCAGGCTCAGGCGCGGGAACCCGTCTTCCGGAACCTGTTCCGGATAGTGAACCAGCTCGAACGCATCGAAACTGTCGAGCAGGCGCAAGGTATTCACCGCCTTCGGGTTGTACGGATCACCGCCGTAAGCGCGTTCGATGTGGCCTCTGGCCGCGGTGAATTGATTGTCCCGCAACAGATTGATACCGAGTTCCAGCTGCGCCGACCACAGCTCGGGTTCGATCTCGATGGCCTGCTGATACAGCGCGATCGCTTCCCGGTAGCGCCGCGTGATGTCGTAGTAATAAGCCGGCGTTGCATAGATCGCCCCATAACCGGGGTTTTCCGCCAGCGCTGTTGCGATCCATTCGCTGTCAGCAACACCGTTTAACAAATCCAGCGACGCATGCATCGCATAGATTTCCAATCGCGGCAGTTTCGCCTCCGCGGCGACGACCTCGGCTTCGTCAAGCAACTCCGCGGCGCGCTCCGGGTCAGCGTCCTCGAGCGCCATCCGGGTAAACAAGAGCAGCGCGGCCAGGCGCGCACCGGCCGGCGCGGCCTCGTTGTCCAACACCGGGACCAAATACTCCGCTGCCTGGGCTTCGAAGCTTTGCACCAGCACCCGCGCGGCGCCGACGCTGGCAAAGGCATTGCCCGGATCACGCTCCAGTGCCTCGTTAAACAGAATCAGCGCATCCCGGAACTGGTAGGTCTCCCGGTACAGTTCGCCCCAGCGCAGTCGAACGCTGGCCGCATCCGGCTGCTCGTTGGCTGCCTGTTGAAACCAGCCGTTGGCAGCTTTCATGTCACCCAGCGCCCAGGCGGCTTCGGCGCGGATCGCACTGGCGACGTTACGCTGCAACAGACTGCGATAGCAGGCCCGCGCTTCCTCGCGCTGCCCGCGCCATGCTTGCGCATCGCATTCGAGCAGCGCGGGGTCGGTGACGGCACCATAGTGCAGGTCCCGCGCATCAGCGCTCGCCGCGCACAAGCCGGCCAGCAGCATCAACGCGGGCAGGTTATTGTGCATCGCCTGGTGCACTCTCTTCCGCTTCATCAAGCAGGTCGATCCGATCGCCGACCCGTGCGAGTTCCAGTAACAACGTCTGCAACTGCGCGTAGTACTCGTCCGTGGCCAGCTCGTGTTTGCGCAGCCGCAGTTCTTCGATGCGCCCGTCGATCCGATCGCGTTGCTCGAACAACAGCCCGAGCTCCGGATCGTCGCCGGCCGGTTCCGGGATCCGCAGCCGCGCCAGCGTGAACCGGGCGGCGCGTTTGCCTTTCAGTTGCGGATGCTCGGTGGCCAGCTGACCGCGGTATTCAAAGTAGTCGGTGACCTGGCGCACGGCATAGTCGAAGGCTTCCTGGGCACTGATGGCGTTGTTCTTATTGATGTCCGCGGCCGGGTCCTCCAGCGCCGCGACGAACGAACTGCCGAAGCGGGCCGCATTGCGTTCGCTGCCGCTGCGCGTCGCCGTGATGACGACGCGTGCATCGTCGGTCAAACGTTCCAGCGTCGCGCCACTGGCACTGCTGGTATTGACCAGCAATTGATTATTGGCCGGCAACGCCTCCAGAAGCTCGGCGAGTTGCTCGCCGGTCAGATCCGGCCCCGGCAGATTGAACTTGTAATCGTAACCGTCGTAGCTGCCGTGGCCGATCAAATACACGACCACCCGGTCCTCCGCGCTGACGGCCGCGCTGAGCGTCGCGAAATACGCAAGGATGTTCGCCTGCGTGGCATCAACGACGGTGAATACGCGCACGCGTTCCGCAGCGGTCACCGTCCCGGCGGCCAGTTCAAGCTTCGCCACCTCTTCGCTAAAACGCGTTGCATACTCCGCCGTCCCGCCCAGGCCTTCAACGATGACCACATGGAGTTCCGCCGCAGCCGCCAGCGGCAACAGCACGAGCATTAACGCGACGCGTTTCAAATTCTTCTCCAGCGCCGGCGTAGCAGCCACTCGATGGCCTTCAGCAGCAGCAACAACAGAAAAATCGCCGGCGCATCCCACAGCGGCCGGATCTCCTGCTCAGTGATACCCGCGGCCGAATAACGGATCGCCTCCGGCAAGTGTTCCAACCGATCGAGCGTCCAGTATTGCCCGCCGGTCGCCGCCGCCAGGCCCTCCAGCAGCGCCCGGTTCTGCCGCAACGAGAAGGCTTCGGCGCGGCCGGTTTCCGGGTGCATCGCGATGCGCGCCGCGACGGCCGGCTCGTCCGCACCACGCCGGGCAATGGCCTCGATGACGTGCAGTCCCGGCTCCACCGCCGTGAATTCGCCTTCGAACACGCCGGGCTGCTCTGGGCTCGGCCGCAACTCGACCAGTAGTGGTTCACCGCTTTCCGGCGAAACGACCGCGGTCACATCCATACCGGTCTCGGGTTCGAACGCCGCGTTGCGCGCCTCGGCATGAATCGTGACGGTGTCGCCGGCGCTGACGGTCGACAGCTCAAACTGTTCCGGCGCCGTCGCGACCAGCCCGCGTGCCAGCTGGCGCCAGAAGGTTTCGTGGCGTTGATCCACCACCGGCAAGCTCATTTGCCAACGCCAGGTGCCACTGGTCGCAAGAATATAGCTGTGCCCGCGGCCGTAACGCTGCGTGACCAGCAACGGTTGCAGCCGGCCACCGACACTGAGCTGCAACAAGGTCACGGCCGCGGGTTTCAGCGTACCGATGCTTTGATAGTTGGCAATCGCCGGCAGCTGCCGCCACAGATCCGCGTTCTCGGTCGGGTCTTCACTGAATTTCAGCATCGGTGCTTGCGCACCGAGCGCGGTCATGACCGCCGGGACCCGTTCACGGATGAACCCGGCGTTGGCATTGGACAGGCGTGCCGGCAGCACCTCGCCAACCGTGGA
>JAPUGB010000189.1 GCA_027293165.1 Gammaproteobacteria bacterium
GGAAAATTACGACAAAGGCCTGCTGCCAGCATCGCAACCGTAAGTAAACCCATGATGACTAAGATCGCTTCGGATAACGGCATTTTGTTTAGTTTTTATGTCTCTCCTATCAAGATTCTATACCAATTGGATTTACTAGCCACCTGGACCAACTTTAATTTGGCAAAACGATAGATAAGTATTACGAAAACTTCATGTGATAATGCCAGCGGTGTAGGAAATATAGGTTACTGGTTGACTGGATGGCTTGCACCAGTCTGGCACCGTTCAACTTTTTCCCAAAGGGTGTGTCATGGAAAAAGCGTTGCTTACGGCAGGGATCTTAATTGTTCCCACGATTCTCCTGGTCATCGGGTTCAAAATGACCGGTCGGAAAGTGGAATTGGCCCCGCTTCTTTGGGCCGGATTCGCCTGTCTTGTTTATTTCCTGTTGTTGAGAAGCAGGGGCGCGATCCCAAATCCCGGCTTTATGGATGAGCTCGGCCTCAACTGGTTCGGGAAGACCCTGTCTATTGCGGGCACCATAGCAATACTCTATTTCCTGCCCCGTGTCGGCTTTCGGGCTGCCGGCCTGACCTGGAAGCAAGACAAGGATTCGCTCGACGCCGTGATACGGACTGGGGGCATAATCCTCCTTGTCTCGACTGGCGCAGCCTTCCTGATCGCGACCACGCCTAATACCTCCGTGGAGAATCTTTTGTGGCAGGCGACCATGCCGGGCCTTGATGAAGAGTTGTTTTTCCGTGGGCTTCTGCTGCTTTTGCTCCACCAGGCATTCGGAAAGGGTTTGAGGGTCTGGGGTGCAGAAACCGGCTGGGGTTTTTGGCTCGTCGTCGTTATATTTGGCCTTCTCCACGGAGTTACGGTTCAAGACGGTGGACCGGCAGTAAATTTCTGGGTGATCTTATCTACCGGGTTCATAGGTTTTGTCGTGACCTGGATGCGGGAACGTACAGGCAGCCTCGTCGTTCCGGTTCTGTTCCACAATATTACGAATGTAGCACAGGCGTTCGTTTGATCTTGCCGTTGATTCGCGGATAGTCTGCTCTTTTTGCTGGTATTGTCCTGCCAGGATCCACGTCATTTTCGCGTGACGCATCGACTTCAGGCTAAGATGAGGTCAGACCCTTTTCCAGGCGAATCGGAGGCCGAGCTTTTTTTAACCCGGCACGCTTTTCAATGCGACGAGTAACACTGCTCATCTCGCTGGGTATTGCCCTTCACGTGGTCTTCTTTGTCCTGATGCAGATGGGCGTGGAACCCTTTCAGACGTTCTTTTACCTGTTTGCGTGGTGGACGTTCATTCCGGTCATCGGGGTCATCAATGCCCAGCGCGCCGGCAATTCACTGATTATTGGCGCGAGCCAGCAACTGGCTTGGGTTACCGGCTGTTCCCTCATCGTGTGGTTGTTCTTCGAAATCTGGAATTTCTGGCTGCACAACTGGTTGTACGTTGGCGTGATAGAACTGACCTGGTTGAGCTGGCTGGCTTACGCGGTTTCTTTCGCCACCGTGCTGCCGGCGATCCTCGAAGTGGATACGCTGCTCGGCAACCTGGGACTCGTCCGGCGTGTACCTGGACCTGTGATCCAGATTTCCCCCCGATTGTTAAACGGCTGTGTGATGGTCGGGTTGCTGATGATGACATTGGTCGTACTGTTGCCGCGGTACTGTTTCCCACTCCTGTGGGTGGGGATCATTTTCATCCTGGACCCTTTGGTCTACCGGCGTGACCGGGTTGCTTCGTTGCTCGGTCAGGCAGCCAAGGGTTCCTATGCGCGACTGCTGCGGCTCATGTTGGCGGGGCTGCTGTGCGGAGTGCTGTGGGAATTCTGGAACTACTGGTCAGGCGCGAAGTGGGTTTACACGATTCCGCTCTTCGATTCCTGGAAAGTTTTCGAGATGCCGTTGGCCGGCTACCTGGGCTTCATGCCGTTTGCTCTGGAGTGCTATCTCTTCTGGCAGCTTCTACGTCTCATCAGGGAGGCTCATGCCGGGACGAATTGGCGAATCTTGCTGATCGTAGCTACGCTGGCGGCGATTTACTGCGTGCTCGTTTTCAGCGGTATCGACTATTTCACCGTAATCCGGACCTAATTGCCTTATCTCAGCATGTGTAAAGCACGCTTGATAATTAGTCAAGGGTGTTATACATTACACGGATATCAAGCATACTTTACAAAAAGACAATGAGGGTTGACATGATGACAGATATTCGTAGTAGTGACACGGGCCGGCGGAGTTGGTGGAAAATGATCAAGAGCTACTCCGGGACCGAACTTGATCGGCGCAACCAGTACCGGTTCATCGCGTGGCTGATGGCCTGGATGCTGAGTTACCTGGGAGCAACCTGGGTCCTGCAGGCGGATCTGGGTCTCACGGGTCCGGTGGTGTGGTTGGTAGCGATCGCACCCGATGTATTCGGTATTGCTGGCCTGTTCGCCTATCTGCGCTTTCTGCGCATGGCGGATGAGCTATTACGCAGGATCCAGCTCGAAGGTCTCGCAATAGGTTTTGGTGCCGGCGTGATCTTCGCCATGGGGTATCAACTGCTCGAACTCGCCGGCGCCCCCGCGTTACGAGTCAGTGACCCGGTCGTAGTGATGATGGTTGCCTGGGCGGTCGGCCAGATCCTGAGTATGAGGCGTTATCGGTGAAAAACAGGCTGCGTGTACTTCGTGCCGAGCGAGAGTGGTCGCAGGCGACGCTCGCCGAGCGGCTCCAGGTCTCCCGGCAGACCGTTAACGCCGTGGAGAACGGCAAGTATGACCCCGGCCTTCCTCTTGCATTCAAGATCGCACGGCTTTTCGAGCGGCGAATCGAGGATATCTTCGATTCCGATGATGGCAGCAGCGACAGCTCGGGAGTGTCGTCTGCCGACACATCGTGACCTGGCCGTCCCTGTTTTACTGAGTTTTGGCCGATGGTAATTGGCTATGAGCGCATATGTGCGACTACTTTTGCCGGCGCCCAGGAAGATTTACAGGCTAAGAAAATCTCCAGACCCGAAGCGTTTCCGGATACAATACAAGGTCTAGCCGCTCCATTGAGTCTTCGGCATTTTGTGTCCTGATCCTCTCTTTCGCGGTTTCGAACCATAAGGAGATATCGTGGGCAGGAAACTTTATGTTGGCAATTTGCCTTACTCAGCGACTGAGCAAGATCTTTTGGATAAATTCGCGGACAGCGGAACCGTGGAATCCGCCAAGCTGATAACCGATCGAGGTACTGGTCGGAGCAAGGGCTTTGGCTTCGTCGAAATGGCGAGTGATGCAGAAGCCCAGGCGGCAATCGATGCCCTCAACGGCACCGACTACGATGGTCGGCCGATGACGGTCAATGAAGCCAGGCCTCAGCAGAAGAGATCCGGCGGGGGTGGTGATGGTTACGGCGGCGGCGGCGGAAATCGCTGGTAAGCCTTTTCCCCGATTGACGACGATCCACTAACATTATGCGCTGTCCGGCATCGAGCCGGGCGGTGTGGTCATCTTCACGTGAAATTGTGTGATTAAGGGATTTTCAGAAATGGGACAACCGTACGAAATCGTATCGGTACAGCGAGCCGATCCTCCGCCTGGCGTGGAGGGTGCTGACTGGTATAGTTATGTAATTGCGCAAGGCAGCAACACTATTAACGGTTGTCGGCAAGGGAATCTCAACGCGGTAACGATAGCGGTCGAAGAGATCGTCGCGCAATTGAACGAACGGCGGCTGGGCAAGCGTGGTCGCGTCAACCTGGTGCCAACGCCAAAGAAAAAAATCGAAAAATAACGTTCGATCAGGCTTCGTGCAGGAGCGATGCCCTCGTCGCAATTTCTTCAATTCAAGATTGTATGCTGCCACGCTGGTTGCGTCTCCGATCTGTAACCTCAAACAATAGTCAGGCAAGTTAAATGAGCGAAACAACAAGACAATGGATAGTCTTGATCGTGCAGTGGATGTTCTTCACGGGGTTCTCGCTGGCTTTTTTGGTTGGCGCAACCTATAACGGTTTAATTGCCTACCGTGAATGGTGGGAAAAGAATAGCGATGGATCGTCTTTTGCGCCGTTGGTTTTTGGAGTCATCGGTGTGGTGGCAGTCCTTTCTGCACCGTTTGGAGAGTTGTCGGAACGCTTACCCTATTTATGGCTGCCTGTCATTTTGGATTGCGGATCAGCGCCATATTTTTTATTCGCTATTGTATACGCGATTAGAGAGCGGAAAAGATGATTACCTTATTGCGCCCCCATCGACATCACCGATGCCAACGCAATAACAACAATCGCTATCGCGGCGCCGGCAATCACAACGGGTGTGGCCAGGATTGATTTGCCAACATCGACCGTCGTCACTTCGATCGAGTGCACCTCGTCCCAATAGACCGTCTCACCATACCCGGCTGCGTTTGTGCCGATGAAGTAGTCGTCCTTGTTTTCGACAACCTCAAGTTCATAGCGGTCGCCAGTCACCAGGGTCACTGTCACTTTGTCGCCTTTCTCGATGGCCGTTTCACCCACCATGGCGTCAGCCGTTTCTACGCCCCTGGTCGTGGTGCAGGCGGTGTTCAACAGCATGCACAAGCAGGCCAGTGTGGATGCAGCCGCGTGCATCTTTGAGTTCATTCCTCTCTCCCGCCGAGTTTTTTCTTGTTATCGGCGTATTAAGCATCGCCCCGAAGGAAAGGGAAATCAAATCTACCAAAAGCTATTGCTAAGATGGATTAGGAATACAACTCTGTGATTCTCGCTGGTCTCGGGATAATGGATGACGTAGGCTTGGCGCGTAAGAAAGAAATCGGGTTTAAGCATTCAATGTCGCTCTATTCGGAACTCAAGCGCCGCAACGTTTTGCGGGTAGCGATTGGTTACCTAGCTGCGTCATGGCTGCTTATTCAGATTGTCGAAACACTTTTCCCGATTTTTGGCTTGGCCGACGAACTGGTCAGACTGTTTGTCATCATTCTGGTCATCGGTTTCCCGCTGATTCTGATCTTCTCCTGGCTGTATGAATTAACTCCGGAAGGGTTGAAACTGGAGAAGGACGTAGACCGTACCGTCTCCGAAGCGCACCACACCGGCAAGAGACTGGATCGCGCGATTATCGTTGTGCTGACGCTGGCTCTTGGCTATTTCGCCTTCGACAAGTTCGTACTCGATCCGGCACGGGATGCGGCAAGAGAAGAAACGGTAGCGAGACAGGCACGCACGGATGCGCTGGTTGAGTCCTATGGCGAGAACTCCATCGCCGTAATGCCATTCGTCAATATGAGCGATGATGCCAGCAACGAATATTTCTCCGATGGCATCTCGGAGGAGTTGCTAAACCTGTTGGCGAAGATCCCACAGCTGCGGGTGATCTCTCGTTCATCGGCATTTTCGTTCAAGGGAAAGGACGTTGATATCCCCACGCTGGCCGAACAACTGAACGTCGCGCATGTGCTGGAAGGCTCGGTACGCAAGGCGGGCAATAAAGTCCGTGTTACGGCGCAGCTTATCGAGGCGCGCTCGGACACGCACCTGTGGTCGGGAACCTATGACCGGGAATTGGACGACATTTTTGCGATCCAGGATGAGATAGCCGCCAAGGTTGTTGAGCAACTCAAAATCACGTTGTTGGGTTCTGCGCCCGAAACCAGGAAGACGGATCCCGAAGCGTATGCATTGTTTCTGCAGGCGCGATACCTGAGGCAAACGGGAGATCCTGGACGAGATGCCGAGATCGTGCAGATGTTGGAGCAGGCGTTGGTCA
>JAPUGB010000019.1 GCA_027293165.1 Gammaproteobacteria bacterium
GATGAACGCCTCGACTCGGGTAATGATGCTGAAGTCGTCATCCTGCTGAGCATCCTTGCCGGCTTTGATCCGGCTGCAGAACTCGTCGATCTCGGCCAGCTCCTGCTTGTTCCCGTCTATAAAACTATTGGTCTTCGGATATAGCTTGTCCTCGATACAAACGGCCGCGACACCGCGCTGCTCGAGTTTCCGGACCAGCCGCCTGACATTGTTGAAGTTGCCATAGCCGGTATCGCCGTCGAGAAGTATCGGCACGCTGCAGGCGTCCACCATGAATTCGAGCATCTCCAGCACCTGGGTCCAGCTCGCTTCGTTGCTGTCCCTGACCCCGTATTGTGCCGACATGCACAGGCCGCCCGCCCACAGTGCTTTGAAACCGGCCTCTTCACCAATCCTGGCACTGACACCGTTATGTGCTTCCAGCAAAAATCCTAACTCAGGACTCTGCAGCAACTGCCGAAAACGCGTCGTCCGGCTGCTGGGTTGCTGCCCGGCAGAGTCAGATTGACCGGTGGTTTTGGGTTTTGCACTCATCAGACGCGGTAGACGTACTCTTTGCCGGCTTCCCGCTCGATATCCGGCGGATAACTTTCGCGCTTGTCGGCGTAATACTGTGCCAGGTGGTCGCCTTCGGAGGCTCTGTTATAGGTGTAGTAGAGTACGCGCCGGGGACGGTCGGTATTGTTCGGCCCGGAACGGTGGGGTACAAAAGAATCGAAAAACACCGCGTCTCCCGGCGTCGCCTCGACAGCAAGGTAGTTGGCTCCAGCAAACTGGTCCTCGGTCAACGGTTCCCACTCTTTACCGATCAGGCCGTGCTCGTGAAATCCGGACGCCAATTCCAGGCAACCGTTCTGCCGGGTACTCGGATCGATCGTAATCAGGGCCGTAATGTGGACGCTGGCGTACCGCGACCAACCCGCCTGCACATCCTGGTGGGAATCGAATCCGCTGCCCCCCGGCATCTTGTAATTGATCTTGTCCTTAAACATTACCGCCGGCTCACCAAATAATTGGCCGCATGCGCCCTGCATCTTATCGCTTGCGGCAAGCGCCATGAATTCTGCATGGTAAGGCAGCAGGTTCTCGATGCGATTCAATATCCGGCGCGGACGAGATTCTGCGGCTTGCTCGAAGTACATCATGTGCTGCCCTGGCGTTTCTTCCCAATTCTGCACCTCCTCCGCCCAGACGCTGACCTGCTCAATCTCCGCGGGGCCAAAAAGCCCCGGCACGATGACATAACCGTCCCTGCGAAATCCCTGAACCTGCTGCCCGGTCAGCACACCATCGGTGACCCCGGCCTCTGCGTACCTTGATATCATGCGCTAGCCTCCTTGACTAGGGCTGCGAGTCTTCCTTCGAATCGCGGATATCACCCGCATAGCGTTGGCCGTCGCGGATCATCTCATCCAGACCGATCAATTCGTTGACCTCGTCGAATAAAAACATGCGATCCAGAAAACCGGACGTCGTGCCGTCGGCTTTTAATGCCGCAAGGTACTCCGTGGAAGCCTTGGCGTTGACCCGAAGCATCGCCCCAGGAAATATCACCAGACTGAATCCCAAGTCGCCAAGTTCATTGGCCGGCAGCAAAGGCGTCCGCCCACCTTCTACCATGTTTGCGAGCAATGGCAGCTTGCCACCAAATTCCTGGCCTATTTGTTGCAGATGTTCGACACTCCGCGGCGCTTCAATAAATAAAACATCTGCGCCAGCCGCAACGTAGGCATGACCGCGTGCGATGGCCCGATCAATACCCTCGGCAGCAAGCGCATCGGTACGCGCAATGATAACCGTTTCCGCATCTTCGCGTGCATCGAGAGCCGCACGAATTTTGCCGGCCATTTCATCGACAGCGACCAGGTTTTTACCGGCCAGGTGTCCGCAGCGCTTAGGTGATTGCTGATCCTCGAGCTGAATCGCTGATGCGCCCATGCGCTCGAGTAACGCCACGCTGCGCTGTACATTCAGCGCATTGCCGTAGCCGGTGTCTGCGTCGACGACCAGCGGCAGTTCGATACGCTCGCGAATTCTCGCCACCGTGTCGGCCACTTCGGTCAGGGTCGTCAAGCCGAGGTCGGGTCGGCCAAGGCGGGTAAACGAAACGCTGGCGCCACTCAGATACACGCAGGCAAAGCCGGCCTGTTCGACCAGCAATGCCGTCAGCGCATCATAGACACCGGGTGCAACCACGGCCTCCGGGCCGGCCAGTAAGTCCCGAAGTTTTTTTGCCGGGCTCATCAGGGTGCTCCTTCGTTTGCCAATTTCTGCTTCAGCCAGGGCATCAGGCCGCCCGCCTGAATCATCAGCATCAAGTGCTCGGGAACGCCGTCGACGATGTAGCGCTGCCCCGAGTTTCTATTCTCGATGCTCCCGGTGACCGGGTCCACCGCGAGCAAATCGCCCGCACCGATATCGGCGGACTGCGGAAAAAACAGCGCCGGCACGCCGAAATTCAGCGCATTGCGGTAGAAAATCCGGCCGAAGGATTCGGCCAGTATCGCCCCCACCTTAAGGTGCCGGAAGGCCAGCGCCGCCTGCTCCCGTGCCGAGCCGACCCCGAAATTGTGCCCGGCAACGACGATATCGCCCGGCGCGACGTTGGCAGCGAACCCGGGATCCACGGCTTCCAGGCAATGACGAGCCATTTCGTCCATCGAACTTTTAAAGTACAGGCCGGGCGCCATGACGTCGGTGTTGATTTCGTCGCCGAATACCCAAGCCTTGCCGGTGATCACATTCATACGGATTACCTTTCGCCTACGCTGATGCTCCGCCGGGGACCTTCGCGCTAAATCGGCTCGCACGTCCCTGTGCTCGCCGAAGCGGCTTCCGCCCGGACCGCCGTCCATGGCGTCCGGGCTCCACACGCCGCGCGCCGGTCCCCGGCGGATCACCAGCCACGTCGGTTGCGCGTGTCATGTCAGCATCTCACGAGGGTCGGTAATCTGCCCAGCCACGGCCGTGGCCGCCACCGTGTACGGCGACGCCAGGTAAATACTGGCCGAGTTAGCTCCCATGCGGCCTTTGAAGTTACGATTGGTCGAGGATATGCACACCTCTTTGTCGGCCAGAATACCGGCACCGAGCGCGGCGCAAGCGCCGCAACCGGTAGGCAGCAGCATCGCCCCGGCCGCCGTGATGGTTGCCAGCGTTCCGTCCGCCGCCGCAGCAGCCATGATTTGTTGTGACGCCGGCGCCACCATCAAGCGGGTACCGCGAGCCACCTGCCGACCTTTGAGAATCTCAGCAACCATATGCAGATCGTTGAGCTTCGCGCCGACGCAGGCGCCGATGTAGGCCTGATCGACCGAAATACTGCCGAATTCGTCCACCGCTGCCGAATTGGCCGGGGAGTCCGGCGCGGCGACCTGCGGCGCCAGCGCGTCGGCGCTGAATTCATGGATCGCCGTGTAGGCGGCGTCTGGATCGCTATTCCAGCCCAACGCGTCGGCTGCCGGTTCCGTGCCGCCCGAACGAATCGCTACGAGCGTCGTTTCATCGGGCTCAATGGACCCGGTTTCGGCGCCCAACTCCGCCGCCATGTTGGTCAGGACCACGCGTTCTTGCATCGACATCGCGCGCACGGTGTCGCCACCGTACTCGACGACCTTGAAAGCGTTATCCATGCCAAGTTCACGACAGAGCGTCAGCATAATATCCTTGGCCACAACGCCTGCCTGAACGTTTCCGGTCCAGTTGACACGGATCGTTTCGGGCACCTGCAGCCAGATTTCGCCGGTGACGACAACGCCGGTCATCTCGATGGCGCCGAATCCGGCCATGTAACAGCCAAAGGCCCCACCGTTCGTCGAGTGCGAATCGCCGCCGCAGACGAACATGCCCGGCTGCAGCATACCGTGCTCGGCCAAGATCACGTGCCCGATGCCTTGCATGTCGAAAAACTGTCGGATGCCGAATTCGTCGACGAATTCCCGGGTCAGCTGCAGGATCGATGCTGATTCGGCATCCACCGCGGGCACAAAATGATCGCTGATGACCACGATCTTGTCGGGGTCCCATACACCGACACCGAGTTCTTTCAGGCGCGGCCAGATGCGTCGCGGCCCGCCCGAATCCAGCAGCATCGCCAGATCAACCCGGCAGGTCACGATCTCGCCGGGCCGGACTGTCGCCTTGCCGGAAGCCCGGGCGATAATCTTCTGAATCAGCGTCTGGCCCATCAGTACTTTGCCATCGGTTCGGGTATCGCCGCCGAGCAGTTCACGCGGCCGGGTAACAGCCGGCCAAGGTGGCCTTCTGTTTCGCCAGGGCCAGGATAATATCGATCGTCGGTGTCGGAACCGCGTGCAATCGCCCAAGTTCCTGGACGGCACCAACGATAGGATCCAGTTCCAGTGACCGGCCCGCTTCCAAATCCTGCAACATCGATGTTTGGTGATCTCCCAAAGGCCGCGTCAGCTCCAGCAACTCTGCCGGGGAAACCGGCACGCTAATCCCGACTGACGCCGTCACCTCGATGGCTTCGTGCATCATACGGCGCAGCAGCCGGTTTACTGCCACGTCGTCGATCATCCGGCCGAGGCTGCTGCCGGTCAACACGCTAACGGGATTGTAACTGGCATTTGCCACCAGCTTGGTGCAAATGCCGGTGCGTATGGAACTCTCCAGCGGTGCCGTAAGCCCGGCAGCGACGAGTTGCGCCGCTATGGACTTGAGACGTGGCGTCTCGGTACCGTCCGGTTCGCCCAACGCGAAGCGGCTGCCAAACTGGTGTTCGATAACGCCGGGCTCGACCACCCGGGCGGCCGGATACACCACACAACCAATGGCACGTTCAGGCCCGATCTGCTCCCACAGGCGGCGGCCTGGATCAACCGATTCCAGGCGCATGGATTCACTGCCCTGCTGGCCGTAAAAAAACCACCACGGTAGCCCGTTGTAGGCGGTCACAACCGCGGTCTCGGGACCGAGCAATTCCGCGATATCCGCCGCTGCCGGCGGCACCGTGTGCGACTTCAGTGTGACGAAAACCACGTCCTGTGGACCAACCTGGCCCGGACGGTCCGTGCAATCCACTTGCTGGTTCTGCCTGCGATCGTTTTCGATCAGTGTCAGTCCGCGGCTGCGTATCGCTTCAAGTTGTTTGCCGCGGGCGATGCAGGTGAGCTGCGCGTCAGTGCGCGCCAGTTTCGCGGCAAGGTAGCCGCCGATCGCGCCGGTGCCAAAGACGCAGATTTTCATGGCCAGCGGGTCCGGACTCGCACCGGGTCAGTCCAATACACCCTTGAGCTTGTCTGCGATTTTCGCGACATCCGCCGGATCAGCCATGCTGACCTCCTGGTACTCGCTGAACCGTTCCGGCACCTTGATCGTTGCATCGATTCCCATTTGCTCGCTGGTAACCGGGAATCCGTGGTGACCCTTGATTGCCGACGGATCGAGCACCATTGCCTGACCGGATTGATTGATGATGGTATCGCTGTACGGTTGAACCCGCGTTGCGATGGCCCATTCGATTGAATTCATGTCGTAAGGGTCGACGTCCGGACCCACGACGATGACGATTTTCGCGGTACGGCCCCAGCGTCCCGCCGCACCCCACACCGCGTGCAGTACATATTTGCCGAACTCGGCATGCGGTTTAGCGGCACCGTCGACACTGAGTTGCACGATATAGGTCATGTTGGGTGTGACGACGACATCTTTGACCTCCGGAATCTTGCGCTGAAGATCGCTGAGCACTTCGCCTTCAACTGGCAGGAGCGCAATATAGTTGTGGTCAAACGGCGGGATCATCTCCATCGTTGCATACCACAGCGGATTTTTACGGTGAGTAATTCGAGTGACTTCCATCATTGGAAACACCTGTACCGGGTCGTAATATCCCACCGGGTTCGAATGCCAACCGATGGTTTCTTCCTGGTCTGGAAGAAAGACACCTTCGATAACGAACTCGGCAGTGGCCGGCACTTCGAGGTCTACCGTGTCGCATTTGACAAGGTCGACCGGGGCGCCCCGAAGCCCGCCCGCGAACCGGAATTCGTCGTGACCGAAAGGCACGCCCGTAGCTGCAGCCATATGGATTGCCGGGTCGCATTGGCAAGCAAACGCAACTTCAAGCGGCTTGCCCATCCGCACCGCCTTCGCCAGGTGAAAACCAATGTGACTCGCCGGAGGGTTCCAGAATGCAAAAACCAGCAATTGTTTGGTCTGGCGCTCTTCGGAATAAGAACCCCCGGTCGGGTGTGATGCTTTCCAGAACTGACCGACCCGATAACAACCGACATTCCGTTCGCCGGTCTCTGGGTCCTTGGTGATACCCAGACCACCCGTTATATAGGAGGCGCCTTCTTTACCGAACCAAACGTGCGGCAACTGTTTATCAAGGGCGATGTCCGCTTTCTCGATGACGACGTCCTTACATGGGGCGTCGTCCCGATTCACGAGGTTTGGATCCAGCCACACGGACTCGTCCGCGAGAGTTTTTGCGTGCTTGGTCTTGGTCTCGAGCGGATCACGGCAACCAATTGTCATGGCCGTGCGTTCACGCGTTCCAAAGGGGTTGAATACCAGCGGAATGTCCGGCGTGTTGTAACCCTCGAGATTTTGCAGGATCAGCGCCGGCCCGTCCCGTTCCGCGAGATACCGCATCAACGGCTGCAGCTCGTTGGTACCCAGTTCTACATTGAACGGTACCTCGATGCGTTTGAGTTGCCCCTCTTCGTCGAGCAGTTTCAAATAGTCGCGAAAATCTTTAAATGCCATTGGGTCCGACTCCGGGGCTGATTCTTTTTGCAGTTGTGCAAGCCTTGCGCTCGCGGCTTCACCATAGCATGTCTGGCAGACGTCAGCGGCCGGCTGAAATCAGTGCCAACCCGCCGGTGAACCCGGCAGAACCTGCAACTTGTGGGCCCTTGCTCGTCTGTTAAGATGCCCCGCGCCAGTCAATAACAGGAATGGATCATGGCCCACAGTGATAGAAAGGTTGCCATCGTAACCGGCTCTGCAACCGGGGTCGGTGCCGCCGCTGCCATCATGTTGGCAGAGAAAAACTGCAACGTGGTCATCAACTACACGCGCAGTAAAGCGGAGGCCGAGGAAACTGCCGAGACCTGCCGCGGGCACGGAGTCGAAGCCCTGGTCCAACAGGCCGATGTATCCGACGATGCCGCCTGCCGGGGAATGGTTCAGGCTGCTGTCGATGCCTGGAGCCGGATCGACTACCTGATCAACAACGCCGCGCGAACCAAATTCAACCCGTTCGATAATTTGGAAGGTGTCAGCAAACAGGATTTTCTGGATATCTACGCGGTCAATGTCGTGGGCCCGTACCAGATGATACGGGCGGTCGAACCGCATATGCGCAAGCTCGGTAAAGGTTCAATCGTCAACGATTCGTCCATTGGCGGCGTCACCGGCATCGCATCTTCTATACCCTATGCCGCGTCGAAGGCGGCACTGAACCTGATGACGAAGTCGCTGGCGCACGTGCTCGCTCCCGAAATCCGTATCAATACCGTCGTACCGGGGATGATTCAAACGCGATGGCTGCAGGGCGGCCTGGGCGACGAAGCCTACCAGGAGATGCTGAAGAAAGCTGAAGCGGTGCTGCCGCTAAGACGAGTAGCGATGCCCAAGGATGTGGCCGAGGTGCTGGTCTGGTTTCTAGAAGGCGCAGCACTGGTGACCGGTGAAACGCTGATCGTCGACAGCGGCACGCATCTCGGTCGGATACCGAGCTTCTTCAAAAGCGAAACGGAGTAAAACCGTCGTCTTTACCGGGCGAGCGAGGGCTGTAAAAATCCCGTTAGCAATCACTGCGCTATAGCCGGTACTCGTCGCTATAACCGAAGCCTTTGCGGTTGTCGATGAAGCGGATAAAGGCGGGACTGATGCGGTAGATATTCGTCGCCTTCAAACGCTCGGCGATGGTTTCCTCGTGCTTGTTCTTTGGCGACGCGAACAACGCATCAATTTGCGGAAATTTCGCCAGATACAACGCCAGTGCCCTGGCCCGGGCCAGGCCCGTGACGATGTTGGCCGAGCCTTCGATCTGCAGGCCCCGCACATCGTGCCAGTTATCACAGTCCGGGTTGACGGTTGCAACGACGCGGTGATTCTGCTCCATATCGCGGCCGTGACGGGTTCGATGATCTGAGACGAAATACAGGTTCAGATCTTTGTCACTGGCAAAAAATACCGCCGCGGCCCAAGGGCTCCCGTTGCTGGAGGTTGCCAGGGTCAGGGTGTTGTGTTCGTCCATGAACCGGCTGACAGCCGCCCGGTTCTCTTCGTTCACCGGTTCTTGGCCGCGTTATTCGCGCCTTCCCAGCGTTTAACGAAACCACTGTCCAGGTCGAACAGGTCCATTAAACGTCCAATCGTGTGATTGATGATGTCGTCGAGAGTTTCCGGAGCGTTATAGAACTGTGGCATCGGTGGTGCGACGATTGCCCCGTTCAGCGCCGCTTCGTGCAGCAGCTTGCAGTGCCCTGCGTGCAGGGGCGTTTCGCGGGGCACCAGGACTAAGCGACGGCGCTCTTTGAGAACCACATCGGCGGCGCGCACGACCAATGTGTCGGCGTACGACGTGACTATTCCGGAGAGTGTCTTCATCGAACAGGGCACGACGATCATGCCATCGGTCTTGAACGAACCGCTGGAAATCGTGGCGGCGAGATTGTGGTCATTGTGAACGACATCCGCCAGGGCCTCGACATCCTTGACTGGCCAGTCGGTCTCGATGCCTATATTGAGCTTGGCGCCGTTACTGACGATCAGGTGCGTTTCAACCTCCGGAATCGTTTTCAGCACTTCCAGCATACGAATGCCGTAGATGACACCGCTGGCGCCCGACATGCCGACGATCAGTCGCATTGCAGGCCCCGGGTCTGGGCTGAAACTTTATGTGCTGGCTGCATTTGCTTCGTGTGTTTGTTCTGAGCCGGCTCCATTAAATACAGACCCGAGCCATGCTGCAAGGTTGCCGGGGCCTCGCATCAAACCATGTGCACCCTTTGGCCACGGTGTTGAGCCGGGGTTGCGGGTTTCACTGAGGCTTTCAGGCGATAGTCATCGCCCATGTCCTTGCTGTCGTGAAAAAACATCGCTGTTTCACCATCGATCGTGTGCAGGCGTTTCCGGTATTGATCCAGCATTTGGAGCATGGCCTTTTCCCCAACGAACGGGATGCCGTGCGCAATCTGCGGCTCCAGCACCTGGTAACCACACAGTGCGAGAACACCGGCATGTATCGGCCACAATACGCGCTCCATGTCGCCGTTCTTGCCGTCCGGTAGAAACGCCGCCGCCGGAGCACTGGCAGTAAATGACAGCATCGCGCGACGGCCGGTAAACACACCGTTATCCCAGGTGCGGCCAAAATCATAGGTCACGCCAAACGCAAAGACTCTATCGATCCAACCTTTCAGGATAGCCGGCAACGAAAACCACCACATTGGAAACTGCAGGATCAGAAAATCCGCCGCCAGCAACTTGTCGATTTCAGCCTGCACCGCCGGCGCAAACGAATCGGTTTTGGCCGCGTGGGCCTGCTCGTGGCCGAGGTTGAAGCGTTCCGGGTCGAGACGCTGTGTCACATCACGCGGTCCTGCAATGGCATCGAAGCCCTGCGCATACAAGTCCGAGACGACGACCGTGTGTCCCTGAGCGTTGAGGGTTTCGACGGCAATGTCTTTGACGGCGCCGTTAAAGGACCGCGGTTCGGGATGGGCGTAGACGATCAGCACATTCATCGGTTCTGCTCTTGCTGGTTACGGGTGTGCCTGGCCGAAAGCATGCCGGAAGCGCGGTTTGAATGCACCCTGCGCCCGCAAAACCGTCTTAAGTGCCTGTCCCGCGGGGAATTTATGCCAACAACCGCTCAACCGGCGGGGCGCGAAGCCGGCGGCGGAACGCGTGAAAAGCCTTATGGGGTCGGTATTCAGCGCCTAATTTGCGTTGTTCTCTCGCAACGCCGTGAACGCGCCGGGTGTCAGGATTGTGATCGGCCGCACATTTCCGGCGTAGCGATGGGGCTACAGTCGAGCGCAGGAAGGAACTCTGCGCGGACGATCAATGGCGATTCTCAAAAACTTGCTGAAAGGCGCTAAGCGGGCCTCGGGCATCGGCGACAAACCCCTGCCCAGAAAAATTCGCACGGTCAATCCACCCGGAGAGCGCAAATCGCGGATCGATACGGAACCGCCACCGAAAATGCCGGGCGACTCGTCGGTGCCGGATTACGGTGCCGATGCCCTATCGCTGGAAGGCGATGCGGCACCCGAAGACAATCCTTACGGGACCCATAGCTGGGAGATGGACCCGGAAACCGATACGCGACGCCTGAAAACACTGGCGATCGACCCGACAACCGGGAAACCCGAAGATTCGGCCAACCCTTACGAATCGGGCAAGCGGCACCGCGGCTGGAAAGAATAACCGGAAGCGGATTGCCCAACGGCCCGCTCGCCACACGGACTAATCTGGAGATGGCTGCGCCGCGAGCCGGCGTGCAGTGATTTCGCCATGCGCCACATGTGGATATCCCGCGGCTCGAATTGCCCGGGTTCAGTCTTGTTCCGGGCGGAAACAACGTTCAAAAATATCCACGCTGCAGGTATCAAAATAGTCCACGCCTTCAAGCGGCCATACGCGGTAGTACGGTGTCCCGTTCCAGTCCGCCGCGCGGCGACGGTAGCGGTAACCTTTACCCACCTGATAACCCTCCAGCCCGGAATTGTTGCAGGGCTTGTAAACACAACGACATTTCCTGATCAACAGAGATCTCCATTCCCCTAGAGGTACCGCATTCGGGGGTAAGGGGCGGTCCAGAATGTCGGTCACTATGAAGATCGATCGCTCGGAGTTCCTGTCCGGACAGGTCAGAAATTTGTCCGCTGGCGGATAAACGCTGACGCGCCGCAACACAGCGCGAGTGACGGCCGGTCATTCCCCCACAACGGGCCACAGCCGCCTCTCTCGCCGGTCCCACCTGTCCCCAAATCGGTACTGCACTTCCAGCATGGCCGTATCCAGGCGCCCTTGGTAGAAGTCATTCAGCGCCAACATGTCGCCGTCGATAAAAAAGGACTGGTATTCGAAACGCAGATGCAGGTGCTGCGACAACGAGGCCCCGACCCCGACACCCATCAGCAGGTCCGTGCCGGTGTCGTCCAGATTGCGGTGAATAACGCTCCCTCCGCCCACTGGTGTCAGTACCTGGTCGCTTTCGGCGTCCCAGTACGACAGACCGATCTTGAAATAGACCTCCCAGCGCTTGAAGAACGGATATATCAAGAGCCCACTTGCCTGGTAGGCCGAGATATCCAGGCTCACGTCCGTGTCGAAAAGCCCCGGCACCTCCGGCAGAAAAATTGCGGTGTCGTTCCATTTCGGAGCGCCCGCATCGAGATAGCCCAGTTCGACCGCAAGGTAATCGTTGAACCGGTAACCGGCATCGATAACAAACCCGGTATCGTCACTGCCGTTCTTGTACTCGCCGTAGATGTTGTCGCTTTCGCTGACACCGGTGTCGGCGAGTGCAGGGCCACCTCCGGCGTACCAGCCGCGCATTCGCTTCAGTTCAACCTCTACCTCCTGGGCATTCAGGGCCCCGCAGGCCAACAGGAAAACCGCCGATGTGATCAGTATGCGCATGATCCCCTACCTCCAGCCGCCCGGCGCGAATGTGCATGCGCCGATTCAGTAAACATCAGCCGGCAGTATGGGTCGCCGGCGAATAGGGCGGGATTACATGGTGCTTACAGGTCGCTTACAGTTGCAGGCGGCGCGGGCCGAGCGCCCGAGTCGAAGCGCTTATGGACGAAGGAGCCGGGAGCGCATCGTGCGGGCAAAAAAAAGCCCCGCACTTGGCGGGGCTTTACCGAAAAAACGTTCCGGCCGGGATTAAGGCCTTGTTGCCGCCTGCAGCGGCTCGGCCGCGGTGACGTCCGGTGAAACACTGATCGTAATGAGCCGATCCTCGTTCCACGGGGACACGTCGACATTCACCCCCAACACCGCGCCATAGCCCTGTAGCGTCGGGATCGTGAATTGTTCGTGGATCTCCTGCTCGGTGATCGTGAACATGCCGCGCTTCGTGCCGGCCGCCAAAACCTCTGTGTACGGCGAGATGTAAGAAATCTGCAGCGCGGTCTTCGTGAAACCGCCAGCCACGACCATGTCGCGGAAACACGAGGCATCGGTCATGGAATCCAGCGCCATCGCCGCGTTTCCGGTCTTACGGATCAACTCGCCACGCCGCTGAAACAGAGGCGTCTTGATCTTGATGTCGTGCGCCACCGCTTCTTCCATCAGGCCTTTGTCGCTGAGGAACTGCAGCCATTCAAGATCGCGCTTAACCAGTGCGTCATTGGCCCGGTGCTCATACGACGCATCGATCTGAAAGGTTCGGACGAGATTCGTAACGGCCCTGCCGAACTCGGCCTCGCGACCGGCCACCAGGTCGTCCGGCAACCCTGCTTCGGATGCCAGGATCAGTCCAACGGCCTGACCGATTTCTTCCTGCCGGGACAGCATGGCGCTCTCCATCGACGCCAGTCTCGCTGATGCCGCGTCCATCTGTTCCATGACCGCGATAATGCGCGCCTCGTCCTCGGCGCTGCCAGCCTGCGCTGCAAAGATGACGAGTGTCGATGAGGCCAATCCAACCAATACAGTCAGAATTGAGCGTGCGTTCATCACTTACCCCCTGCGAGTGTCTCGGTTGCATGCTTCGAACGTCCGGTTTGGGATCCGACGCATGCCCGTTTTCGTAATGCCGACTGAGCTGCCGCGATGGTGCAGCAAGAATTCAAGCTAGTCAGCATACTCCTTTGCAGGCACCACACCAATCCAGGCGCCGGGGGGCTCAGGAATTTCAATGGAATAGAGATCGTTGCGCCGAACCGCCCGGAACCAGGAGGCGCGAATCCGGGCTTGGGCACCGCACGGCGAAAGCGCCGGCGGTCGCGAACGGGCGTGGGGTTGGTCTAGCGACGCCCGCTTTCTTTGACCGGCACCACCATTTCGAGTGTCTGCTCCACCACCGGCTCGGGCGCAGCCTGCTTTTCTGGCTTCGCTGACGACTTTTCGCCGCGCTTGCGTTGCATCTCGATGCGGCCATTGAAGGTGGCGCCATTTTCGATGCTGATTCGCGGAGCAAATATGTTGCCGCTTACGTCGGCGGTCTTCGTGATGATCACCGCCTCTTCACTGTGAAGGTCTCCTTCGACAGTGCCCTCGGCAATGATCTGCAGCGCCTGAACATCGGCTTTGACTTTGCCTTGCTCGCCGATGGTCAACTTTCTGCGCGGAATAGCGATGGCGCCTTCGACCGTTGCCTGGATGATGAGATCCTCATCAGCCGACAATACGCCCTTGAACTTCAGGGTCGGCCCAAGCACGCACGGCTCTTGGGGTTCGCCTGACTGAGAGGCGGCGTCATGGCCGCCGGACTTCTTAAACATCGGTAAGCTCCTGTTTTAACTGACTCTGTAGGAGGCTTCAGACCACCACGGCCTACAATGCACCTGAGCCTACCTGAATCCGGCCGCGAAACAAGTATCTAGCTCGGAATTATGGAAAATTCTCTTAAATCGTGGAAAAACAAGAAATACCGTGTTCTCAGGGGTGACCCGATCAGCCACCCGGGAGCCCGTTGGGCAAGCATAATCACCGCAGAATCGTCCGCTTGAAGGGCGTATCGCCGCGGGTTCGAACTCAGCGGGCTGTCTCGGGCTCCTGGTTAAACGCTTCGACCTCGAACGCTTTGATGTATTTTTCCAGCTGCCCGATCTTGTAGCCGGTGAATACGACGCGTGCGAACAGACTCAGCAGCAGGGAGCCGGCGCTTTTTCTGAACATGTTCTGCTGCGGTTCCCGGAGAGACGGCACGTGTTTGTTGACCGGTAACGGTGCCGGAAGTCAGATTCGAACTGACGACCTACGCATTACGAATG
>JAPUGB010000190.1 GCA_027293165.1 Gammaproteobacteria bacterium
CCGTCTTTCTGGACCACGCGAGGACGATGTCAATATCAACCGTTCCCCTTACGGCGCCGTGCAACGCCACGGCGTGACCCCCAACGACGGCATAGCGAATGCCGGCTTCGCGCAGGGCAGTGCAGATTCTCTCGAGGGCGGTCATGCCATGAGTATATACCAGTATATACCTATAGCAATCACCCCGAGCACACTACCGGCCGGCCAGTTCCTGGACCTTCCGTCCCAGCCAGACAATGCTTTGCTCAATCTCTTCTGACCATGGATGCCCGAAACTCAGGCGCATGAAATTCTCATAGCGCGCACACGGGGAAAAAATCAGCCCGGGCGCGATACTGATGCCCTTGTTGATGGCTTCGTCGAACAGGTGTGCGGAATTCACGTTACCGGGCAACTCGATCCACAGAACGGCACCACCAACCGGTTTTGAGGTCCTGGTGCCCTCCGGAAAGTGCTGTGCTACCAGCGCCCGCGTGCGCTGCGCATTTTGCTGCAAGACCGGGCGCAGCGTTTTCAGGTAACGGTCGTAGGTGCCGCTGGCCAGGAATTCGGTCAGCGTCAGCTGTTGCAGCAGGCCCGAGGAGCAGGAATACGACCGCTTTAGCCGCATGATCGCGTCCCGGTACCGGCCCGCCAGCAACCAGCCGATTCGATAACCCGGCGCCGCCGTTTTCGAGAACGAGCCGCAAGTCAGAACGTTGCCGCTGCGCGAGTACATCTCGGCGGGTTTCGGCCGATGGCCGTCGAACAGCAGGTCTCCATAGACGTCGTCCTCAATAAGCACGAGTTCCCGCTCGTCAATGATATTGACGAGTTCCTGCCGCATGTCATCCGGCATGCTGACACCCAGGGGGTTGTTTAGCGTCGTGGAAAACAGGCACACCTTGACCGGATGCGCGTCCAGGGTCTTGCGAAGCGCCGACAGAGTTACGCCTTCTTCCGGACAGGTTTCGACTTCGATTGCGAGCATGCCGAGACTGCCGATGAGTTCCAACAGACCGTGATAGGTCGGCGACTCCACCGCAATGACATCACCTTTGCTGGCCACCGCCTGTAGCGCCAGCAGCAAAGCCTCCTGAGCACCATTGGTGATACAGATGTTGTCGGGCTCGACGTTGCTGCCGATAGTATCGAGATAGCGAAAGGCAATCTGGCGGCGCAGCCCGGGCTCACCCATCGACGGCGCATAGCCGATGCTCCTTTCTTCGGCACGCGCCATGACCCGCTTCATCGCGCGATGCAGGGCCTTGGCCGCCGGTTTCGCCATGCAGGGGTTCGCAATGCCCAGCGGGACGAAGTCAGGCTGGTGAAGTCCTTCGTAAACGCGGTCCATCAGGCTTCTGTTGGCAACCGGCACCGGTTTGTTGGATTGACGAAACCTTGGGGCTGGCCTGACCAGTTCATTGGCGTTGAGACCCCGGACGTAAAACCCCGACTGGGGCCGGGACTCGACGCGCCGTTGCCGCTCTAGTTCGATATAGGCCTGGCGCACGGTGGGAATGCTGACATCAATTCGCTTGCTCATGCGGCGCAGGGAGGGCAGGCGATCACCCGGGCGAAGTGTGCCCGAATCAATATTTTCGGTTATTAAATCAATCACCTGGCGATACAGGAAATCGTCCGCGCTCTTGTCGATGGCCAGCATAAACTGTTCACATCCCATTTCATAAAAACTGGTTCTGTTATATACCCAAACTGAGCGTAGAGTCAAGCACCAGTTCCACGAGCCCACCCAATGGAGGCGATGATGAAACTCCAGAAAAAATTTGATGCATCTGACCGGCCCGCTTCC
This sequence comes from Gammaproteobacteria bacterium, assembly GCA_027293165.1. Classification (GTDB taxonomy): domain Bacteria; phylum Pseudomonadota; class Gammaproteobacteria; order Steroidobacterales; genus JAPUGB01. The sequence continues at coordinate 1,793 of JAPUGB010000190.1, forward strand.
GGCAGCGCCGCCGACACGCTGGCGCGCGCTCACCGGGTTTCCTGGAAGGAGGCATTGTCCAAAATTACGGCCCCCGCATTCCGCCTGCACCGCTATCGCCATGCACATGACAGGATGCTGCAAAGGGCCCTGTGCGAGCTGGACTGCTCCGATACCCGGGACCGCAGTCCATGAGTAACTGGTTTCTCTATGTGGTCACGGTGCTGGTCTGGGGTTCCACCTGGCTTGCCATTGGATTCCAGCTGGGCACTGTGGCGCCGGAGGTTTCGATTTTCTATCGCTACCTGCTTGCCTCCGCGCTGCTTTTCTCCTGGTGTCGCTATCGTGGTCTGAATTTACAGTTCGGCATCAGGGCGCACACGCATTTCCTGATGCTCGGTGTACTGCTGTTCTCGCTGAATTACATCACCGCGTATTACGCGCAGCAGTACATTAGCTCAGCGATGACCGCCATCGCATTTTCGATGATGGTCTGGATGAATATTGTTAATGCCCGGATCTTTTTCGGCACGCGTGCGGGTTGGCGTGTCATCGCCGGATCGATTCTCGGCGTTGTCGGCATAGCAGTACTGTTCCTGCCACAGGTGGAGCACTTGTCACTGACTGATGTGACGCTTTACGGCGCCGGCCTCGCCGTACTCGGTGCATTCCTCGCATCACTGGGTAATATGGTTTCGCAGGCGTCACAGAAGGATGGACTGCCAATCGTCCAATCCAATGCCTGGGGCATGATGTATGGCGCGGTCCTTACCGCAGCGATCGCCGTATGGCAGGGCAGGGAGTTCGCCTTCGACACGTCGCCGGAATATGTTGCGTCACTGTTATACCTGACCGTGTTCGGATCGATCATCGCATTTGGCAGCTATCTTACATTGCTGGGCCGCATCGGGGCGCACAAAGCGGGCTATGCGATGGTGATGTTTCCGCTGGTTGCACTCATCCTGTCCGTGCTGTTCGAGGGCCTGGAACTCAGCAAACCAATCGTTGCCGGTATGGCCCTGGTGCTTGCCGGCAACGTATTTATTTTGCGCGGAAGAAAGCCGGTGGCGAATACTGTCGTCAGTGAGGCGGATAACGAACCACCGCTTTGTTTGGCCGCGCAACGGCCACACTAATGGCGGACCCCAAATTTCTCTAATATTGACCAACATAGACGTCCGCTTTCCGCCCGAAAGCGGTCATTAGGCTAAAATTGATCTGAACGACCGCTAACGACCCAAAGCGGTCGCTCACGATTAGATATATACACGTATGCTATGCGACACTTTTATCCCAAATAACCAGTTTGGCGCCAGTGGAGAGATGAGATGACCCGAACCGCTTTCGCAAATATCCACAAGATCACGGCATTACTTGGCGTTGCCGCTGGCCGTTTTTGTTACGTCTAACATACTGAAATATGAG
>JAPUGB010000191.1 GCA_027293165.1 Gammaproteobacteria bacterium
TCGATCAGGCCGCCGTGCCGGCTTATGAGTTCCTGCGCCGCGGGCAGGCCAAGACCGGTGCCATCCGACCGGCTGGTCACGAGTGGATAGAAAACGGAGTCCCGCAGTTCCGGCGGTATCCCCGGGCCATCGTCTTCAATCTCTATGCTTGCCACAGCGGCGTGCCGTGTATCGCCAATCGTGAAATTCATGATGGCGCGAGTGCGCAGCGTGATCTCGCCCTGTCCATCCAGCGCCGTGGTCGCGTTTTGCAGCAAGTTCAGAAATGCCTGCACCATCTGATCGCGGTCCAGATGGAACAGCGGCAGGCCCGGATCGTAATCACGCCGGATACTTATTTTTTCCTGTCCCGGCTCTATGAGCCGCACAACATATTCAAGCAGTTCATGTACGTTGACTGCCTGCTTGTTCAGCGGCCCGCCGGGTCCAAGCAATGTGTCAACCAGGCTCGCGAGCCGATCAGCTTCGCTAATGATGACGCTCGTATATTCCTTCAGTTCATCGCTGTCAAGCTGCCGTTCCAGTAGTTGCGCAGCACCGCGCAGGCCGCCAAGAGGGTTCTTGATTTCATGTGCAAGCTGCCGGATCATCTGCCGCCCGGCACCGTGTTGAATAATTAGTGCGTTTTCCCGGCTTATCCTGGAGCGGCGCGTGACATCAGTCATTTCGACCAGGAGACGAGCCTTCTCTGCCGGCTCACGCAGCAGAGAAACGCGGCAATCGATCACGCGCTCCCCGGGGTGGACCTCTGTGCTCCCAAGCCGCATTTCATTGGCATGGGTAATGCCGCTTTCGAGCGTGCGCATGAGAATGTCCCGGAACTCGCGGTCATCGCCGAGCAGTTGCAACAGCGACTGGCCGCAACCGCGATGCCGGCTGATGCCGAGCAGGTTTTCCGCCGCGGGATTCATTTCTTCAATAAGAAGATTTTGGTCGATGATGATGACGGCCGTGTTCAGGTGTTCGAGCACCCGGCCGTGCTGCGGTGGATCACCGCCTCGCCTGGTTTTCCTTTCTGAGGGTTTGCCGGCGCCTAGTTGCCGGGGCGCCTGCTGATCACATTCTGCTGCACGTAAAAGCGGCTCGGCATGCTGCGAATCATCATGGTGCCCGACTCGTCGATGATCTCCGCCTGGATGTTGTGCACGCCCCGCCAGACTTCGTCTATCTCGAAACTCGTGCGAGTCACTATCCTCGGCGTACCATCGAAATACACCCGAATGCGATGGCCCGACTGCAGTGCCGGTTGCACGTTGAGTGTTACATTCAGGACGCCCGCTATGTTCCATAGCGTCTCTTCTGCAAGCGGTGCACCGATCGTAAGCGACTCGTAGCCGAATACCGGGGTTTCGTCAGCCGCTTCGTCAGCCGCCCCGCTACCGGCTCTCGCAACGGGCGGTGGCGCGGGCCTAGGACGGCGTCCATCGGAAACCAGTTGTACCCGTTCCGCACCCTCTTGGGGCCGGTCCGAGTAATGCACGATGCCATCCTCATCCGTCCACTTGTAAGCCTGCGCCAGCACAGCCCCCGCGGCAAGGGTTGCAATGAGCGTGATAATTGATCGTTTCGGCATAGGCTTAGCATAGCAGTGCTACTTTCATTTTGACCAGCAGCCGGGCGGTAAAGTGCCGCCCGGGTCACAGTTTTCGCCCCGGTTCGTGGGCCCCGGGGCCCGCCAACCGCCGATTTCCGGGCGCGCCCCGCCACTTGCGCTCAGAGGCTGTAGTACATGTCGAATTCGACCGGATGCGTGGCCATGCGCAACCGGACTACGTTTTCGTTCTTCAGTTCAAGGTAGGCGTCGATCAGGTCATCGCTGAATACGTCGCCGACCTTCAGGAAGTCGCGGTCTCCATCAAGGGCCTCCAGCGCCTCGTCCAGCGAGAACGCAACCACCTTAAGATTCATTTCTTCTTCCGGCGGCAGGTCGTACAGATCCTTGTCCATCGCGTCACCCGGATGAATCTTGTTGGAAATTCCGTCGAGGCCCGCGAGCATCATTGCCGAGAAAGCCAGGTAAGGGTTGCCCATCGAATCCGGGAAGCGGACTTCGATGCGGCGCGCCTTTGGATTTGCGTCATAAGGAATTCGAATCGATGCAGAGCGATTTCGCGCTGAATACGCAAGAATCGTCGGCGCTTCGAAGCCAGGCACAAGACGTTTGTAACTATTCGTTGCAGCATTGGTAAACGCGTTCAGTGCTTTGGCATGCTTGATGGTGCCACCTATGTAATAAAGCGCCGTATCCGACAAGCCACCATAACCATCACCCGTGAATAGATTGACGCCGTCTTTAAACAATGACTGGTGTACGTGCATGCCATTGCCGTTGTCGTTGACGAGCGGTTTCGGCATGAAAGTCGCAGTCTTTCCGTAGCTGTGTGCGACGTTGTGTACCACGTATTTGAAAATCTGCACCTCGTCCGCCTTGCGCGTTAAGGTATTGAATTTAACGCCAATTTCGCACTGACCTGCGGTGGCAACCTCGTGGTGATGCACCTCTGTTTCAAGACCCATTTCTTCCAGCGCGAGGCACATTGCAGAACGTATGTCGTGCAGCGAGTCAACCGGCGGCACCGGGAAGTAACCCCCCTTGACGGTCGGCCGGTGACCGGTATTGCTGTCATCGTAGCTGCGGCTGGTGTTCCAGGCGCCCTCACTCGAATCGACCGAATAAAATGCGCCCTGCATCGTGTCGTCCCAACGCACGTCGTCAAAGATGAAGAACTCGTTTTCCGGCCCGAAATATGCGGCGTCGGCAACGCCCGTCGATTTCAGATAAGCCTCGGCACGATCCGCCAGCGATCGTGGGCAACGATCGTAGCCCTGCATCGTCGCTG
>JAPUGB010000192.1 GCA_027293165.1 Gammaproteobacteria bacterium
GCAACAACGCGCACATCGACCTTATGCGTCTTCGAACTCCCCAGGCGCTGAAACTCGCCGTCCTGTAAAACGCGTAACAGCTTGGTCTGCAGTTCGATGGACAGGTCGCCGATCTCGTCCAGAAATATCGTAGAGCCATCAGCCAGCTCGAACCGGCCTGTCTGCCGGGTCAAGGCACCGGTATACGCCCCCTTCTCGCGACCAAACAACTCCGCCTCAATCAATGATGCCGGAAGCGCGGCACAATTTACCGTCACCATGGCGCGATCGCGGCGCGGGCTATTGTCGTGAACTGCGTGTGCAACTAGCTCCTTTCCCGTTCCCGTTTCTCCCAGAATCAAAACGGTGGAGTCGGTTTTGGCAACCTGCTCGATGGCCTTCAACGTCTCGCGCAGTGGTTCGCTGTCGCCAATGAATCCATCACCGGCGGATCTGATCGCTCGGTTCTGACGCCGAGAGCCGTTTTCCTGTTCCGGCGGCTGGCTTTTATCGTTAGCCACTAACGCTTTTAGACTCAACTGGATCGCACAAGTGAGCCCCACAACCGTGCCGTCTTGTTGTTTCACCGGATAGTAATTGTGGATGTAGTGCTTCTTGACCCCTGGGTGTGCGGGTGTTTCGGCGTGCACACGTCCCTGAATGATGGGTTCGCCCGTATCGAGCACGCGCCGAAACTGTTGCTCGACGCCCTCGGCAACGTCGGGGAGCAATTCGCGAATGGTCCGCCCTATGTGCGCCTCGGCGGGCAGGCCGTTGAGGTTGGCCAACCAGGCGTTGACGTGGACGTAACGCAAATCGGTGTCCAGATAACAAAGCCCCATAGGGGCTTCGTTGTAGATTTTCGCAAACTCGCCTCTGAGACGCCGATGGACCTTTTCACCCGTATCCAGCATCCGCTCCACTCCCTGTGTCGGCCGAACTCCCAATTTGCCCATATTGGCCGATTTAGCCAGACTTTCAAGCCTAAAAAACGGTAGGCGCAGCCAGACCCTACTGTGGTGCTTCTATGGGAGCATATTCGTAGCGGTGCGTGCCGACACTGGCCTCCACCAACAAACCGGCGCGAAGCTCTGTAAAGAGAGCGACCTCGGTGTTGAAGGAAGGCGATGCCGCCGCACCCCAGGTTCCCGCGGCCGCGCCGGCCTCGCCGGCGAACTCGAAGGTACCGCGCGGCCAGCGTCTCAGCGCGTCTTCGGTTTTGAAGAACAGAATCTGGCGATACCACTGAACGCCTAGATTCGCGCCCAGCGTGATTTGCAACATGGTGGTTCGACCCACGATTGCGCCTTCCCGAAACAACCAACCCCTACCGTAGCCGCCGCCGAAACCGGTGCTGGCCCGAAAGGCACTTGGGTAGACCGCATAGGCGATTGCCGCTTCAAAATACGGCGTCAGTTGCTCGAGCTCGATAAATTCAGCGACCGTGCGTTGCGCCTTGTCGCGCTCCTGCTCCGAAGGGACGTTGGTGGGAATGAGCGGCCAAATACAGGCCTGGAGGGTCAACACCAGCGTCGCGACGATCAGCGGCCGACGAGTCATCGTTTGCACTCCAGATGAGCGGTGAGCACGTCCGATCCGCCGGAGACGTTGCCTAGAATATCCGAGTTGGCGAAGATGCCCGAGCGGTGCACGAGCGTGAGGCCGACGTAGCATTTATTGCTGACCGCATCACCGAACAGTCGGTTTAGCGGGAAATCGATTTGTGCTTCCAGGTAGTTCAAAAAATGGGAGGTGTTTTCACCCCGGCTGGCCTGCTTGATCTGCTCCACCATTGGCACGCGTTCGGCATAGGAAAAACCGAAACCGAGGCCATAGCGAAACAGTTCCTTGTCGGTCCAGGGCGAGTAGCCGGTACCCATGACCATAACGTAGGCGTTGTACTCCCAGAAGTCGTCCTGCAGATCGTTTTCGAAACGGCGATTCAAGGAGAAGCGTCCCCAGTAGTCCACCCGGCGCCCGTCCTGCAACAGTTTGCCGAGGGTCAGCCCGCCGAGATAAGCGTGCACGTCTCCACTGCGTTTGACGTAGCCGCGATGGACCTTGTGAAAGGTCTCGTCGGCGGTGTAGCCGGCATTGACGCGCCAGGACCACTCGCCTTTGCGTTCTGGTCGCTTTTTCACCGCACTACCGTCTAACACGTTGCCGAACATGTAGGCCAACCCAACCATTGCCGAGGACAGGTGATCTTCGTCGACTAGTGGACTGTCGACGACGGTGTCGGGCACGCTTTCGAATGCGACGTTGGCAAAAAGCAGCATATGCCTCGACCATTGGTAGGAACTATTGATGCCCGCTCGCCAAAACTCCGCGCTGTCTGTCCGGTACGCGGGGCGACCGAGCGTCGCCTCCTGGTTGCTGACCCCATAGTAGTAGTTGGTGAGGTCCTGATCCTGGTGCACGTAGCTGATGAAGGGTGACAGCGACCATCGGCCGGGGTGCCGGGTAACCCGATAGGTTAGATCCACCTCCGAGCCGTTGTGGTTGTCCAGCAGATCGGCCACCCAGGTAGCGGAGAGTTTCCCCCAAGTGCCTTTTAGCGAGAAGGACAGGCCGCCGTCGATGGTCTGCTCCCGATCGTCCAACCCGGCGAAGAAGATATCGGCATCGGATTCCAGACGGTCGAAACGATACTTGGCTAACAGGTCGACGCCGAACCGGTCGGTGTTGACCACGTGCACGCCGGCGGAGGTACCGTGGCTGAACAGAACCTTACCCTCGTAGAGATACAACGGCACGAGATCGGTATCGTTGTCGTTTTCCATGCTCGACACGTTGTCGATGCCCACATAGGGGCTGGTGCCGGCGCGTATGCCGAAACCCAAGCCTGCCGTTCCGGACGGCGCATCGACGATGGGTATCTCCGTCACACCCAGGTCAGCTCGCGCGGGCATCGCCGCGCTGCACAGCAGACCAACGACGAGGGGCAAAGACACCCAATCCTGATTCATAGTGAAACCGAACCCGATGGGTGGGTCGCCAAATACAAAAGTAACTGGCTGTATCCGTTGGCCGTCGAAATCGCCAGCAATGCCATACCCGGAATCATCAACAACGGGGCGACCCTCGCGCTAGTCCGTGAGTGCAAAGCACGTTCCATGCCAGGTGCGGCGCGGCAGCGAAATGGCGTCCGCCATACACACGCGGACCTTGTTATGCGCGCGGCACTGAGCGAGCTTGGATAGCCCCCGCGAGAGCGTGGACCTTGCATTACGCGCGACCGATTTATCCGGATTGGTGAGTTTTTTTATCGAAATTGTTGTCGGCTGCGCTTGAGCATGTATAAAGGGCGTGTCGGTTAGCCGCAGTGGCTTTGACGTGGCTCGACTAGCAGCAAGAGGGAGCCCCTCACTGGGGCGCGGGTCCCAGCTTCAGCCTGAGCCGCATATATTTGAAGGCGACACACCTCATGGCAATCAGGACGCGGGTCCCATCGGGGAGGGCGCTCGCCCAGGAGGTCCCTCATTCCCCAAGATAACTGAGACCGCCCCCAATATTTCGTAGGCGAGGGCTACGTCCGTAGTCAGGATGCCACGACGCCCGCGAGCTTTCCGTAATGAAATCAACTGCATGGAATCGCAGCGCCAAGCTGGCATTCGTTTTGCTTACATTCGTTTCGCTGATAAGAAACAACTAACAAATACCTTGTGCCAAATATCCCCTACCGCCTCGCCAGGGAGGGCGAGGCGGATACCTTTCTGGATCCGGTAGAAGACGACGGAGAGGCGCACTTACTAAGGAGTTGGTTATGAGACTAAACATGGAAGCGTTCACTGCGACATTGGCATTATCTTTGTTGTTGCCGCTTACGGCGGTTCGCGCACAGGCCGCGCAACCCGTCACGATTGACACTTTCGTACGGGCGGAATCGGACACCGCGATCCGGAACATCCATAACGGAGTCGGTGGCCTGGGGAAGTTCGGACACCTTCGGGCACCTACGCCTTTGGACAATCAGACCATCATTCGCATGAACCGCGACACCCTCTATTCCCCCGCAGCTGTGGATCTCAGCACGCCCGCAACGGTAATCCTGCCCGATGCGGGCGGCCGCTACATGACCCTTCATGTAGTTAACCAGGATCATTATATGTTCGCAGTTT
>JAPUGB010000193.1 GCA_027293165.1 Gammaproteobacteria bacterium
CGCGGCCGCTGCTCGCACCGAATCCGGATACGCGACAGCTGCTGCTGACGGAGGACCAGATCATTGCGCAATATCGCGAGTTCGTCAGCCAGCGTCAGCAAGCGGGTTGGCGTATTGATGTCGAGCGCGTAAAAGCCACGCAAGAACAAACCGTCTACGCGATCCCGAGCCCTGCGCGACGTACATCCAAGGGCTGGATCACCGAGGAAATTCCGCGCGTACGCCCATCAGCCTAGCGCGGTCGGTCGACCGGTGATCTGCATCCGGTCCGTGGCGTTGAGGAACAGGTCCGGACATCGAGCGGTTTGCTTCTGCTACCCTGCGTCCAAACCGCAGTGAGTCACACCTGAGACCAGACCATGCCCCCGCCAGATAGCGTTCTCATCGACCGTCCAAAGGCCAAATCGGCACGGCCGCTCAGGGCTATCGTGCCATTCATTCGACCCTACGCCGGAAGGTTGCTGCTGGCGTTGCTGGTGCTGGTGGCAGCATCCGCGGCGGTCCTGAGCCTGCCGGTGGCGTTGCGCTACCTGATCGATTCGGGACTCGCCAGTGGCGATACGGCGACGATCAATCGTTATTTTTTGATCCTGATGGGCGTCATCGCGCTGTTCGCGGGCCTCGGGGCGCTGCGCTTCTACCTGATCATGTGGCTGGGCGAGCGCGTCGTCGCCGATATCCGCAGCAAGGTCTATTCCCACGTGATCCGTCAGGATCCGACGTTTTTCGAGGTCACCCAAACCGGTGAAGTGCTGTCACGGCTGACTTCGGACACCACGCTGATTCAGTCGATTTCCGGCGCCGGAATTTCCATTGTGCTGCGCTCTATGGTCATGTTCATCGGTGCGTTGATCGGTTTGTTGATCACCAGCCCGAAACTTGCCGGCATGATCTGTCTGCTGGTGCCGGCAGCAGTTGTTCCGGTGATCTGGATCGCGCGCAAGGTGCGCAAGTTGTCACGAACGTCACAGGACCGGCTCGCCGAATCGAGTGGTCTGGCAAACGAAACACTGAATGCGATCCAGACCGTGCAGGCTTTTACACTGGAAGGACTGCAAAGCCGACGCTTCTGGGAAGCCGTCGAAGAAACCTTCCACGCAGGACTTCGCCGCATCCGTGTGCGCGCGGTCATGACGGGTGGGGGCATGCTGATGTTGTTCGGCATCGTGACCTTGGTGCTGTGGATTGGCACGCTGGCCGTCATGGATGGTGACATCACCAAGGGTGAACTCGGCCAGTTTCTGTTATTAACGTTGTTCCTGGCCAGTTCGGGTATGTCACTGACTGAGCAATGGGGCGAGGTGCAACGGGCCGCAGGAGCGATGGAGCGCCTGGTTGAGCTGATCGAGACTGAGCCCGCGATCAAGGCGCCGGCGAACCCGGTGCCGTTGCCGGTGCCAGGTCTGGGCAAGATCGCGTTCGACGACGTGACATTCAACTATCCATCCCGGCCCGACGACCAGGCTCTGAACCGATTCAGCGTCGACATCGAGCCCGGCGAGACGATCGCATTCGTCGGACCGTCCGGTGCCGGCAAATCGACCACCTTTCAATTGCTGTTGCGCTTCTACGACCCGGCCTCCGGCGTCATTCGCATTGACGACGTCGACATCACCCAGGCCGACCCCGAGCAGGTACGTCAGCGCCTGGGTGTGGTGCCGCAGGAAACCGTCATATTCGGTACAACGGCGAGGGAGAACATCCGCTACGGCCGGCCCGGTGCCACCGACGCTGAAGTGGAAGACGCAGGGAAAGTAGCAGAGATCGATGTGTTTCTGCGCAGCTTGCCCGACGGCTACGACACGTTTCTTGGGGAGCGCGGTATGCGCCTGTCCGGCGGCCAGCGCCAACGTGTTGCAATCGCACGAGCCATTTTGAGGAATCCCCCGATCCTGCTGCTGGATGAAGCCACCAGTTCACTGGATGCGGAGAGCGAACGCCTGGTGCAGGAAGCACTGGAACACCTGATGCAGAATCGCACGACGATCATCATTGCGCACCGGCTCGCGACGGTTTTAAAAGCACAACGCATCGTCGTCATGGATGAAGGGAAGATCGTTGACATCGGCACTCATGCCGAACTCGTGCAACGGGACCCACTGTACGCGCGCCTGGCGAAGCTGCAGTTCGGTGACCCCGCCAAACAGGCGCAGACTGACCGGCTGCAGGTGGCAGAGGCCTGAGCTCAGCCCGAATCCTGCGCGGCACGGCGGACCAGGGCGGCAACATCCAGCGGCGCCCGATAGAAATCCCGGCCTGACAATGGCGTACTCAGTCGCTTGTGTAGCCACTCCGTCACGGGCTGCCAGGTCTCGAGGTCCTTGCGTACACGCGACGGTGGCAAGTCGAAAATAGACAGACCCGCCTCGGACGTCACCACGTAATTCTGGCTGTCCCGCAATACGCCAACTTCAGCGATTTCCAGGCTGGTCATATAGAGTTGCAAGCGCCGATAGCCGAGCGTGTTTTGGCGCACGCGGTTCGCAATCACGCCGAGGCGGCCATTGCGACGACTGACTTTTGCGATGAGCAAAAGGTTCGCCACGAGTTTCGATACCGCTTGCACGTCGATGCCTGATGGCAGTACCGGCACCAGTATCGCGTGCGCCCCACTGGTTAAATCCGCCAGATGCATCGGTGGAATGGCGGCCGGCGAATCCACAATCAGGTACTGGATCTCTTTCGGCACCCGCAGTTGCCAGCTCTCGGTCACGTGCGCATTCTTTGCGCCGCAGGCATCGACGGCAAATATCGTGGGCCGTTCGGGTGGCCGCCGGTTCAACCATTGCACGGCTGATCCCTGCGGATCGTAGTCCATCAAAGCAACCGGTTTGCCTTCGGCTGCCAGGAAGGCGGCCAGGTTGGTAGCCACGGTCGTTTTGCCACAGCCGCCCTTCGTATTGAGTATGACGATTCGGCGCAGGTCTGCGTGGCCGGGTACGTTCAGTCGCATGGAGCTGCCATTCTAATTAGTTTTCTATTGCAATCGTCCGCCCGGGGCGTCCCTTGCAGGCACGCGGTGACTGAAAAAACACCGCGCGTCGGAGATCCCAGTGACCCCCTTCGCTTGAAGCTAGCGCAAACCGGCCTTCAAGCACAAGAGAAATCGGCCCCTGGGCCGGGCTGGCAGCGGCAACATATGCCCGGCAAAGCTTCCGGAGGCGTGCGCAAGCCTCGATTCGCCCGCGGACGGATAAAATGGCCAAATAACGCGCAGGCGCCGGCGCGTCTGGCGCGATTGTCCGGACATCAGATCGCAGCCGTTCATAGTATTATGACCAATCGCCGGTCACCGGATCCGATGGAACTGCGAACAACGAAGGTTGCGTGATGAAGCGAGTGCTATACGTCCCGGTTCATTTAGTGTTCATTCTGTTTGCATCCCTGGCGA
>JAPUGB010000194.1 GCA_027293165.1 Gammaproteobacteria bacterium
GGAATTCGTGGTTCGCGGGTTCACTGGCAATGGCCGCCTTTAGTCCATCGTATTCCGAGGTGATCTTGAAGGCCATTTCACCCCCATGGCTCATACCCATATAGCCAACCCGATCGGGATCAACGTAGGCCAAAGTCTTGACGTACTCTATGATCGAAATCATGTCCTCGTACTCAAGCGGGCCGCGATTCAACAGTTGCCGGCCCTGGCGCTGGTCTTCGATCAGCTTGCCATAATTTGCATAAGCCAATTCCACCTCGGCCCGATACCGCGTCCAGGCCACAGCGTAGCCAGCCTCGAGGAATTGCTCTTGCGTCCAACTACGATTCTGCGTTGCCTCACGCACCCAGGCCATACCGAGGCCGCCATTTCCGGACGCGAACAGGACGACAGGAAACGGCCCCTCGCCATCCGGCTTGCGTATTCCGATTGGCGTGTAAAGGCCGTCAATGGTTTCAACATAGGCAAGATGAACAGGATAATTGGAACTCGCGACCGGCTCCGTTATGACGACCCGTTCTGAATCGAGGACCGGCGCCGCAGTTGCAGCTGCTGGCACTTTCCCCTGACACGCTGTCAGGCCCATCACGGCGACGCCGACAATTGGCAATAAATGTCTTTTGATCACGCTGAATACTCCCCAAGTTATCTGCACGGCAGGAACTGATTCCAGTGCCGGATTCCGATCCATAGTACCCACGTAGCGGCAGGTAATGCAATCGTTTGCATCCCCCGGTTTCAAGCCATATTTGTCAGCCGAATAACAGCGACGGGTAGAGGTGGAGCTGCATTATTTCGACGTACAGTCCCCAGACAACAAGCAAGCACACAGCCGCATAGGCGAGACTCACGGTCCAACTGAACCCACCCCATCGGCGCGCGTAAACGGCGACGAACAGCGGCAGCGAAACCAGCTGACCGGCGATATAGGTAATCGCCAGCAACGCCAACAGGTATCCGAAAAAACGAGTACTTGCCGACAGATCCCATGCTTGCTTTGTGGCAGCGCGGGCCAGTGCAGCGCCACCGGATTTACTGACAGCGCTGTAACAGGCGCGCGTATCCTGGACCAGGATCAACAACAGCAACGGAATTGCCAACATCAATATGGCCGCTGGAAACTGGGCCGTTGCTGCATCCTCGAAACCGCTTGTGGCGACGAGAGCCCAGATGAAAACGAACAACAGTATGATAGTCAGGACGAAGGACATGAGTGACTGCGGCGCGCCGGTGACGTCAGCTTTTCTTGCTTGCACCGACTTCGGTCGAGTGATGCCGCGAGCGGCGAGGAAAATAGTGACCACGATAGCTACTTCAATGCCGACCACAATGGGTCTCTGGTACATCCAGCTGAGCCCATCGTGAAGCTGCATTGTCAGTTGGAAATTGTTCTCGATCAGCGTTCCAAGGACGAGGGCCAGAATCAATGGCGGACGCGGCCATCCGCCCTGCTTCATTGCGTAGCCCAACACGCCCATTGCGATACAGGTCCACCAGTCGCCCATGGAGCTGGTCGCGACCCAGGCCCCCATAAGCAGTACTACCATGACGCCGGGAACAACGTAGTGAGCCGGCAGAAATGCGACCTTCGCTATCTGACGACTCAGCAACATCAGCAGGCCGGCCGCGATGATATTGGCTATTGCAATATCCCAGATCAAGCTGAAGGTTATGCCCAGATTGGTCGTAAGCATGTCCGGACCTGGCTGCAGGCCCTTGATCACCAGCGCGCTCAACAGAATCGCGGCGCCAAGACTTCCGGGTATTCCGAACGCTACTGTCGGAATGAGCGCACCGGCTCGCGACGCGTTATTGGCCGCCTCCGGCGCTATGACGCCACGAATGTCGCCCTTGCCGAACATTGATTTATCTTTGGCGCTCTGCACTGCATGCCCGTATGCGATCCAGTCAACAATAGCCCCGCCGAGGCCTGGCAGTATGCCAACATAGGTGCCGATCAATGCCGAACGTAATGTCAGCCAGCGGTGATGAAGGACATCTCTGATACCGCGCAACAAGCCGCCACGGCGCTCGTCGGCTATTTCGACGCGGGAAATCGAGGTGTTCTTGACCGCCATCTCCAGAAGTTCCGGCAGGCCGAATAATCCAAGCGCGATCGGAATGATGGGAATGCCATCCAGCAGGTATTCGGTATGCAGGTTAAACCGGGGCACGCCCGTTGCTTCGGCATATCCAATTGTCGTCAGCAACAGACCCAAAAGGCCAACGGTCAGACCTTTCGCTATGGCATCCCCGGATAGTACGCCGACCATAGTCAGTCCAAGCAATCCGAGCATCAGAAACTCAGGTATTCCGAACGCGAAGATAAGCGGCAAAATGAACGGCAACGAGACAGCCATCAGCAAGGCGCCGAAAACACCGCCAATTGCGGAGACGGTATAGGCAGCGCCAAAGGCTCGCCCGGCCTGGCCTTTCTTAGCCAAAGGGTAGCCATCAAGAATAGTCGCTTGCGAGGCGACACTTCCGGGTATACCCAGCAAGATCGCCGAGATCGTGTCGCTGGTCGAGGTCACAGCATACAGGCCCATCAGCAAAGCGAACGCCGGCACCGGATCCATGCTGAAGGTAAACGGCAGTAGTAGCACCAGACCGACCACACCGCCAAGACCCGGTACCGCGCCAACCCACAGGCCGATAAAGACACCGAGCAGCAAGAAGCCAAAGGTCGGCCAGCTCAGGACCAGGCTTAGGCCAGCCAGCATGCCGTCGATCATATCGACATAGTCGCTTTAGCGAGCCTGCTGGATGTATTCATCAAGGAGTAAGCGCATGTGTGCAGGGGCATTCGCCATGTCATCAAGAATTTTCGCGCCTTGTTCAGAACTGACCACGGGAAGGTTGAAACCGAACATTTTCTTTTCTTCGGCCCGGTAGGCCTCATCCTGCGTCACGCGCGAAAAACTCTCACTCAAAATTTGCGCCGCCATCCCGGTCGATTCCCGCGGCAGAAACGCCGCGTACACAATGCCATTAACGTTCGGCAACAGCCATTTGTACATTTCAAAAAGCTCTCCAGCCGGCGCTGCACCCTTCACAGACTCGTAGTATTCGATAAAGCTGGGAATATCGCCGGCCGCCGCTAGTGGAATGATCTCGCCCGTGGCATCAATGATGGGGTTGTACCACAGGGGGATCGCTTCGCCATTCTTGACCACGCTTGGCTCAACGGTGAAACGATAAAAATTCAGCGGCGCCGTCTGAATATCGATCTCTTTGCGTCGCACGGCGTTGAATACGTCGCTCGCACCCGAGAAGCCCGTAACGCTAATGTAATCGATACCCAATATATCGAGTGTCAGGCGCCCAAGGACGCTGAAGCGATGGGCAGGGCCCTGGCCGCCAAACTTCAACCCGGCCACACCCGGCAAATCTTCGGCGCGTGCCAGGTGGTCGCTTCGGGCAAACGTCATGTTTGGGCTGGTCAGTGCGCCGAGCAGTGGCAACTTTGAAAGGTCGGCGCGCAGCCCCTTCTCACGAATAATGACGGCGGTACCGGACACCGGGGAAAAAAAGATTTCGAGGTCGCTGGGATTGTTCTTGTCCCACGCGAGATTCCAGACTCTCGAGCCGGCGCCTCCCGGTACGTTCCTCACAACCATGGTCGGCTGACCCGGAATGTGCTGCCGCCAATAGCGCACGAAGGAACGCACGGCTAGGTCCGCGCCGCTGCCAGGAGGACGCCCGACGTAAACAGAGATGGTCTTGCCGGCATAGAATTCTTTGTCGGCCGTGTCGCTACAACCGACCAGTAACGACAGAGCGATCATCACGGCGGTCGTCAGAATGCGAATCGTCATTTTGGTTTCCATCATCATCGACGGTACACGTCCTAGACCACCCGATTGGCGGGTTGCTCGTTATGTAGCAGAAATCGCTCCACATTATTCCAGGCAGATCGAAACAGGTGGACCCAAGACTGGCGGGTCACTCCCGCAATGTGCGGCGTCAGTAAAAGACGCCGCCCTACTTTACCTTCCGCACTCAACAACGGGTTATCCAGTGCGGGCGGCTCGCTCGAATAGACGTCCACCGCCGCTCCGGCAAGATGGCCGTTATCCAGATACCGGACCAGCGCCGCCTCATCGACAACCCCGCCGCGAGCGGCATTAATAAGTATCGCGCCAGCTTTCATTTGCCCCAACTCGCGCACACCAATCAT
>JAPUGB010000195.1 GCA_027293165.1 Gammaproteobacteria bacterium
CGCATGCATCTGTTGATGGCAGCCGCCGGAACTACGACCCATGAATGACGTGCCCCCGGACGAACACGATATTCGTACGCTGATGCGTGAGGCCATGCACGCACACCAGCGCGAACAACTGGCCGAAGCTGACGAGTTGTACGCCCGTGTAGTAGACACCGATCCGGGGTCTGCGCAAGCCTGGCGTTTGCGCGGAATTCTGGCCCGTGAACGCGGTGAGCTGGACGTTTCGATCCGCTTTTTGCAAAAAGCTTCTCAGGCCGCGCCCGATGAGGCGGAAGCACTCAGCGAGCTGGGCCTCAGCCATATGGCCATGGGCGATTTGTCACTTGCCGAAATCGCACTGCGCGAGGCGCTGGCGCACAACCCCGATGCACACAAAGCTTTAATCAATCTGGGCGCCGTATTGCAGTTTCGCGGCCATATTCTCGAAGCGGTCGGGCTGTACCGGCGGGCTCTGGCGATCGACTCAGACGACCTCGAAGTACGCTGCAACCTGGCCAAGGCACTGGTCGATGCCGGCCAGGGTGAAGAAGCGCTGGCCGAGTGCGAAACCGCCGTGTCTGCCTCCGGCGGCCACCCGGTTGCGCTGGCAACCCAGGGCGCGGTGCTGTGCGACCTGAAACACTATGACGATGCCGAACCGGTACTCGCCGAAGCATGCGCGCGCGACCCGGGCGACACCACAGCGCTGGTAAACCTCGGTTTCGCCCGCCGCCGGCTGAATCGACTCGATGCCTCTGCCGAGGCATTGCGCCAGGCAGTGAACATGCACCCCGGCCATGCCCGCGCTGTCGCGGACTTGACGACGGTGCTGGCGGCGACCGGCCAGCGGGAAGCCGGGTTGGAACTGAGCGAGGATTTTCTCGGCCAACACCCGGGCGAATGCCTGGTCGTGGCCGCTCATGCCTTTGCACTGCGCGATGCCGGGCGGGCCGACGAGGCTCGCACCTACCTCGATTATCCGAATCTGATCCGGGTCACCGACATCGGCGCCCCGGACGGATTCGAATCGGTGGACGCATTTAATAAGGTACTCGCCAGTATTGTTGAAACGCATCCGTCGTTGCTGACCGCGCCAGTCAGCAAAGCCACCTACGGCGGCAGCCAGACCGGCGATCTGGATTGTGTCGGTACTGCACCATTGTCCGTCTTGTGCGGGCTGATCGAGGCAGCAGCCGATGATGCGGTCGGTCATTACCGCGAGCAATTCGGCGATCACCCGGTCATGGCCAGGAGCACCGAAATTCGTGTAATCCGGGCCTGGGGTACGGTGCTGGGTGACGGGGGTTACCAGGTACCCCATATGCACCCGGTGTCATGGCTGAGCGGCGTTTACTACGTGGGGGTGCCGGCCGACATGGCCCAAACGGACCCGCATGCCGGATGGATCGAGTTCGGTGCGCCACCGGAAGATTTCGTTACGGCCAGCGACCCGGAACTGCATGCCGTTGAACCCAAGGAGGGACGCTTGCTGCTGTTCCCATCGTGGTTTTGGCACCGCACCTGGCCATTCGAGGCCCACTCCGCGCGGATCAGTATTGCGTTTGACCTGGTGCCGCAACGCATGCTCAGGCTGATCTGAGCCCGCGCCGGGCCCGGCCAGCCGGATACGCTGCCTGATATCCGGTTCAATCAGCGCCCCGCTGTTTGCCACGGATGCGATTAGATGCTAGCGTCCATGCGTGGTTTTTTGCGGTCCTGTCCCTGCCCCCTCCGGAAACATCGGCCGGAGCACCCGAGATTGGCAGCTGGAATCCCCTTAATAATCAACAAAGTATGGCCTGCTCACTGAGGCTGTGACGGGTACGGCGTCCATCGTAACGCGACCATTTTGGCCCTGAAAAATACGGAGGCCGGCATGCTGCTTCAGCGCTATCCACTGAACATATGGCCGTTGGCCTGCCTGGGCTTCGCCCTGTGCAGCTTCAATGTCGGCACCCAGACACTAACTTTTGATATCACGATCATTTCAGTGGAATAACTATGCAACCCCCACACGAACCGAAATCACATTACAAAGAAAACCCATTCGAGCTGGTGCAAGTTATTGCCGCCAAAGCACCGGATGGCGGCACGGGAGATCGGTGGTGCAAATACGTCATCACCCAAGGGAAAAATCAGATCGTCGGCTATAGCCAGGGCAGCCTCCGCCGCGTCAAGCGTGACACCAAATTCAAGGTCGAGGAACTGAACCGGCGCCGCTATGGCGGGAAAAAAGCTCCGGCGCCCGCGCGCAACCAGAAAAAGCCCGGCACAGCATCGTAACCGGCCGCCGTTGGGGCACTCCTTTTATGATCCCATCGGAATTGACAGCGGACGAATTGCTGACCACCACCCGTGCCGTGCGCAAGCGGCTGGATCTTGAAAAGCCGGTCGATCCACAGCTGATCCGGGACTGCATCGAGATCGCGTTGCAGGCGCCGACCGGTGGCAATACCCAGCGCTGGCACTTTGTTGCGGTCTTTGATGCCGAACGTCGCACAGCACTGACTGAACTCTACCGGCAGGCGTGGAAAAAATACCGGGTCGCGCCGGGATCGGTCTATGACCTGTTCGACAAAGAACCCCCGAGCCCGCGCAAAGACCAGCTGGGGCGCGTCTGCGAATCGGCCGATTACCTGGTCGATAACCTGGAACGGGTACCGGTGCATGTCATACCCGTTGTTCCGGGACGCTTGGATAAAATTACCGGACAGGCGGCCATTGCCGGGCTGGCCGCAATATTCGGATCGATATTGCCTGCAACCTGGAGTTTCATGCTGGCCGCCCGGGCACACGGACTCGGCACCGTCTGGACCACTGCACATTTGTACTACGAACGCGAAGCGGCCGAGGTGCTGGGGATACCGTATGACGAGGTCACGCAGGTCGCGCTGATACCGACGGCCTACTACACCGGCAGCAGTTTTTCACCGTCACTACGCAAACCGGTCGATGAGGTGCTGCACATCGACGCCTGGTAGGCCGACTGTACACGCACCGCTATGCCGATGACCTGCGCGGCCGTCAATCGCTTTGCCGACCGGCCCGGATCGATGCCCTCGTTGCTCATCCGGCTATGTGTCCAAATGCTGCGATTCGGGCGGCCGGTTTGATGTGGTCCGCTCGGAACGTGAAGCCGCGGGACCAAGAGCCTATGTTCCCGATCATGTGGCGCGTGCACAACGACCATATTTGACATTCAGCCGAATCTGGAAAATTATGCGCGCTGGGTAGTTGAGTGTCGCTTAGCGCGAATTTCATCGTGCGAGCAGTTGTTCCGATCGTCCTACGATCACGGAAGAGGACAAGCCATGAATTCACGCGATCCGAAGTCCCGACCACGCGCGATACGCATGAAACCGGTTGCTGCAGCCGTTGCTACAGCGGTCGGATCCATCCCGGCCGTCGTTTTGGCCCAGGATGCGCCGACTACGATGCTCGAAGAGATTGTCGTCACGGCAACGCGGCGCGCCGAATCGGTACAGGACATTCCGATCAATATTTCCGCATTCAGCGGCGGCCAGCTGGAACAGCAGCGGATCTACAATCTGCGGCAATTTGCGCGCTACGTACCGGGGCTGACGGTTGTCGACCAGGGCCCGCGCGCTGCCAGTCCAATCATTATTCGCGGCCTGCATGTCGACGATCTGACCGCGGCCGAGGCACCCTTTAACTCAGGCGGCGACACGGTCGCGACCTATTTCGGCGAAGTCCCAGTCTATATCGACCTGGACCTGGTCGACATTGATCGCGTCGAGGTGCTGCGTGGGCCGCAGGGCACCCTGTTTGGCGCGAACTCGCTCGGCGGAGCGGTGCGCTTTCTGCCGAAAAAGCCCGACACCGAAGCGTTTAGTGTCGAAGCACACGGCCGGTTCTACTCGATCGACGACGCCGACGACCTCAGCTACCAGGCCGACCTGATGGTTAACGCACCGTTTGCCGACAACTGGGCCTTCCGGGGCGTGGTCAGTTACCGCGACCAGGCCGGCTGGATCGATCAGCCGTTCCTGATCCCTCAGTCCGACGTCGGCTTCGTTAACCCCGAGGACCCGGCGAGCTTTGCTCCGCAAGAGGACACTAACGACTGGCAGCGTACGACGTTTAGAGGATCGTTACTTTGGGATATCACCGAAAACGGCAGCGCACAATTGACTTATAACTACCAGAAAGACGAGATCGGCGGCCGACAGGTCAACCACACGGATCACTGCACGGCCGTCGTCAACGGGACGCTGCCGAATCCACCGGTGGCCGGCAGCGGCGCGCCGCTGTTCCCGGCCGGGTGCAGCCCAAGTGATTTTGAAACCGTCAACGCAAACCGCGTCCTGGAAGCGAATGAGCGCGAAAACCAGATTATCGAACTGGATATCATCTGGGATTTCGGCTTTGCGGAACTGACCTCGGCGACCGGCTTCACAAGCTTCGAAGAAACCGGTCAGCGTGACCAGACCGACCTGCTGCTGAACTTCGAATACACCTACGGCACCTACCCTGCATTCACCGCGTTTACGTCGGAGGTTGAAGAGACCGATCGGATAACACAGGAATTTCGGCTCGTTTCACAGACCGACGGAATCGTCGACTGGATCGGCGGGTTTTTCTACCGCGATGAAGATTTTTCCCAGACCAGCCGCGAGTTCACGCCGGGATATATCGGCGGACCGACTAGCTTTTTGGGGATCACCGGACCGGTCGACAGTTCCGGCAACCCGATCTTCGTCGAATACCTGCAGTTCCCCGACGATGAATTCAAGGAATGGGCGATCTTCGGCGAAATCGGCTCCAATTTCACCACCGACCGCTTCAACG
>JAPUGB010000196.1 GCA_027293165.1 Gammaproteobacteria bacterium
ACCGGCAAGGAAGTTCGACCAAGCCGTTAAGGTGACCGTCCTGAACCTAAGTCACTAGACGATTCTCAGCGGCTTAATTTGACAGATAGCCGGGCCACTGTGCGGAGGGTCTCTTTCGTAACTGAATGTCCGCTTCTGGCCGAAAGCGGACATCAGCGACGGCGTCATCATCTGAGTGCTCTCGCTGTCACTTCTTCGATGGTTTTCGCGTTCGGACGAAATGGATCGGGGCTTCGGGTGTTTCAGCATCGCCGGCCTGCTTTCTGTTGAGGGCGGAGCGGCGCTGTTTGCGCCGGCGGTTGAGCAGGGCGATAACGACGACAACGGCGACGATAATTAAAGCCAGAATCTGTTGGTTGGATTCGTCCATCGGGATGCCGCAGGTCCGCGGAGCTTAACTTCCGAGCTGATTTGCGAGCAGTGCGCCAAGATAGCCTAACGTTGTCATGTAGGCCCAGGCGAATATCGGCCAGGTCCAACCGTTGGTTTCGCGGCGCATGATCGCTATGGTCGCGGCGCATTGCAGGCAGAACGCGTAAAAAATCAGCAGGCCGACCGCCATTCCGAGCGTGAATACGGGTTGCCCGCTCGGCCAGGTTGCGCTGCGCAGGCGGTTGGCGAGGCGGGCATCAGTTTCGTCGACGTCAGAGCCGACCGAATAAATCGTTCCGAGCACGGCGACGACGACTTCCCGAGCAGGAAAACTTGCAATGACGGCGGCGGAAACCTTCCAGTCCCAGCCCAACGGCGCAAACAGCGGTTGTACTGTCTTGCCCATGCGCCCGAGGTAACTTTGTTCCAGATAGGCTGAGGTTTCGGCATTGTTGATTTCTGTGAGTCGGGCGGTCAGCGCTTCCTCGTTCAGTATGGTGGCCGCGGCTGCCCGCTCGACGTCAAATTGATCAGCAATCGCCGCGGTGCGCGGGAAGTACGCCAGCGCCCAAACGACGACTGCGACGGTGAAGATGATGGTGCCGGCCCGAACGAGAAAAATCTTGCCCCGGTCGAACAAGCGGATCAGCATCGACTTGAGGTTAGGCAGCCGATACGGTGGAAGTTCGATCAGGAAAGTTGGGGTCGGGCCCTTCAGGGCAGAGCGCTTCAACAGCAGCGCGGTGAATATTCCGGCGAAAATCCCCAGCATATACAACCCGAATAACACCAGGCCCTGCAGATTAATGATTCCGAAAAAGAAATGTTGTTGCGGAATAAATGCACTAATCAGCAAGGCGTACACTGGCAGGCGCGCCGAGCAGGTCATAAACGGGGCGGCCAGTATCGTCGCAATTCGATCCCGTCGGTTGGGGATAATCCGGGTGGCCATGATGCCTGGGACCGCGCAGGCGAAACTCGACAGCATGGGAATAAACGACTGGCCGGATAGCCCGCATTGCCGCATCAGGCGGTCCATCAGAAACGCGGCACGGGCCATATAGCCGGAATCCTCGAGAAAGATTATGAATGCAAACAGAATCAGGATTTGCGGCAGAAAGACAATAACGCTGCCAACGCCGGCGATGATGCCATCGACCAGCAGACTGGACAGCGCCCCGGCCGGCAGTAGCACGCGCACGCTGCCCCCGAGCCAGGAGGTACCAGCGTCGATAAAGTCCATAATCGGCGTGGCCCAAGAGAACACGGCCTGAAATACCGTGCCCATGACCAGTACGAATAAAATTGCGCCAATCAGTGGGTGATTCGTTACACGATCAGCCTGGGCGAAAATGCTCTGAACCGGTTTTCCGCGAGTCTCGACCCGCTTCATGATGTAGTCGATACCGATGTAGCGACGCTTCGCTTCGACTGCGGCCAGTGACTCGTCGCCGCCGACACTGGATCGAATCTCCAGAATCTTGCCGGCTACCTCGTCACCACCCAGGTTAGCCAGCCGCTTCTCCGCCTCTCCGCCATCATCGATAATCGCTCGTTCCGTCTGGTACTCGAGTGCAGTCCGGCCAGCGTTAGGCAAGCCACGCGCGATGGTTTTGGCAGCGCGGCGAACTTCCGGCATAACCAACGGACGGTTCGCTGGGCCCTGCTCGAGGGCATCGGCGAGCGCCTGTTTCAGCTCATCTATCCCCCGCCCGACGGTTGCCACGAACGGTACGACGGCTGAGTCCAGCAACATTGCAAGTTCCTCGCAGTCGATGCGTATCCCTTTCCTGTCGGCAAGGTCAGCCATATTCAGCGCGACGACAACCGGCTTGCCGAGTTCCAGGATCTGACTGACCAGAAAAAGATTACGCCGCAAGTTGGCGGCGTCCACCACGATCAGTATCGTATCCGGTGGTTCCAGTTCGACCTCGCCGCCCATCAGCACATCAATCGCAACCATTTCATCTGGCGATTGCGCGGCCAGCGAATACGCTCCCGGCAAATCGATCAGCACAACTTCCTGATCACCAAGCATTGCTATGCCGGTGTGCCGCTCAACCGTGACTCCCGGGTAATTGGCGGTTTTTTGCCGGAGCCCTGTCAGCGAGTTGAACAGGGTGCTTTTGCCGGTATTCGGGTTGCCGATGACGGCGATAGTTGCCCGCGAACCGTGAAAGCTCTGCGGGGGAGGTCGGGCTTCCGCCGCCGCCTCAGACGGCATCGCCGGTCACCACCTCTATTCGCCGCGCTTCGTCGCGGCGCAAGGACAAGGCATAACCCATGACTTCGACCTCAACGGGATCGCCACCCAAGGCTTTTCTGAGCATTGCGATTTCAGAGCCTTCCAGCAAACCGAGCGCCATCAGGCGCTGCACCAGCGGTCCTACACCGCTAATGCTAGAAATCGTGCCTTTCTGGCCCGGTTTAAGATCGTCCAGGGTCATTGATCGTGACTGCATTCAGCATAGTTCCCAATTGTAAATGAGAATCATTGCTATTTGAAACCGGCTGGTTCGGCCTCGGGCGCGCCAGCCAACCCGCTGGGAATCGAGGTTCGGTCTAAAGCACGTGACTTACCATACTGCGGACAGAAACCTACTGGCCTTTGTCGTCTGCCAGAGACAGTCCGGATAAGTCTTGATGTATCGGACTGAGAGACGTTAGGCTTCTGCCCAGATTCAGATCGGCATTCAACTTGGGATAGGGAGATTCCTCCAGTGATCGAACCCAAAAACGCCCATCGGCCGCGCTATCGAGAACTAGCCGCGCAGCTGATCGATGAAATCGATTCCGGCAAACTATCGCTTGGCGCTAGATTGCCCGGCGAACTCGAGATGGTCTCCCGGTATCAGGTTAGTCGGTTTACCGTGCGCGAAGCCCTGCGCATCCTGGAAGGTCGAGGCTTCATTTCCCGGCAGCGCGGCAAGGGCACGGTCGTTAAATCGGTAGCCCCTTCCGAAGCATACCGGCAGACGATTACAACACTCGACGAATTGTTGATGTACCCGTCGGACACGAAACGAAAACTGATCTCGACCGAGCAAGTTCCCTGCAGTGAGTCGGTTCGCAAGTTGATGGAATGCGAAGAAGGCGCAGCCTGCATCAGATACTCTCAGGTCAGGAGCCGGGCCAGCGACGGCGTCCCGCTGTGCTGGCAGGATATCTACCTGCGCGATTCGATGCAGAAATACGGGCGCTGGCTGAATTCCGATGACAGTGTTCCAAATCCGAAAATCTTCAAAGACGGCGTTCCATTATTGCAGAGGGTCGCCATTGATATCTGCGCCGGGCACGTGCAGGCAAACATGGCCGGACCGCTCAAGGCCGAGCGCGGCACGCCGACACTTCGTGTCGTGCGCCGGTTTATCAATCAGAGCGGCAAACCGATGTCGGCGTCGGTGTCCGAGTATCCGGAATGGCGGTACACGTTTTCGCTGGAATTTGCCCGCGCGTGGCAGCCTGAGTAAGG
>JAPUGB010000197.1 GCA_027293165.1 Gammaproteobacteria bacterium
TCCAGCACCTCCTCGCCGTTGGCGTCAGTCTCGAGATCGTAATCGTAGCAACAGATGTTGTTGCGATTGAGGAGGTTCGAGACTTCGAGGAATGTGGTGATCCTGCCCCTGCCAACGTCAAAGGTACGGCTGATGCGCACATCGAGGCTGGAAAAATGGGGCAGTTGTGCGGCGTTGCGCGGCCCGGTGATTACAATGAATTCAGGCTCTCCGCCGGGGCCTGCCACTTCCTCGAGCCCCAGTGATGTGGTCGGCCAGCCACTGCGAATGTGGCCTGCAACGGACAGATCCCAGTTATTCACGTTCCAGGTGAGACCGGCCTGCAGTGAGTGCCGCTGGTCCCACGCCCGCGGTACCTCAAGTCCGTCCACAGTGTCCGTGACCTCGGCGAGCGAATATATTGCCCACCAGGACAATGCCGGCCCGGCCCGGCTGAGCGATAGTTCCAGGCCCCGCGCCCGTGCGCTGGCCGGCGCGATTCGGACACGATCCGGCTGCAACTCCGGTATCAAAGCCAGCGGGTCGTATAGATTTTCGAATCGCGGCCGCAATTCGCTCATGTCCTTTTGGAAAACCTCGAACCTGAGCAGATGCTCGGAGCCGAATTTATGGCTGATACCGGCGATGATGTGATCGGCCTGCTGCGCCGGGAAAAAGTGGGTCAGGCCATCTTCGATCTGCAATTCGTGGATGCCCTGCGACTGGTAGTACCGGCCCCAGCTGAATCGCAATTCCGTTTTCGGGTTCAATCCATGCAGCACGCTGATCCGCGGGCTCAGCTGTGCCCCGGACGGAAGCCCCGTATAGCCCTGATCGTCCCAGCGCAAACCGAATTGCACGACGGTTCTGGCTGCGACCTTCCATTTGTCCGACACATACACCGAATAACTCGGGCCGCTGGGCGCCGCCGCCAGGTCCCGCTGGATCGTCCCTGGCACATCTTCGAAAATCCCGCGCAGGCCAAAAAACTCGGCACTACCCTTGTAACTGTATTGCGCCTTGTGGTGTTCGAAGGCGAATCCCCACTGCAGCAGGTGGCGATCCCGCGAATTCCAGGACCAGTCCTGGCGAATGCCGACCTGGTCGATCTCGCGGTCATCGCTGACGTCGGATCGTACTTTTTCCATATCGCGGGTCAAACCAAGCCGGCGATTACTGAACGAACTGATTGAAAGCACCGTGGAACTGCTTAGCGTATCGCTCCATCGATTTTCGAGCGCCAGCCAGAATTGTGCGTTCCGGGTCTGGCTCGTTGCCTTTTCGACTTCGTCCAGGTCGCTTTCGGTAACCACCAGAACCTGGTCGTCTGCAAACAATGCGTTGCCGGAAAGACGCGTGTCTGGCGTCAGCCAGGTCGAAAACTGGCTGAAGATGTCGTAGTACCTGGGCCGGCCGAATTTGCTGTCGATGACGAGGTCCAGGTTGCCCCGCCTCGCCGAGAACAGCCAGTCCGTGGTGCCCTCGGCATTCCGGCCAGCGGTCAGAAACGACGTGTTAAAGACACTGACGCCGATTTCAGTGTGCCTTGGCCGTGTCAGGTCCAGCGACTCCATGAGAACGACACCGCTCAAACGGTCTCCGTACTGGACCGGGAAGCCACCGGTATAAACCTCCACTCCATCGATGGCGCGCGAATCGACCGTACTGAAAATACTCTGGTAATCCCTCACGTGAAAAGGATCGAACAGCCGCTGGCCGTTGAGGATGATGCCGGTCTCGGAATCCTCACCGCCGCGAAAATGCGCTCGCGCCGACACGCCGCTGGCGGCGGCGCCAGGCAAGCGGTGCGTCGCCCGCAGCGGGTCGTCGCCAAGGTCCGGCAGTGTTTCGATCGAACGCTGGTCAATATCGAATCGCGATGTGCTGATGTCCCTCGACAGCTGGTAACGGCTCGCGGAAACGGTAATGTTCTCGATTTCAGGGCGTTCCGGACTCAGTTCCACTTTGAGTTCCGTCGATTGGCCGGGACGAATGCTGACGTCCCGTTCAACCGCCTGATAACCCGCAGCGCCCACCTGAAGGCGGTAGCTGCCGGCAGCGATCTCCGATATCTGCCGTATGCCTGCCGTCAGCAGAATGCCCTCGGCAATCTCGGGAGAACCACTGATCTCGAGATCGTCAAGCGGTAAAAAGTCTCGCCGGTCCCTGACGATAATGAGCAGGCTCCCCGTTCTTGCCGCGGCCGTATTGCTGCGGATAATGAGCCAAAGGCCTTCTTCGGAGCGCAGCGTGAGTCCATGCGGACCGAGAATCTCCCGCACAATCTCAAGCGCTCCCGTGCCCTCCGGTTCGACCATGACAAACAGATCGTCGCCAACGAGGTTGGTGCTGTAGGCAAACGGCCAGCCCTGCGATCGAAAATTCTCGATCACCGAGACCACGGTCCGGCCCTCGTAGACCTGCGAGGGTGTTTGACCCGTAGCAGGCAAAGAGCAGGCCGCCAGTAAAATCAGGAACAGGAGAGAGCGCACGTTCACCTCTTGTCCGACACGGAACAGGTTTAGGCTGTCCCTGAGCGGTCTAGCTTTTGCATTTCGGCAGATTAGTCTTCACTGACTACGATTACCGTGCCCTCAATCCGGGCAGTGAGATCTACCGTCAGCATAAAAATTTCGAGCGCACGGCTCGGCTCGAATTCGAAGTCGCCTTTCAGCGATTCCGTTCGTGCCAGCGCTTCGGCCCCCGCGCTCGTGTATTGAATGGTGCGACCCGACTCGCGGCTTACCCACTCGAGTGCCTCATGTATCAGCCGGCCATGCAGGTTCACGGCGGGCGAGGATTTTTCGACCCACCTCCAGTCGTCCACGCCATTGGTATCGCTGGCCGTTAAAACGCCTGAACGGGAAATTGCGAATTGCTGCCCCCGGGTCGCTCGCACCGTGCCACCGATTGACACGATGCCCTCGCGAACCGACACCACCAACTCACCGCCGCCGACATTCGCCATGTACTGTGTGCCGAGATGTCGCACGACTCCGTAGTCGGTGCGTATCGCAAACTCGACCGTTTCGCCGCCCGCCGCCTGCGCCCGCAGCGGACCTGCCTGCGAATCGAAATAGACGCGACCGAGTTGCAGGTAAATTTGATTTGCCGCTTCAAACTCGACCATCGTGTTCTCATCCAGTCGCAGTGAGCCACCATCGTGCCAATCGAGTGCGAGTCCGGACCCGGAACCTGTACTGATAATATCGCGACCCTGCACCACAGCGGCCTGCTGGTCGCTGACAACCCGATCATTGACCAGAACGTCGCCAAATTGCTTTGCAATCGTCGCCATCTGTTGCGCCCGAACATCATCGCTAGTGTCACGCAACAGATTCAAAGTCGCGAAGACTGCAAGCAGCACAGAGGCAGCCAGCGCGAACGAGGCAATGTGGCGCCGCCGGGTCCTGCCGGCCGCTACACGCTGCCACTCTGCGTGTACCGCTTCACGGATCAGCGCCGCGTCCGCCTCCGGTGGCGCCGGTCGCGGTGAAGCCGCACCCAGAAGTTCGGCAAATGCTTCATCCGAGCCCAGCTCATCCATTGGTTTATTCCTGTCCATCACGCCGTTATTCCTGTCGTTGCCGATCTCACAGGACCGGATAGCGAACCGTACACATCACTGAATGCCCTTTTTGCCCGCGCCAGCAGTGACTGTGTTGCCTCGTTGCCCAAATTCAGTTTGACGGCAATTTCGCTGACCGAATAGCCCTCGATGTATTTCCATTCGAGGACGTTGCCGTATTTCGGCGGCAACCGGTCAAGCGCCACCTGGATCAGCCGCACGAGCTCGGCCCGCTGGTAGTTTGCCTCCGGACTGGTCGATCGCGGAGCCTGGAATGAATCGACGGCGGCCTGAATCTCGGGGTAGTCCTCGGTCAGCACGATGTGCTCCCGGTAACGGCCCAGCCTGGCGAGCCAGTCGCTCATTTCGTTGCGGCAGATGGCGCATAGCCAGGTAAACAGAGCCGATTCGCCCCGATACGTGTGCAATTTGCGCATCGCCTTGGTCAACGCAATCTGCACCACCTCGCGCGTCCCGTCCGGGTCGTCCGGCAGGCGCGTCACGGCAAATCGGTACAGCCTGGCGAAGTTCTCGTTAAAAAACCGCTCAAACGCCCGCGCGTCATTCGCAAGCAGTTGTTTTACAAGTCGTTTATCGTCCAGATAGAGTGCCACGGCCATTCCGTATGGTTTGCCTTAAGCTTAGACCCTGGCGGCGCGTGATTCCGGTCGCGGTCAGAAGCTGGATTTCTTTTCGATCAGGAACTGCACGCTGTCAATCGACGGATCGCCGTCGAGTGGGAAGGCGATATCGATATGCACGACGTCCCTGCCGCTGCTGCGCGTGGATCCGAGCCGGAGCCCTACACCGACATTTTTGAGCCAGCCCAGCGGAGGACCGCCAACCGGGTTGTC
>JAPUGB010000198.1 GCA_027293165.1 Gammaproteobacteria bacterium
GAGAACAGAGATCTGATCGATGCTGTACTGCTCAGCCATTGTAATGCCATCACTGGTAAGCGAGCGGATGCCGACCGCCTGATTGCGGCCCTATGGGATACCGGCATGTTGACCGACAGTGCGTTGCTGGCTGACAAGACACTGGCCATCGTACGCGTTGCCTTGCACGCGGTGGAGGGGAATGTTGATACGGCGATATCCGAACTGAGCGCTATCGATAAAAACTCGATGACGCTGGGCATTGCAGAAATTATTCTGCCAATTGATCAACTGCCGGTCTTCGAAGCCTTGTACGATACGCCGGAATTTCAGGAATACGCGAAAAACGAGCGTTATCAAACCGCCCGCTTTGCGCGCATGTTGGCATCGAATGAAACCGAGCGCGAAGTCAGCGCACTGGTCGAGGATGCCGGCTTCACGATGGGCCGTTGACTACCGTTTATTTATTACTCTTGTCAAAATCAGAAAATCGCTGATTCTTGTCGGCAAGATCCTTCAGCAAACCGGGTGCCTCCCAGAACTCGGTGCCGAATCTGTCCCTGAACTCGCACACCTTTTCGTACACTGCTGCCAGGCCGACGGTGTTCGCAAAGTGCATCGGCCCGCCACGATGTCGTGGAAATCCGTAACCGTTTGTCCACACGACATCGATGTCGCTTGAACGTGTTGCGATGCCGTCCTCGAGAATCCGTGCACCTTCAGTGATCAGGCCGTAGATGCATCTCTCGATGATCTCCTGTGGCTCGATGTCACGCCGCGCAATGCCGAGTTTTGCGGACTCATTATCGATAAGAGATTGCACCTCCGGGTCCGGCGTTGGCACGCGGGAGCCCTCGGCATACAGGTACATGCCTTTGCCTGTCTTTTGCCCAAAGCGCCCCTGTTCGACGTGCAAATCCGCGATGCGATAGAAGCGCGGATCATTGGGCAGGTCGGTACGCTCCTGCCTGACCTTGTAGCCAACGTCGAGGCCGGCAAGATCGCCAACCGCATTCGGTCCCATTGCCATGCCCCAGTCAGTAAGCGCCTGGTCTATTTGTTCCGGTGCCGCGCCTTCCAGCAACAGGAACTGGTTTTCGCGGCCATAGTTGTACAGCATTCTGTTGCCGACGAAACCAAAACAGTTGCCGACGACGACACCGATTTTTCGCAGCCGTTTTGCGAGGGCGAGCGATGTGGCAATGACCTCGTTAGACGTTTCCGCGCCGCGCACGATTTCAAGCAGGCGCATGATGTGAGCCGGACTGAAGAAATGCAGACCGATAACATCTTGTGGACGTTTTGTCGCGCCGGCAATTGCGTCCACATCGAGGGTCGACGTATTCGTCGCGAGTATCGCCCCGGCCTTGCACACCGCGTCGAGTTTTTCGAAGACTTCTTTCTTGATCGCCAGGTTTTCGAATACAGCCTCGATCACAAGATCGGCATCGCCGATGTCGCCGTAATCCGTTGTGGTGCTCAAACGGCCGACGCCATCCGCCATGTCCTCCTCGCTGATTTTGCCGCGCGTAACACCACCCTCAAATAATTTGCGAATGGTTGTCGCGCCCCTTTTCAGGCCCGCTTCATCGTTGTACAGCAGATGCACGGTGCAACCGGCAGTGAGGCAGTTATACGCGATGCCGGCGCCCATCGTGCCGGCGCCGAGAACGGCGACCTTGTCTGTGGCTCGTACGCTCGTGTCCTTGCCAATGCCCGACACCTTGGAAACGGCGCGCTCGGCGAAAAATGCGTGACGCAGGCCGTCCGATTGTGCTGAATTCTTGCATTCGAGGAACAGTTCACGCTCCGCCTTGCAGCCCTCGTCGAAACCGACCTGCGTCGACAACTCGACACAGCGAATGATTCTTTCCGGCGACATCAGACCGCGGGTCTTCCTGGCAATGGCCGTCCTGGTTTTTTCGAAAAGATCGGGTTCGACGTCCGCGACCGTCATTTCGCTGATGCGGCGCGGTCCGTTGCCGACCTGGGAAACGGCGAACTCAATCGCTGTATCCCGGAGTTTGTCATCGTCGCAGATCTGATCAACCAGGCCGTAGTCAAGAGCCACCTGCGCTTTGACCGGCTTGCCGGAAAGTATCATGTCCAGCGCCCGCTCCGCGCCGATCAATCGCGGTAACCGCTGCGTTCCCGATGCGCCCGGCAGCAAGCCCAGGCTGACCTCCGGGAGGCCGAGCTTTGCGGACCTTGCAGCAATTCGATAATGACAACCCAGCGCTACCTCGAGTCCCCCGCCAAGCGCAGTACCGTGCATAGCGGCTACCACGGGTTTATCTGCCGCCTCGATGCGGGCGACTACGTCCGGAAGATGCGGTGGCTCCGGCGGACGCCCGAATTCACGAATATCGGCACCGGCGATAAAGGTACGGCCAGTACAGATAATCACGATCGCCGCAATGGCGTCGTCGTCTGTCGCCTCGTCGATGCAGCGCTTAAGTCCTTCCCGGACTGCCTGCGACAGCGCGTTGACCGGTGGATTGTCGATGGTGATGATGGCAACGCCGTCACGGCGTTCGATGCTTACCTGGCTCATTCTTGCTCACCTGTTGCGGGGCGGATGATTGCGGAAAGCATAGCGGAATTCGGTGACAGTTTACCTATCGCAAGAAACCGGGGTCGGACCGAGGATTTCGAATGGTGCCAGTCCTGATCTTCGAAATCACGAAAACCTCGGTCTGACGCCGGTTCTTGTCCAGCAGGTGAATTCCGGCAGGTAGAAAACGACCCAAGGCGCACATTGGCGGCTCGGCTATTTTCTTGCGGATATCATGCTGTCGTTTATTCTTGCCGACGCGATCGCTGCAGAAAACAAAAAGCGGATAATCGTTTGCGGCTCGGGAGATCAATAATGAACAATAAACACCATCTCGTAACTGTCCATTTGAGTTTGTTGCTGATATTGGCTGGCTGCTCGGACAGTCCGGAATATCCACAGGGAACCGAACGGAATGTCACGAGCGCCCCGGGCACGCTGGACCGCACCGTCTTGCCGGTTCCCGATCCGGTGTTTCCAAAGATCACCGAGCTCAATGCGCGAAATGCTGAGGCACCGCCCCCATTCTCGGTACGGGCTCCTGAAGGTGCGCCCAACGTTGTCATCGTGCTCATCGACGACATCGGTTTCGGGGCCGCGGCGAGTTTCGGTGGTGGCATCCAGACACCGACATTAGGTCGGCTCGCGGCAGATGGTTTGCGTTTTAACCAATTTCATACCACGGCACTGTGCTCGCCCACCCGCATGGCAATCCTGACCGGGCGCAATCATCATTCGGCCAACGCGGGTTCGGTCATGGAAGTCGCAACAGGATTTCAAGGAAACCGGGGTCAGCGTCCGCTTAGCGTTGCGACGGTCACCGAGATGTTACGTTTGAATGGCTACAATACGGCGGCCTTCGGCAAGTATCACGAAACGGCGCCGTGGGAGGTCAGCGTATCCGGTCCGTTTGACCGTTGGCCGACCGGATCAGGTTTCGAAAAATTCTACGGTTTCATCGGCGGTGAAACCAATCAGTTTTCGCCGGTCCTTCACGATGGCACGGCGCCAGTACATCTGCCCGACGATCCCGACTACCACTTCACCACCGATATGACCAATCAGGCGATCACCTGGGTGCGTTCCCAGCAGTCGCTAACGCCGGACAAGCCATTCTTCGTCTATTTTGCTACCGGAGCCACCCACGCACCGCACCACGTGCCGGCGGATTGGATTGACCGTTATAAAGGAAAGTTTGATGACGGCTGGGATGTGTACAGGGAACAGACGCTGGCGCGCCAGATAG
>JAPUGB010000199.1 GCA_027293165.1 Gammaproteobacteria bacterium
GCGCTCACAACCGGCTCGCCGGTGAAAGGGCTGGCGCGGCGGTTGCCGTTATCGAACAGGATGAAGTTGTCGCCGGTGATTTCGACGGCGTGCTGATGGTAGGGCCAGGCAAAGACGCCGCCATCCGGGGTCAACAGGAACTGCTCGAACCCCTCCCAGTTGGCAGGCGAACTCAATATCCAGTTCAAGGTACCGTCGGCACGATTAAAATTTACCACCGCATCCTGGTGTTTTAGTGACACGATCAAATTGTCCGTGAGCACGTTATAAGCGACCGAGTTGACATGCGCCCAGTCGGCCGCCGCCGGTAAACCCGATGTACCGTCATAGCCTATGCGTGTCGGCTTTAGCATATCCAGAAAATCCCAGCGGTTGAGAATATTGCCGCCGAGATCGAATTCGATGATTGGCTCGTCCAAAACATTTACAGTCCCGGTCATTGTGGGATCGTTCTCATCCAGCGGAAAGTTATCGACGGTACGCGACGCATCGCGGATGCTGGTGAAGTACTGGGCAAACAGGTCGTGTTGGACGACGTCGTCGTGAAATTCGGCCACATCGACCGCGACACTATTGCCAGTCGCAGGATGGGACTGCGCCGAATGCAATGAGAAAATCACTTCGCCTCTTTCATTGATGAACTGAATCAGGCCGGATCCCTCATCAATGGACAGATAGTTACCTGCTGGGACGCGCTCGGTCTCCGTTAGCGAACTGGTCTGGAAATACCAGACAACTTCCGCCTCGTCGTCCACGATGACAATAAACGCCGCGCTGCCATCCTTGCGCCCGGTATCCATCAACGTGTAACCCGGTTCCATCAGGGCAGGGTCACCCGACAGCAAACTGATCGTCGGAAAATTTGCCGGCAGCGGCGGGGTTGTAACTTGCAGTGTAGTCGTGGACTCGAGAATGATGCCGTCGAGCGTGTGTGCGGTGACGTTCAGCGTATATGTCCGGTCGGGACGCATCCCGAGCACGGTCAGAACGTGGTTGCGTCGCTGTAGGCCAAAATCGATTGTATATGCGTGGCCCATGCCGTCGTCGAGCACCGCAGTGATTGCGGTAAACAAATTGGTCGATACGGTCAGTTCCCACGCGTGCGGCAGAGTAGCAACGGGGCTTACCGCCGGTTCCGCATCGAACAGCAGCGTCGGCAATGGCTGGTCCGAGTCGCCGCATGAGACCAGCGCAACAGACAACAGCAGGGCGGTCAGAATTTTTGCGAATTTGTCAGTCATTCCTTTTCCTTCGACAGCGGAAATCCATTATCTATCACTCTGGTGGTTTGCCGGCGTTATTGCTGCGCGCGAGCTCAATATCAGCCACGGGGCCGGCGATGATACCCCTGTACAGCCCGCTGCCGCCAGTCATTGCCGGCAAAATACTGGATTTGGGCCGGTCCGCCTGACAAAACCACAAATCCCGTGTTTTTCGGCCGATGCTGTTGCCAGAATTCCAAATGGTTGGTTTACTGACCAGTCACCGGCTCGTGCGGGCGGCGGATACACGCAGATCAATGACAGGAAAGGACGACCAGATTTCCCGGGCGATGCAAAAAGGCATCGCGCTGCATCAGAGCGGCCAGGTACACGATGCGATACCTGTCTACCGGCAAGTCCTTGCCAGTGAGCCCGAGAATCCGGATGCCCTGCACCTGCTCGGTCTTGCGATGCGCCAGCAAGGCGATGCCGATGGCGCGATTCCCTTTCTCGAAAAAGCGATCGAAATGCAAGGTGGCGTCGCGGCGATGCATTCAAACCTCGGTAACGCATATCGCGACACGGGACGTGATGAACAGGCACTGCTGGAATATCACAAGGCGGTAGAACTGGATCCGGGCCACCAGAACGCCTGGTATAACCTCGGTATCGTTTGTGATTCGCTGGGCAAACCGGAGCAGGCGATCGATGCGTACGACCGCGCGTTGTCGATCAACCCGGGGGATGCGGAGGCTCTGCACAACAAAGCGATTGTGCTGTACAACCAACGGAAACTGGATGCCGCAATTACGGGTTTCAAGGCCGCCATAAAAGCCAACCGAGATTATGCCGCCGCGCATCACCATCTCGCCAATGCGCTGAACGAAGCTGGTCGCCATGACGAATCGATACTCGAATACCGCGCGGCCGTACGAATAGAGCCGGGCACCTTGCGCTTCTGGACCGGGTTGGCCCAGGCAATTCGAGCCACGGAATTCACTGGGTTTGATGCCGGCCTGAAATCACTCCTGATCGACTGCTTTGCAAAGGACGGGATCGATTACCAGCACCTGGCGCTGCCGGCGCTCAGTCTGATCAGGAACGACCCGATCGTCGGTGGCGCATTCACATTGCCGGCCGATTGGGCGGAACAGGACGACGCCGAGATCGTGCTGGATGATCTGACGGGGAGACTTGCTGACCCGTTGCTACAGACGCTGCTTCGTCATTGCATCGTCGCAGATGAAAAGCTGGAGCGTTTGCTGACAGGGTGCAGACATGCGTTGCTAGATAAATTCTCGGATCAGCCCGGTGCCGGCCTGGAATCGAGTCACTTGTGCGAGACGCTGGCAATTCAGTGCTGGTTCAACGAATTCCTTTGGCAGGTAAATGACAGGGAACGGCAAAAAACAAAGGCCCTGGCAGCCGGCTTGAAATCACCCATAAGCCAATCGGATGCGGTACCGGCCGGGGTGTTTGTGCTGGCCTGCTACGCG
>JAPUGB010000002.1 GCA_027293165.1 Gammaproteobacteria bacterium
CCGATCAGCTTCCGGCACCCCTTCGGGGATCATCATCGTCGTCCCGACGACCGACGCAGCGGGATCGGCGATAAATGCCGCAATCCGGTCCGGCGTCCAGTCAAATTCGGCACGGCTCAAGGCAGCTGAATAAGCGAAGCCGTCTTTGGAACCGGCGGGGTTATTGACGACGCCCCACAGATTCGGTCCGGCCAGATTGCTGCCGCGATTGGCCAGCGTATGGCAGGCACTGCAGCGTTGCTGAAACGCGAGCCGGCCGCGAGTGTAGTCAGCCGACTGCAGGACCTCGTCACTCAGACGATCCTGGGCAAACGCCGTGCCGGCCGCTACCCCGACGATCAACAGGCAGACCGGCCCCATGCTTCTCCGTCTTCCCCATCCAGGCATTTTTATTGTGCTCCCGTGGCCGTACCCGTGAGACTTGCGACCGTGCCGCTACCGTTGTCCGAAAAATTCGCCGGCACCATGACGGTGTCGGCAGCGTTGTCATCGGACTCCGTGTCAGGATAATCGAGGGTGTGGTGCAGGCCCCGACTTTCGCGGCGTGATAAGGCGCTGCTGATAATCAGCTCGGCCACGGCCACCAGGTTGCGCAGTTCGATCAGGTTATTGTTGATTTTGAAATTGCTGTAGTAATCGCGAATCTCTTCCTGTAGCAGCTCGACGCGATGCATGGCCCGCTGCAGACGTTTGTCGGTGCGGACAATCCCGACATAGTCCCACATGGCCCGGCGCAATTCGTCCCAGTTATGCGTGACAACGATCTGCTCATCGGGATCGGTGACCTGACTTTCGTCCCACGC
Organism: Gammaproteobacteria bacterium; assembly: GCA_027293165.1. GTDB lineage: Bacteria > Pseudomonadota > Gammaproteobacteria > Steroidobacterales > JAPUGB01. The sequence continues at coordinate 804 of JAPUGB010000002.1, forward strand.
CGGTACCGGCCGCTCGTCGAGGTCTTCTTTGGCCAGATCGCGCTGAATCTGCTCGCTGGCCGCCGTTGCAAAGACCAGGCATTCGAGCAATGAGTTGCTGGCCAGCCGGTTCGCGCCGTGCAGACCCGTGAATGCACACTCGCCGATTGCGTATAGCCCCGCCAGGTCGGCGTGACCGTTCAGGTCGGTTACTACGCCACCGCAGGTGTAGTGAGCGGCCGGAACGACCGGTAGCGGTTCTGTCGTCATGTCGAAGCCGTACTCGGCGCAGCGTTTCAAAATGTTCGGAAAGTGCGAACGAATGAAGTCGGCCGGCTGATGGCTGATGTCCAGATAGACGCAGTCGTAACCCCCACGCTTCATCTCGTAGTCGATCGCGCGCGCCACGATATCCCGAGGCGCCAGCTCGGCGTTGGAATCATGGTCCGGCATAAACCGCCGTCCGTCCGGCAGTTGCAACTGCCCTCCCTCGCCGCGCACAGCCTCGGAAACCAGAAACGATTTGGCCTGCGGGTGGTACAAGCAGGTCGGATGAAACTGGACGAACTCCATGTTTCCCACGCGGCAACCGGCCCGCCAGGCCATCGCTATGCCGTCGCCGGTCGATGTGTCGGGGTTGCTCGTATAGAGATAAACCTTGGAGGCGCCACCGGTCGCCAGCACAACGGTCTGCGCCGTCAGGGTGACGATCTCGCCCGAGGACTTGTCCAGCGCATAGATGCCGAGGCCGCGGTTCGGTCCTGCATGACCGAGCTTGGCGCTGGTAATGATATCGACGGCGATGTGCTGTTCGAACAGGCGGATGTTCGGATGACGGCGAACCTTCTCCTCCAGCGTCTGCATGACTGCCTGGCCCGTCGCGTCAGTTACATGGATCACACGACGGTGACTGTGGCCGCCCTCTTGGGTCAGGTGAAACCCATCCCCGGCATCTTCGCGCGTGAACGGGACCTGCTGCTCGATCAGCCATTCGACGCATTCGGGTCCACGGTCGACTACGAATTCAACCGTCTCTCGATGGCACAGCCCGGCGCCTGCATTTATGGTGTCTTGTATATGCGACTCGATCGAATCGTCTTTGCCGAACACCGCGGCGATGCCGCCCTGCGCAAAATAACTGGAGCCGTCCTCTAGCGTGCGCTTGGCCAGCAGCCCGACGTGCACGCCGGAATCGGCCAGGCGCAAAGCGACTGTCAGGCCTGCGAGGCCGCCGCCGAGGACGATGACCGGCGTGTAGTCCTGCTGTGGCATGCTAGGCGGCTCAGTTGCGGCCGACCTCCAGCATCCGCTCCAGCGAGGCGCTGGCCCGCTCGGCGACATCCCGTTCGAGCGATATCTCGTATTCGAGATGGCGGAGCGAATGCAGAATCTTCGGCAGCGTGATGCGTTTCATGTGCGGGCAGAGATTGCACGGACGAATGAAGTCGACCTCCGGATACTCGACCGCGACATTGTCGCTCATCGAACACTCGGTAATCATGACAACCTGTTTCGGCTGCGTCTCGCCAACGTGCTTGATCATGCCGGACGTGGAACCGACAAAATCGACCTCGGCCAGCACCTCGGGCGGACATTCCGGATGAGCGATGATATGAATGCCCGGGTAGGCCTTGCGGTAATCGCGGATTTCCTCGGCCGAAAATCTTTCGTGGACTTCACAGGTTCCGTCCCACAGGATCAACTCAACATCGGTCTGGGTTGCTACGTAGCGGCCCAGGTAAGCGTCCGGCAAAAAGATCACGCGATCCACGCCGAGCGATTCGACAACTTTGACGGCGTTCGCCGACGTGCAGCAGATATCGGTTTCTGCCCTGACGTCGGCATAGGTGTTGACATAGGTCACGACCGGCACACCGGGGTGCCGTTTCTTGAGTTGGCGAACGTCTTCGCCGGTGATCGATGCGGCCAGCGAACATCCAGCACCGAGGTCGGGAATCAACACCGTCTTGTCAAAGCTGAGGATCTTCGCGGTCTCGGCCATGAAACGCACCCCACAGAGCACGATGACGTCGGCGTCGGTTTCGGCACCCTCCTGGGCCAGGCCTAATGAATCACCGGCATAATCGGCGACGCCATGAAAAATTTCGGGCGTTTGGTAATTGTGAACCAGCAGGATCGCGTTTCGCTCACGCTTGAGTTCGTTGATCGCAGCGATATAGGGGGCATGCACCGGCCATTCGACGTCCGGGATGACGTTTTTCAAGCGGTCGTAGGCCGCTGCCGTGGCCCGCTCTACGGCCGGTGTAAATTCAAGCGGCTTTGCCTCTTCAATCGTTGTAACCACTCAAACTCTCGCTCGTCGCATTAGGTTATACATGACTCGTTTGATCGCACCCGCTCGCGGGAAGTTCCGCTGCCGTCCACGCGTTCTCCGGAAGTATATCGCTAGTCAGTCCGGACCGTACAGGCGCCGCAGGCCATACAGTCTAAGGCCTTCCGAGTGATGCTCCAGGCTGATTGCCCCGGCTTGTCATAACCGCCCACCGATTCAGTTGTCGTGGCGCGTCGCCGGTCGCGTTGTCTCGGCTCCGGCGTTGCGATGTCGCCTCCGACAACACCCCCGGCAACGCGCCTGGGAGCGGGCGATGGGTTATCGGCTGCAGGTGCCGGGTGAATGCGAAGAGCGCATTAGCGACAGCGTAGCGCCGGAGCATTTGCGCGGTGCCTGCGGCTAAGTGTGATGAATTCGCGGCGCCTGGCGGCTCAGTTCGACGAAGCGGTGGCGCGGGTGGCAGCCGATGTCAGAACATTGCCGAGCTGTCGGGCTCGTCCGGATCGACGTCGTTGCGGTCGGCGATGAAATCGCCGGTGATCATCTGGTCATAGCCCAG
>JAPUGB010000020.1 GCA_027293165.1 Gammaproteobacteria bacterium
GCTTGATAGCCGATTCTGCCGGCCGCTGCACTAGGGGCGGCTCGTAAACGAACATTTGGCATGCGATGGGGCGCTGGTGTCTGCTTTTATGCCGGCTCCCGTCACGAATACCCGCGTTTGGGCACTTCCGTCCGTAGCCACATCCAAACCTAAAGCAGTGCGAGGGAATCCTCGATCATTCTCCCTTAACGATCCATTGGGCGATCGCTTTGCCGATGGCGTCGGGTTGGTCTTCCTGGATGTAGTGTTTGCCCTTGCCGATACACACGTCTTCGAGATTGGGGACTTCGGACCGAAACCAGTCGATATCCTTCTTTCGGATCAACCCACCGGGTTTTGCCCATAGCAAGAGTTTCGGACAATCTGCAGAGCGCAGCCAACCGTTAGCAGCGTCAATGCGCTCGTGAACCTCTGGGGGATCGCCATCGAATGGGATTTGCCGTGGCCACATCTGCAATGGTCGACGGTGTTCCGGTTTTGAGAATGGCTCGCGGTACGCAGCCATCTCTTCGGCGCTGAGTGTGCGTACGGTCATCATCGGCAGAACGCGTTCCACAAAGAAGTTGTTCTCCACGATCATCTTGTAACCCTTTTCCGGGTGCCGCATGCGCTTAAACATAAAGCGCTCTATGATCGGTCGCTCTTTCCAGCTTACTGGACGATAGACGCCTTCCATGAATGCAAGGGCACAAACGTTCTCCGGGTGCCGACAGGCATAATCCAGACCAAGTCCGGCTCCCCAGTCGTGCACAATTAGCGTGATGTCTGTTAGCTCCAACGCGTCAATAAACCCCTCGACATAGGTCGCGTGGTCGTCAAACCGATATTCGATATTGGGTTTGTCCGAACGCCCCATGCCGATGAGGTCGAGTGCGATACATCGGCCATGTGGTGCGACGTGGGGGATGACGTTACGCCAGAGATAGGACGAGGTTGGGTTTCCGTGCAGGAATAGAATTGGCCGTCCTTCCCCGATCTCGAGATAGTGCATATTGGAGTCGTTTACCATCGCAAATTTCGAACTCGGCTGTACGGAACTCGTACCTACCGACTCAGTCATGCGCCACCTCGACAGCCGATTTCACCCAATTGATGAATTCCTTGTCGTTTTGAAGCACCTTTTTCGGTACCCGGAAATACGGCATCTTCCCGTGTCGGGGCGACTTGGCTTTTTCGAATCGTTTACTGTTGGTGTCGTCGACCTTCAAGAAGAACTCGGCTTTGGAAGTCACCAGCCCAAACATCTTACCGTCGTGGAAGATCCCGTATCCACCAAACATCTTTTTCATCGAGACCTCACCCAGCACTCCCAACCGGGGCACCAATTCTTCAGTGAATTTCGCGCCTTTAGCCGTCGCCTTGTTACCTTTTTCACCCATGATTAACCTGTTTAGCAATATCTGACTGATCGGTCAGTTATTTTCTAGTATGATTGCTAAGAATGATCTGTCAAGTAGTGGATTCGTGCTGCGTGGTTGTGTTCGCGTAGAGGGAAGCAGATAGCCATGCCACGACCAAAAGCCTTCGACCCTGATGATGCACTCGACGCGGCGATGCGCACATTTTGGAAACATGGCTATGCATCGACTTCGTTGACCGATCTAACGTCAGCGATGGGGATCAACAAGTTTAGCTTCTATGGCACCTTCGGTGACAAACGTGCCGTTTTTCTTGCGGCGCTTGACCGGTATTCGTCTCAGATCGTGAGCGATTTGTTGTCAGGTTTGGAGGGCACCGAACCCGGTCTCGAAGATATTCGTAACTATTTCGAGAAGATCGTCCATGGCGCAACACACAAGCTGGAATGCGAGGGTTGTCTGATGACAAACTCCGCGACCGAGCTCGCGCCGGAAGATCCGGAAGTCCGACGAATAGTGCGTAAGCACTACGCCCGAATCAGACGAGCTTTTAAAAGGGCGCTCGATAATGCTGTGGAGACTGGTGAGCTAGCTCCTTCCACGAGTACCGAACTCCTGGGAATACACCTATTGTCGTGCTCGCAGTCTATTGCTGTAGTCGCTCGCACAAGACCGAAACCAACTGAATACCGTGGATATGTACCTTGGCTTATACAATCACTTGGTCAGAGTTAATGCGTTGAACGGTTCAAATTGAGTCAAAACCGGTCGTTTGTCGGGTTCTTTTCGGTTCACCGGTGTGGACACGCTAACGGACGTCGCCACACCCGCACTTGTACATCGAATGACAATCTAGCCCCCCGCCGACAAATTCCAGCCGAAGGCGAGTTCTGCTAGTTCGGCGCCGGCGAAGCGTTCGATGCGCTCGGCGACCTTGCGGCCGCCGCTAGCCTCGTAGAAGAACCGCGCCGGGTTGGCGGCCAGGACCCAGACCACCACGGAGGTTTTGGCCTGCTCGCGCAGCGTGTCGAAACAGGCGTCCAGCAGCCGCTTGCCATGGCCCTGTCCCTGGTGGTCGACGGCGACGTATAAGGTAAAGACCTCGCCGTCGTAGGGCGCGCGGCGCGGCAGCAAATTGCGGCGGGCGGCCCCGCAACTGGCAAATCCAACAACCTCTTTGCCCGCCAGCTCCACGACGACCACATGATGCCTGTGGCCGCTGCCTTGCAGGGTTTTCCGCCACATCATGCGCTGCTGCCCAACATTCATGCGCACCAGGTAGACGTCGGGGATGATGCCGGCATAGGTCGAGCGCCAGGTTTCCACATGAATGCGCGCAATCGTGTCCCCGTCGTCAGGCGTGGCGGCACGTATGGTGGCCCCGCTCAACCGCCGTCGGCCTTTTCGAACACCGCGGCATAAACACCGTCGACGCCGTTGCGCGCCGGCGTGAGGTGCAAATCGCCGTCGGTGTTCAGACCAGCCAGGGTCAATTGATCGGTGGACAGGTAATCGCCGACCGGCACGCGGCGGAACTGCGGATGGCCGGCGAGAAAGGCGTCGGCCTGCGCTTCGTTTTCTTCGGGCAACAACGAACACGTCGCGTAGACCAGCCAGCCGCCCGGGCGCACCAATCTTGCGCCATCGCGCAGCAAATTGGCCTGCGTCGCCGTAAAGTCGGCCAATTGTTCGGGCGTCAAAAGCCAGCGCGCTTCGGGATGGCGGCGCCAGGCGCCGGTGCCCGAGCA
>JAPUGB010000200.1 GCA_027293165.1 Gammaproteobacteria bacterium
GGGCAGGCAATCGTCTCCGAGCGCAGGATCTGTCCCATATCCTGCAGTATAAGGCGCAGCGGCAACGCCTGCGTACCGGTCAATTGCGTGTCTAGCCAGTAGTTGGTGCCGGGCCGCAGGCGGTCTGTCGTCTCGACGACAAAGCCCAGCGCCCGCGCTTTGCCGGCCACGATATCAACGCTGGCCCGCTTGCGGAAAACCCCCAGAGAAATGGTCGGCGCGCCCTCGCTGACGATATATGCATCCTGCATGCCATTGGCGGCCAGACTTGCCAGCGCTTTCCGAGCATTTTCGCGCGTCTCCAGGCCCTTAACCGTTACCCAGTGGCCAACCCAAATATCGCCCTGTTCGGAGGTTTGCTGCACCGCTACCCCACCGCCCTCTAACCCGTCGCGCACGCGCAGTGCATCCGATTCGCGGCCGAATGGCCCGATCCGCAGGCAGCGGACCCGGGAATCGGGAGTCAATGGCGTCGTACCGAGGATGGGGTCGTCTGCGGCCGGGGTTGATCCCGGGCGGGGCATGTAAACCAGATCCGAATAGTCCTGGCTCAACTCCAACGTTCCGCGTGGCTGTTCCGGCGGGACCACCCAACGCTGCCAAGCCAACAGCAGCAGATTCGAAAGCAACAATACCAGAGCGATGTTGCGCATCTGAACCAATCAGTCCGAAAGTTCCTTGAGACCTTCTAGCACCAACAGCGGTTTGTACACGGCAGGCCGATGCAGGGCTACCAGCAAGTCCGATGCGTCGCCCCCGGTCAACACCAACTCGGGCTGGGTGCCGGCTTCCGCCTGCAACGCCACCACGCAGGAGTCTATCAGAGCAACCAATGCGGCCATCGTGCCCTGGCGCACCGCCGCCGCGGTGTTGCGACCTGGAAAACTTGCCGCTGCCTGCTCCGCTGATTTTTTACTGAAGCGCTCTATGTCTCCGGTATCCTGCTCCAGCGATGAACGCATCAACTGCAGGCCGGGGACGATCAGCCCACCAAGATGCTGACCCCCATCACGTACCAGGTCAACGGTCACCGCCGTGCCGGCATCAACGATGCAGACCGCCGAACCGAAGTGAGTGTAGGCACCCACGATCGCTGCCCAGCGATCGACGCCCAGCTGGGCAATGTCGTCATAACCGTTGCGAACCGGACCGCGCTCACGGTCGGTGACGGCAAAGCGAACCGGCAGCCCGAAACGACGATCGATAGCCTGCGCAACGGCACTGCCTAACCGGGTCCCGGCAACGTTGGCGGCAAATACCCCGCTGGGTGCCTCCGGCAGCTGCTCGACGAATTCTGCAATGCGCTCGGCGTCGTGACCACGGTGGACGATATCACCGACATGGAGCAAGTGATCGTCACCAGCGTATGCCCACTTTATTCGTGTGTTGCCAATGTCCAGCAGCAATATCACTGCGAGTCCCTGAGCGTTACATCGCCGGACACGATACGTTCAACCCTGCCGTTGCTTTCCAGGCGAAACTGCCCGTCCGCGCCGATGCCCTTGGCCACGCCTTCACACACCCGGTCACCGATACGAACGCTTATCCGCCTGTCGCGCAAGTAATCACGCGCTGCCCATTCCCCGGCAAAACCCGCGAACCCGGTCTCGCTGAACTCATGCATGGCCCGATGCAGGGCGCTTATAAGCTCTGCTGCGAGCCGGTTTCGCGAACGTGCCGGGCCCGCGTCAATCTGTCCAAGACCGACCGGCGGCATGCCCCCTTCGGCTTGAATCATGGCAGCAACGGACGCCGGCACCGCGAGGTTCACCCCGACACCAACTACCGCGGTCAACGGGCCTTCTGCCTCGCCCCGGAGATCGACTAAGATGCCGGCCAGTTTTCTGCCGTCGGCGAGGACGTCGTTGGGCCATTTCAGGCTAAGCGATGCAGCGCCCATTGCCCGTAAGGCTCGCAGCACGGCGACTCCCGCCGCAAGCGGCAGCGCCGTAAGTTCTCCAGGAGCTGCCGCAAAACACCAGCTCTGCGACAGATATATGCCGCCACCAAACGGGGAAAGCCATTTCCGGCCGCGACGGCCACGACCACCGGTTTGGCATTCGGCCAGACACACTCTGCTGCGACCCAGCGGTGGCGGGTCCTTTGCCAACAGTTCATCGCTGGTCGACTCCGCAGTCCACAGCAGATCGATTGCTTCCAGATTGGCGCAGATATCCGCACCGAGTTCCGCCATGATGCGATCAACCTGCAACAGCTCGATTGGCGTTGACCAGCGGTATCCGGCGCCCGGTACCGCTTCAAATTCAAGTCCCAGTTCGCGCAGCTGGCCAATATGTTTCCATATGGCGGTTCGCGACACGCCGAGGAGTTCAGCCAGCGACCGGCCGGAATGTAACTCGCCGTCCGCCAGCAGGCGCAAGATCTGTTGCTGAATACGCATGCGTCTCAGCGAGCGCGGTCCCGCCATCTGGACTGCATGTCGCGCTCTTCATCACCGCTCAAAATGCGTTGGATATTGGATCGGTGGGTAAAGACAGCGAACATTGCCAACAATGTCGTAAACACCAGCAGATCCATCCCTTCTGGAAGAGCGGTGACAGCGACGTAAACCGGAATCACGACTGCGGCGCAAATCGTGGCCAGACCGACATAACCGCTTATGATCAGCATCAGGACCCAGGTGATCGCCATCGGCAGCAGTAACAATGGTGCAATAACTGCCAACACGCCGATGGCTGTTGCGGCACCCTTGCCTCCGGCGAAACGAAACCAGACTGGATAACAGTGCCCTACGATGGCTGCTCCGCCAATTGCGTAGGTCAGCCAGGTGCGCGAAATTTCCGGGTCCAGCCCAATCCACGGCAGCGCCAGGCCAGGCAACAGCCAAGTCGGGAGGCTTCCTTTGCCCACATCGATGAGTATTACCCAAAAGGCGAACATCTTCCCCTGGGTTCGCAGCGCATTCGTCCCACCCGCGTTGCCGCTACCGACCTTGCGGATATCGACGCCGCCGAACATGCGGCCGATGATCAAGCTGCCATTCAGCGATCCGATCAGATAACTGATAAAAACTTTCAGGCCAAGTTCGAGCATCGGGCAACAAGTAAACGTTTAAGTCCTTGTGATTGTAGCACCGGCGTCGTGGCTGACCGGATCAAAGCAAAGCGATGTCATTGCTATACAAGTTCAAGGATGAACGACTTGAAGTGAGCCGAAGTCACACTCGAGGCGCTTTTGAAGGCAGCCGATTCGATATGAAGGGCGTTTATGCCCCACCGGGTTCGGTTAAACGCAACGTGAGGCATTTAGCGGAACCTCCGGATTTCAGAAATTCGGAAAGGTCGAGTTCGTGGACCCTGAAGCCTCGCTTTTGTATCCGGGATTTTAGCGGTCTGGAGGCTTTGTGCACGAATATATCCTTCCCTACGTTCACCGCGTTGCAGGCAAAATTTCCCGCATCCTCAGTGTCCACGACAATGCGCTTCTCTGACGGCACTCGCTTTTCAATGGCTAAGCGCGACTCGTAGTCAAACGCCGGTGGGTGATAGAGGAGATATCCGTCAGTTAGTGGACAGAAAGCAGTATCGATATGGTAGAAGCGGGAGTCCGTTAAATGAATCGAAACCAGTTCGCGATCAAACCATTTTTCCAGGTACGGATGTGCTTCGATTTCGGTCCGAAATCCGTACCCCGCCCATAGCCAGGGGCCGTTGCGGTCGAGCAGGCAGTCACCAGCACCTTCGAATCCGACATCATCAGGCAATTCGCACAGTTCGAATCCCTGATCGCGGAACCATTGCTTCAGATAAGGCTCCTCCGCGCGCCGCTCATCGGGCATGAAGTGGCTCGCGACGGCGCGATTGCCGAGCACGAAGCCGGCATTTGCAGTGAACACGATATCCGGCAAATCCGGCTGCGGTTCCATCAATTCGATGTCTGCGGTCTTTGACAGTTCCTGTTTCAGGTTCTCCCACTGCCGCATGGCGCGCCCCATGTCGAGCTGTCCGGTGTTTCCGGCCATCCACGGATTGATGTTGTGATCGACCGAAAAGTAATCTGGCGCGCACATCAGTATTCTCGGCTTCTGTGACATCGCTGGTTGCACTCAGGCCTGTGCCGGAAGGTGCACTTCGGCGATCATGCAGCGGGCGCTGCCACCCCCGGCTTGTTCGATCGTGTCAAGCTCAGCGACAAGCGGTTCCGCAAGCGGCGTTATGGCCGACCACTGAGCTGCATTGATGGCGCGTTGTGCCCGACCGGACATGACCAGGATCGAATTTTCGTCGGTGGTCTTGAGTTCCAAGACGTTGCCGACCGATTGGTTCATCTGCTCTATGCTAATGGCGATCACTGTCCGTCCGCTGGATTGCAATCGACTTCTGACGGCATCACGCTGTTTATCATCAGTAATAGCCTCGAGACAAACGATCGCAAACCTGTCGCCGATACTCATCAGGAAGTTCGTATGGTAAATCGCCTTTCCGTTTCCGTCGCGGGCATCGAAGACGACCATTTCATAGCCGAGTTGCTGGCCGAATCTGGCCAGGCCCTCTGTATGCGTGCGGCTGGAAAGACATGCGTAGGCAACATGATTAACTCGATCCAGGACCATGCTGCCGGTGCTTTCTACATACACGCCCTCTTGTTCCAGCGGCGACAGATCGATAATCCGCCGGACGGAATACCCATGATCCCGGGACAGGGACTCGATGATATCCATTCGGCGCTCGTGCCGGCGGTTCTCGGCTTCGAGCGGATATAACACGACCGTACCGTCGGCATGGAAACTGACCCAATTGTTTGGGTACAGGGCATCCGGCTTGGCCGGCTGCTCGGTGTCATCAAATACAATGGTCTTGACCCCGGCGTCCTGCAGCAGCTCCGCCAGGCCCTGCCATTCGGCCAGCGCCTGCGTCTGGAGGTCCTCCGCTAACAAAGTTGCCGCTTGCTGAAAGGCATTCGACTCGGCAGTCTGCGGATTACTCAGGAATCCTGCCGGCCGAATCAACAGTACCGTCGAGGCTGTCTGCGATTCGTGGAGCATGACCATGGCAAAACGCACGCTACTAAATAAAGGCACACGAGACTACCGGCAACGCCGCCGGAATCATGAGTCTCTGGAATGTCTTGTGGCAATATCTTCTGCAAGTTCGTCTATCCGCTCAGCAGTTTGACCAAATAAATTTCTGCGTGCTTCTTCATCCGGAGGCTCGTCGGAGATCCATTCTTTACCGAGATTTCTGCCACGCTGCACGGCCGGCCGCTCACCGATGGTTTCGAACCACTGTTTCAGCCGCGGAAACTCATCCAGTGACTGGCCGAAGCGCTTGTATGGCAGGACCCATGGCCAAGATGCCATGTCTGCGATGGAATAGTCGCCGGCCAGGTAGTCCCGGTCCGCCAACCTGCGTTCCATGACGCCGAACAGCCGATTGTATTCGTTAGCGTAGCGATCCAACGCGTATTCGATCTTTTCGGGCGCGTAGTTGACGAAATGGCTGAGCTGGCCAGCCATTGGCCCCAATCCCGCGACCTGCCAGAACAACCACTGCAACACCTCGTAACGGCCGGCGGCATCCACCGGCATGAAGCGGCCGGCTTTTTCGGCCAAGTGGAGAAAGATGGCACCCGATTCGAACATCGACACGGGTACATCACCGGTATCGTGGTCCACGATTGCCGGCATCCGATTGTTCGGACTGATGGCCAGAAACTCCGCGGCGAACTGGTCCCCGCGCATGATATTGACTGGCACGACCCGATACTCCAACCCGCACTCCTCCAGCATGATCGAGATCTTCCACCCGTTCGGAGTGGGCCAATAATAAAAATCGATCATCGAGCCGCCAGGGTGCCTGGTCTACGCCGGGCGAGTTGCGGCCTGCAATGCGTCGCCGTGATACAGCTCATTCTCCGGTGTCGCCGCGCCGGTACCTGCGTCGGCCGATGCGCGCACCGGTTTTTGGCTTGGGAGCGTTCTTGAGATTCCCCTGACTGGTTTTTCTGCCCAGTTTTATCCAGGTCCCGACATCCCCGGCCTTGGACAACCAGGTTCCCGGCTTTGACCCTTTTTGCGAACTCGATGTCATCATGGCGATGGTAAATCGGCGCTTTGGCCAGCCGGGTCTGCTAAATCCCCTCCAGGCCTCCGAAGCCACCTGGCGTACCCGCGCCCTTATCCGGAACGATGATCGATGACGCGGCTTCACGGCGCAGTTCCTCGAGACGCTCTGCAGTCGCCTCAACGGCCTTTTGCGCCGCGCCACTGAAATTCTTGGCGGCCTCCGCCAGCGTATCGCCGGGGATTTCGAAATTGAGCGGCAGGGCCCCTGCCGGGGTCAGTACCTGAGTGTTTCCGACAAAAATCAGCGGCCGACCCGGATCAGTTTCACCGGTGTCGGTAACCGGTGTCAGCAAACGAATTGTGCCAACCCGGCGATCTGTAAATGACTCCTCCCGGTATAGCCCGGTTGAATCGAATTCGCCCACTGCATCCCGAGTTTCGTCTGCCATTGTCGTCCTTCCTCGGCCCGCGTTCTTTAGCGACCGAACCGAATCATAGTCAATGAATTATTGGTTGGAGTTAAGTTTAAGATGCCGACTACTGTTTCGAGCCGATCGGCTTGAAATTAAACTTCTGACCACCGATGCTCGCCTCATACATCAACCCACCCTTTGCGAGCGTAAACATGGCCATACCGCGGTACCAACCGCCCGTGCCTTTGGTGCTCCCCGCACTGGCGCTGGAGCCGGTAGTGCCGGTTCCTGCCTGCGCCCCGAAAGTCAGCGCTACGGCAGAGGCACCGGCACCGAACTCGAATGACCCGGTGGTAAATACGTCGTAGGCAGCCTTGCTTTGGAACACGATCAATTCGCTAAAGGCTTGGCCACCCAGCTGAAAGCCAATAGTCACCTGGCCCATCGATGCCGTTCCCGTCTTGGCGCCACCGCGGTACACACACCCGGTCCCATAAGCACCACCTATACCTATGCCGCCTTTACCAATTGTCGGAAAAACCGCGTAGCCATACGAGTCCGCAAGAAAAACCGACGTATTACCGAGGCCGCGAAATACTTCGAGCGTCGCCTGGCATTTTTCATCGGTAGCATCAGCCCAGCTGGGCGCCGCCGCCAGCAACGCTAATAACAGCAGAGGAAGACGATTCATCATGGCTTCGAACTCCTTGGTCCTGTGGTTACCCATCGCCAACCAGATAATTCCGGCTGCAGCATAACCCGTAGCTTGCGCGCCAACAATTGGCCGGGGCGCCAACCAAGTAACGCTATTGCGGTCCAGCGTTGCGAGGACGGACTTGCCGCGGAGCGACATTCGATAGATCGGAACGGCCGTTCAGACGGCCCGCAGATACCATTCGTAATCCCGCTCGCTAATCTCCGAGCGAAAGCGATCACACTCTTCGCGCCGACATTTTCCGAAAACCTCGTGGTATATCTTGCCGATGTACTCCGGCAGCACCGTCCCGGCCGCGAACGCGTCCAACGCCAGCTCCCAGCGCACGGGCAACGCCACCTCGTTTTCGACCTCCTGGCCTGCCTGAACCATGACTCCGGGATCGCTCTTGTTGACGATGCCGTGGTGAATGCCTGCCAGCACCGCGGCCATAGCAAGATAAGGATTCGCATCGGCGCCCGCGACGCGGTGCTCGACGCGCGTGTTCTCCGGGGATGACAACGGAATCCGGAGCGCGAGATCCCGGTGATTTGGCCCCCAGTTTGGTGCACTTGGCACATAGGAGTTGCGGCCATAACGCCGGTACGAATTCGCATTCGGCGCAAAAATCGCCATGCTCTCCGCCATGATGTTAGCCATACCGCCGATCGCGTAGCGCAGCGTGTCGGAGAAGTCGCCGTCGACGGAGCTGCCAGCGAATACGTTGTTGCCTTTTTGGTCGAGTAGGCTGATATGAATATGCAGCCCGCATCCGGCGAAATCCGCGAACGGCTTCGCCATGAAGCTGGCCGCGAGCTCGTGTTGTTGCGCCACGGCTTTTACTGCGCGCTTCAGTAATACCGAGTGATCACAGGCAAGGACGGCATCGTCGACATGGCTGAGGTTTACCTCGAACTGTCCCGGCGCATATTCCGCGAGCGCGGTACCGGCAGGAACATGTTGCTGCTGGCAAACGCGGTCGAGGTCGGCGAGGAACGGATCGATCATCGCGAGGTCGTCAAGCGTCGAGAACTGCAGACCATCCTGGCGAAGGTCCGAACCCGGCAGCTTGCCAACCTTGGGCAGAAATTTCTCACCGTCGTGTTCGAGCAGGTAGAACTCGAGCTCGGTCGCGACGATCGGCTTCAGCCCCAAGTCCGTGAGCGGCTCGATCGCGGCATTAAGCACCGTGCGGGGATCGGCGAAATACGGGCTGCCGTCGGTGTTCTGCAGCTGCAACAGAACCTGCGCAGTCGGCCGCAACGCCCATGGCACCGGCGCCAGCGAACCTTTAACCGCGTGAGCAATAACGTCCGGGTCGCCGTCGCTGCTGCCATAGTAAACGTTGTCAAATGCCTCACCCTTCGTGTCCATGATGACCGCGCTGGCGCAATAGTTCACACCCTCTCCGAACACTTTCGCGAACTCGTCGGCACTCAAACGCTTGCCCCGAAGTATTCCGTTCATATCAGGCTGCAATAGCTCGAGAAGCCTCGTGTCCGGATGTGCTTTCAGGAAGCTTTGCAATTCCTTGTTGGATTTTTCACGCGCCATGCTGTCTGCTTCACTCAAGTTGTATTCGGTCCCTGGCCGAGCCTGGCATCGCGCCATGCGATCGC
>JAPUGB010000201.1 GCA_027293165.1 Gammaproteobacteria bacterium
GGTCTGAAACTGCTGCTGGAATGAACTAGCAGCCTGAGACAGCAAGTAATCGAGGTAATCTTCGACAAATCCGCCTTTCTGATAGGTTCCGGCAGCGGTTTCGACCACCGGATGCGGCTCCGACACCGCGTACGAACCGCGATGAAAAACCAGCGATGATCGCTCGGTGGACGTGAACTGCTGCACCTCGCCGACAAAAATCAGGTGGTCACCGCCTTCATAAGTGAACGATTTCTTGCACTCAAAACTTGCCGCGCAACCACTCAACAGCGGCGCGCCACCAATGCCCTGGCCAAACTCCAACCCCTGGAACTTCTCTTCAGACTGGCGCGCAAAACGCTGGGACAAATTGACCTGATCCGCCGCCAGGACGTTGACAATGAAATGGTCGGCGGCCTCGAAGCTTTGCAGACTCAGCGCGCCCCGATCCAGGCTCCATAACACCAGCGGCGGATCCACCGACACCGAATTAAAACTGTTCGCCGTGACGCCGATCAGCTCCCCGTCCTGCGGGTTGCACGCGGTAACGACCGTCACGCCGGTCGCGAAATTGCCGAGCGCGTTGCGGAACTGGCGCGGGTCGAACGTCTCTGTTTTATTGGACGACATTTCTTATATATCAATCAGTTAGTAAACCTAACTCGAATCGGTATCGATTGGCTATAGCTGGCATGCAGGTAGCAGGTCTGTTCGCCCATGGCGACCATTTTTTGCGTGGCCTGCTCATCCTCCTCCGTGTCGATAAACGCCCGCGTCCGCACCGGATCCGCGCTTGCTTCGCCCGTCCGCGCCAAACCGAACCCGGTCTCCTGCACGATGCGGTACCCGTTCATCCGTTGTTTGGCGATTTGCGCATAGCGCCCCAACTGCGTCATGAAGCAGAATGCGACGCCACAGGATAGATACGCCAGGCCACTCGGTGCTCGTTCCCGCCCACCAACCGCCTGCGAATCGTCACTGAGAAAAGTAAACGCTGTACTGACAGGTTGGACGCACTGAGCCGTAATGGCTTTAATGCCATCTTCCCTCAGCTGCGCCTGCGTATGTACGTGCACGATGCGGTTCTGGTCTGCCTGCAAACCCACTGGATCGGCGGCGCCCGCCATCGAAATACTGTCCTGCCCCGATTTCGTGATGATATCCGCCATCGTCGGTGCATCGGTTACTGGCTGAAGATTGTGGAAGCCTGCCGCCGGATCGGGTATTGCGACAGGCGCCACGGCTTGTTCCGGTGGCGCCAATGCTTCGCCATTTCTATCGATGGCGAAAGTGCCCGACAGTTCAGCGCGCAAACACGCGCTGGCCGGGGAGCGAGCCAACATGGCGGTTGCCGCGATGTCAAGCATGGCTGCGCTGGATGCGTTGCCGGCGGCGGTAAAACAGACCTCGACGGACTTGGCACCGGCGACCATCGTGCCACGAAGAGCGGAGCCTTTCATCGTGTAGTAGTTGTCCTGCGCAAGGCTCAACGAATCGATGCGGACATCGCGGCGCACCGCTTCGGCGAGAAACTCGGACATGAACGACGCCGCCAGGCCGGCCGCGAAAAACCCCAGCGGGAACGGGGCGAGATCCGTGCCGTTCAGGTATGGGCCCTCATCACAAACCATGCGCCAGCGTGTACCGCTCACCGGGTTTTCCACAATGGCCTCTTTCTGCATTCCTTCCAGCGCTCGGGCACTGGTGTGAAGCTGGATATGCTCCGGCGGGAGCCCCGCTGGTGCAGGCGCAATCCCGGCATTAGCGGCTTGGTACACCAGCGGATACGGGCTGTTCTGTATGTTTAACACGATCGTCAAAACGCAGGATTAGGGTTGGTCCTGCACCAATTTCCGAAATTCGTCATCGGTCATCAATCGCCCCGCCGCCGTGGCTTTCTCTTTGACCTCGGCGAGAATCGCCGGATAGCTGTCCTCAGCGACATCCAGTCCAAGCTCTTCGACTTTCAGTTTGATGCTGGACAGCCCACTCTTTTTGCCGAGCACGATCCTCCGGTCAGCACCGACAATATCCGCAGAGTACGGTTCGATGGCCTCGGGAATGTGGAACTGATTAGCCACGGCTCCGCTTTCCCGGGTAAACAGGTTGTCGCCGACGACTGGTCTCCAGCCGTCGACGCGATAGTTACCGGCCTTTTGGACCAGCGCCGACACCCGCCGCGCCTGGCTCAGGTCCAGGTTCACCGGGACGTCATACAGACAAGACAAAGCTAAAGCGACTTCGCACAGGTCCGAATTGCCGGCACGCTCACCGATGCCGTTGACGGTGCCCTGCACCCAGTCTGCGCCGCCGCGCACCGCAGCAATAGCCGAGGCGGTGCCGAGACCGTAATCATTGTGTCCATGAAAATGCAGCGGTATATCGGCCCCGACCCAGCCGCGAACTTCGCGGATCATGATTTCGACTGCTTCAGGCGAACAGGCTCCGATCGTGTCGACAACGGCGACCTCGGCAGCGCCGGCCTCCAGAGCCGTCGAGTAAACCTGCTGCAAAAAGCTCAGGTCGCTGCGCGT
>JAPUGB010000202.1 GCA_027293165.1 Gammaproteobacteria bacterium
GGCCGTGATAACAACCGTCAAATTTTAGAATCTTGCTCCGGCCTGTCGCGGCGCGCGCCAGTCTGATCGCTGTCATGACGGCTTCTGTTCCGGAGTTTAGGAAACGGATGCGCTCGACCCAGGCAATCGATTCGGTGATCAGCTCGGCCAGCTCGAGCGAATACTGTTCGGCGGTGCCGAAGCTCGTCCCGCGTTCGAGTGCCGCGTGGACAGCTTTAGTGACGTCGGGGTCTGCGTGGCCGTTGAGCAACGGGCCGAATGACATGCAGTAATCGGTATAGCGCTTACCGTCCACATCGCGGATTGTCGCGCCAGCCGCTGATTCCATGAACAACGCGGTGCCACCGACGGCACCAAAGGCGCGCACGGGCGAATGCACGCCACCGGGAATTACGCTGCGGGCACGTGCGAAGTAAGCTTCTGACCGGCTCACGTTTCCAGCCAGGTCCGTGCATGACGAGCATCGTAGGTGATGATCATCGATGCGCCGGCACGGAGGAAGGCGGTCCAGGTCTCCAGATTCGCTGATTCGCGGCTGATGAGCGCTTCGCGTGCCATCAGTTCAATGGCGGCACTTTCCCCACTGGTCTGATACACGGCCCAGGGCTTGGGTATACGTGCGGACAGTTCTGCCAGCACATCGAGATATGGCAGGCCGGGTTTCACCATCAATATGTCCGCGCCTTCACGGTCATCCCGAAGTGCACTCAACAAAGCATCATTCGGTCGGGCCGGATCGATCTGGTAGCTGGCGCGATCACTCAAGGGGATGTCTTTGCCCGGGGCGGATTCGGCGGCCAGGCGAAAAGGGCCGTAAAAACTCGAATGGAATTTGGCCGCATAACTCATGATCAAGGTTCGATCGAGGCCCGCTTGTTCCAATGTTTGCCGAATCGCCGCCACCCGGCCATCCATCATATCGCTGGGCGCAACACAGTTTGCTCCGGCAGACGCGTATAGGCGTGCCGCTTCGGTGAGTGCTTCGACGGATGCTGCGTTCATGACCTGATCGGCCGAATCGTTCAGAATGCCGCAGTGCCCATGCAGGGTTGCGCTACACAGGCAGACGTCGGCGGCGAGCCAGATTTGTTCGCCAAAGCGTTGCCGGACTGCCGCGATCTGATCGGCGGTAAATTGGTGATCAAAATCAGTGTCACTCTTTTCGGCAGGCACGCCGAACAACAGGATTTTGCTGACACCTTGCTCGAGGTCGGCCTCTATCTGCTCCAGCAAACTGTCCGGCGTTTCGCGGTAGACCGCGTTCAGTCCCGGTACAGCTTCCCTGGCCGAAATATTCTGCACGACAAAGTGTGGCTGGATCAGCTGGCCAACCGTTGGTCTGACCTGCCGCGTCAGTTCCCGGATGGCGGTATCCTGGCGTGTGCGGCGCAAACTCAATTCAGCCATTGCTGCCAATCCTTGCGGGATGGAAAAGGCTGAACCTGGTCCAGTCCAGCACGCCGCAGCGCCTGCAGGGTTTTGCCGGTTCCGCAGGCATGGTGCGCGTTGACCGGCAACCAAGATTGCAACGCTTCAAATTGTTGTACGCTGCCCCAGTAAAAATGTGTACTGTCGCCAACACGTTGGCGTAGTTCTGGACGCGCTTTTACGCTGATTCGATAGCTTGCAAGCACCTGGCCGATGCCGGAATCTTCCCAGCTGGCCACCGCCGCTTCGTGGGTCAAGCTCGTCCATTGATCCAGTGACGGCAATTGCAGCACGCTCGCGCGCAAGGTCGGCACGAGGTCGCGAAAACCGAGGTTGTCGCCACAGCCTTCGACCCAGATTCCACGTTGTGCCAGCCGATACCAGCTTGCACTGCCGCTGACCCAGACTCGTGCCGTTTCAGGCAATGCAAACGCATCGGGCAGGGCACGTGGATGGGCAATGAATACGGCTTGCAATCTGGCCGGATCCAAATCAAGTGGAAAGTACAGCGGATGGCTGAGTTTGCCCCAGTCGCGGCCATCCCAGGCGACCGCTGCCGCCGGCCGGGGCGGCGCAGCCCAGATCGCCCGCTGTTCTGTTTCAATCTTGCCCGCCGCCGTCTGCCGCCGTCCGCGAATCCACATCAGCGTGCCGCAGGCATCGCTGGCGACTGCGGTCGCGCCAATCGTTTGCCGTTGCTCGGCCGGCTCGGCGGCGATGTAGTCGAGTTCGCGTTTCACGAGCCGGGCCGTCTCGGGATCATGCAGTGCACCGAGGTATTCCCGGCAACGCTGATCGTCGGCCCTGCACTCGATGGCCAGCGCGCCTTGCCCCGGCGCCGCCGGACAAAGACTCAGCGGTAATACCATCCAGCGCAGTTGCCTGATCAGCGGCCTGATCGACTGGCGGCCGTCCGGGTCGGCCCACAAGCGTTGCAGGCCGGCGAGGGCCAGCACGACACCGTCAAGTTGCCGGTGTCTGGTCCCGACGCGCTGCAACCGTTCATCCACCGGGCCGCGCAGATCGGCGAACGCGATACGTGGCGCCTGGCCGAATCGGGGCAACGCCTGTGGAAGGAACTCGGCGATATTCAACGTTCTGCGTCGGGACGACGTGCCGATTGTCAATGTAGCGCCCTGACGGAGGCGATCGATGACGTCTGGCCGGAACAGGATCACGTCGCGCGGGTTTTCGCGCTGTGGAATTGCAGCCGTGACTAGCTGGGCCGGACGCTTGCCAGCGATGTCTTTCAACGAGTGAACGCAAAAGTCGACCTCGCCGTTGAGTAGTGCCTCATCGAGGTCGGCGCTAAAAAAATCCGGATCATTGACCTGCTTCAGCGAGACATCCTGGTTGCGATCGCCACGCGTATCTCTCGCGGCCAATTGAATCGACAACGATGGCCAGCGCCGCCGCAACTGCCGCGCCACGAGCCGACTCTGGGCAATCGCCAAACGCGACCGGCGGGTGCCAAGTTTCAGTATGGTTGAGTCCGGCATTTCGCGTTCGTTCAACCGAAAGCGCGTGTCAGTTGCTTTGCTGTGGTGTTGGGTTCGGAATAATTGGCAGCCCGACGAGCCGCCAATTCACGGCAGGCATGGCGGGCCCGCTCAACCTGCAGCGAGCGCACATTGGATTGCGTTCGCTGCAGTTGCAACACGTCGTCCAGACTGAACACGCCGTCAAAATTTGCCCACGGGCCCAGCTGATTGTTGCGGCGTCCGAGATGCGCAACGCGGCCCACTTCATGTCGCTGCAGCAAGTTTGTCCAGAGCTGGTCGTTGGCATAGTTCGCCGGGGTCGTCAGTATCGCCTGGCTGGCCCAGCGGGCTGCCGCCTCGGCCTGCTCCGGCCGGTACCGGTACGCCCATGCCGCGATCGCTTGTTGAGGGTAGCTGCGGTTCCAAACGGCAACCTCAGCACACCTGAAAAATGGCAGCATGGATCGTGTCAGGTTGCCTGCGCCAATGAACAGGACGCGTTCATTTGTCGCCGGCCGCAGAATTTTGCGCACCAGCGAACCATACGAAGCGCCGCCGACACCTTGCAGAAACGCCGCCCGGATTTGTCGGGTATCGGCGAACAACCGGTTCATCGGCGCAGCCAGCCGTGATGATAAAACCACCGATTGCTCTTGGCAGTTCGCCCAGGCACGCTTGAATTGACCAAATACATTGGTTTCTGCGGGAATAGCGCTGTTGAGCCCTGCCGCCGTCTCCAACAGGAACCGGTAGGCCTCTGCCCCCGAATAAAACTCCAAGTCCCGCGCACGCATGGAATCCGTTGTGCCCAGCGTGTCAGCTGGTCCGGCGAACACAGCCAACTGGCGCAGGCAGGTATCCACGAAAAAAGCCCGCCGGCGCAGCGTTTCGATCATGCTGAGCGGCCACCCGTTGACTGCAGCATCCTTGCGTCGATGGACGACTGTCAGGTCTTGAATGCGAGCGCTGCCGATTATCCGGCGTGGTGACGGCTGCATGCTCAGATTTCCGCGCCGGGGCTCAGATTGGCCGGCTCCGTCCAAATTGCCTCGCCCGATGCCGTCACCTCCCCGTCGGGCCGTAAGCCCGAGCTTAACGGTGGCGTTGCGAACCAACCCAGCTTGTCGGCCAAAGCGACGGTCTCACCAACCAGCAGCAGAGCTGGCGCCGTAACGGCATGTTTCTCGGCCAGCTCGGGCAGCCCTTCCAGAGTACCGCGGACAATCCTTTGCCGATCAGTGGTGCCATTTTCGATCAGCGCGGCCGGGCAGTCGGGCGGCCGTCCAGCCGCAACAAGCTGCCGGCTGACATCGTTGAGTCTCCCGACACCCATGTAAATGGCCAGCGTTTGTTCGCCGGCTGCCAGGTTTGCCCAGTCCGGTTCCAATTCCCCTGTCGCGCTTTCCGCGGTAGTCAGAACCACTGCTTTAGACAAACCCCGGCGCGTCAGCGGGATCCCCGCGTAAGCGGCACAACCGACCGCCGCTGTAATACCCGGCACGACCTGATACGGCATCCCGGCCGCTGCCAGCGCTTCCGCCTCCTCGCCGCCGCGACCGAACACAAACGGGTCCCCGCCTTTGAGGCGACAGACTCTGTTGCCTTGTTCAACCAGCCGTACTAAAAGCGTGTTGATGTCATCCTGACTTATCGATGCCGCTGAAGCTGATTTGCCGACCGGGATCAGTTCCGCGTCGCGGCGCGCAAAATCCAACAGCGCGGGCGACACCAGCCGGTCATGCATCACCACGTCGGCTTGTTGCAGCAGGCGCCAGCCGGCCAGCGTGATCAATTCCGGATCGCCCGGGCCGGCCCCGACCAGGAATGCAATACCCGGTCCACTATCCGACGGCGATTGATCGGCCGCTAGCGCACGTACCATTGCACGGTCCGCCTGCGCCGTTCGACCGCTCAAAATAAAGTCGCTGGCCGCGCCGTCGAGCGCTGTTTGCCAGAAGCGCTGTCGCGCCCGCGAATCGGGCAGCCGCGCTCGGACGGTCTCCCGCCACTTTCCGGCCCAGCGCGCTACCGCGCCCAGCCGCGCCGGCAACAGGCCTTCAATCTTCTGTCTCACCAATGTAGTCAGCACCGGCGAACGCCCGCCACTGGAAATTGCCACGGTCAGTGGCGCGCGGTCGATGATGCCGGGCACGATAAAGCTGGAATGCTCGCCATCATCGACGACATTACACAACCGGAAATTCGCTGCTGCCGCTGCGGCAACGGCTTGGTTCACCGCGGCATCCGAAGTTGCCGCTATGATCAGGAGGTGATCGTTCACGAGTGCCGGCTCGAACGCTCCGATCACTGGGGTGATTTTCCCGGCGCTAGCCAGATCGAGCAGGACCGGATCCAGTGAGCTTGCGTTGACCGTAATCCTGGCCCCGGCCCGAAGCAGCTGCCTGACCTTGCGACCGGCCACGCGGCCGCCACCTACGACCAGGCAGGGGCGGTCAGTCAAGTCGGCAAAAAGTGGGAAATAGTCCACGTATGAGCTCCACTGCTGCGGATTGCGTACGATACTCACTTCGCAACCCACGAAAAAATAATAAATTTTTCTGCACTTATTCCGACAGGCTATATATGGTAGGGGCCCGCGGGGCCGGTTTGACACCTCGATGTAACTAATGGTTATATAGCGCCGCCAGCCTGAAACCAGACCATCTCAGGCAGGGCCGCGAAGGATGCAACGGGATGGAGCCAGGCGGCACGGGCAATCCCGGATCATAGTCAGCGCTTACCGTGCCGGCGCGGCAATTTCCCGGGCGCTCAGGCGGAGCAAACATGACCCTGCAACAACTCAGATACCTGCTCGGCATTGCCGACAATGGCCTCAACATTACCGCCGCTGCGGAACGCTTGTTTACCAGTCAGCCGGGCATCAGCAAGCAGCTGAAACTGCTCGAGCAGGAGCTTGGTATCCAGCTGTTCAGCCGCAAGGGTAAATCTCTCGCGGCTATCACGCCCGCCGGGCACGAAGTCATTGCCCGGGCTCGCAGAATTTTGCGGGAGGCTGAAAATATTCGCAGTTTGGCGAGCGACCTTTCGGAGGAGCAGGAAGGAACCTTGTCGATTGCGACCACGCATACTCAAGCCCGCTATGTTTTGCCAGAAGTGATCAAGATATTTCGTGGTCGCTACCCACAGGTCAATCTGGAACTGCACCAGGGGACCTCCGAGCAAATCGCGGAATTGGTGGCAGCCCATCGCGTGGATTTTGCAATCGCGACCGGTTCACGTGACCTGTTTCCCGACCTGGTCCTGCTGCCCTGCTACGAGTGGGACCGCATCGTTCTGGTGCCCAAGGATCATCCGCTCGCGCAATTCCAGAAGCGGCTCGATCTCGAGACCCTGGTGGCCTATCCGCTGGTGACGTACGTGTTTAGCCTGACCGGGGAGTCGTCTTTCAAGCAGGCTTTTGCGGCGAAGGGACTGGAACCCGACGTGGTATTCACCGCTCGTGATGCAGACATCATCAAAACATACGTGCGCATGGGCATGGGCGTTGGCGTCGTAGCGGCCATGGCCTGGGAGTGCCAGGATAAAGCGGATCTGGTTGCGCTGGATGCCAGCGGCTTGTTCCCGCGCGTCACGACCTGGATTGGATTCAGGCGCGATACGGTTTTGCGGGGTTACATGGTCGACTTCACGGAGTTGTTTGCTGCGCACCTTGCTCCCGAATTGACCCAGCGAGCCGCCAGCCTCGAGAGCCAGACCGACGTTGATAGCCTGTTCGCGGGTGCCGCGCTGATGTTGCGTGGTGGTTGCGACGACGAATTCGGCCGCGCCGCCTGATCCGCGGTCACGGTTCGTCGCAGCGCAGAAAATCCAGCTCAGATCGTCGACAGGTCTATGTCGTGCAGGCCGCACTCGCGCGTTAACCCGAAGAACCGTGTCTCGTCGACATGATCGACATCGTTCAAAGATCGCGTCGTGTGGATATCACCAATGGACACGTAACCTTTTTCCCACAGTGGGTGATACGGAAGCTCGTGTCGTTTCAGGTACTGGTAAATGTCTCGGTCTTTCCAATCAGCAATCGGGTGCACTTTCCAGCGATCGCCTGACCAACTCAGAAACGGAACGGCTGCCCGGGATCTGGCTTGCTCTCTCCTGAGGCCGGCAATCCATGTCCCGACCGTCAGTTCCCGCAGCGCCCGTTCCATCGGTTGAACCTTATTGGCGCGGTTGTAGTCAGCCAGTCCCTCGACACCCCGGTTCCAGCGCTCACCGTACCGAGCCTCCTGCCAGGCTGGACTGAGTTGGCTGCTATATACGTTCAGATTGAGGTCGAGGCGCTCAGTCAGCTGATCGACGAATTCATAGGTTTCCGGAAACAGGTAGCCGGTGTCGATGAAAATGACCGGTATGTCAGGCCGATAGCGGGTTACCATGTGTAAGGAAACCGCGGCCTGGGCACCGAAACTTGAACTCAGGACATGCTGGCCGGGAAGATGTTCGAGCGCCCACTCGATGCGTTTTTCGGCGGCCAGCGTAGCAAAAACGCGGTTACAGTGAGCCAACGCGGCCTGTCGCGATTCCTTTTCGTCATAAGAGAAGCCGTTGGCAGCGTCGAGTGCCTCGCAGCGGTCGTCTACTTCGTCGAATTGCGGTTTGATAGCGAGGCTTTGCATATGGTCGATGCTCTAGGGGCGTTCCGCCGTGGTTCGGTCTGCCGCTTTGGCAGACTGGTGAACATATAGCGAATCAATTGGGCTGTGAACGTAATAGTTGTTATCGCGGTATAACCGGAAATTATATTAATGACAGGCACGATGACACAGGCGGACGGAGGCGGGCGGCCGATCCGGGCCGGAATCGCCTACATGGCCCTCGGCGTGTTCCTGATGACCGGCATGGATGTCGCGGCCAAATGGTTGCTGGACACGTATTCGCTGAGTCAACTCGTGTTCCTGCGCTGCGCCGTTTCGATGTTGGTCATCGGCATATTCGTTCTCATTCGGGGTAAGCGGCGGGCTTTGTACACGCGCCGCCCCGGTTGGCATTTGCTGCGCGCGATCATGATGAGCTTGGCGACGTTTTCGTTTTTCTACGCGCTTCATCTGATGCCGCTCGCCAACGTCGTGATCATCGCGTTTGCTGCACCGGTAATCGTCACGGCGCTGTCCGGGCCGTTGCTGGGCGAACGCGTCGGCGTCTGGCGCTGGTCGGCGGTCGTTATCGGGTTTATTGGCGTCATCATCGTTGTGCGGCCAGCCCCGGGGCTGATCGGCTCAGGTGCGCTGCCGGCTGTATTCGCTACCTTCATGTGGGCCGGGCTGTCGCTGACGGCACGCAAACTCAGCGCGTCCGAATCTACTACGGCTTTGAGCCTGTACCTGTTTCCATTACCAATGTTGATTGGTGCTTTTGGCAGTATCGACAGCTGGGTGGCGCCGACCGGGCAGGCGTGGTTGCTGTTTGTGATCTGCGGAACCTTCGGCGGCTTGGCGTTTGTCGCAATAAACGCGGCTTTTCGGCGTGCACCGGCAACGGTCATCGTGCCATTCGAATACACCGGCCTAATCTGGGCGATCGCGGCGGGGATGCTGATTTGGCAGGAGCTGCCTGATGTCGCGACGATGGTCGGGGCCGCCATTATCGTCTCGAGCGGTTTGGTTATCCTGTATCGCGAGACCCGCAGCATGGCGCCGGGACATGTGCCGTCGGATTTCGCGATTCAGGATGTTGTGCCGGCGGAGGACGACCGCTAGCAGATGGGTCGGGCGACCTGGGGTACCGGCCAATCAACGGTTTTCCGCTATACTGTGCCCGACTGACCGGATCTTGCGTGCACGTCAGGATATAAGAAACAAACCTATGGGCGAAACTCTGAAGCTGGTATATACAGCGGCCAAAGTGCGGCTGGGTTTTTTGATCATGCTGTGTGCGCTGGCCGGTTTTGCGGTCAGTCCCAACAATGATCTAACGGTCTGGCAGGTCGTAGTGCTCGGATTGACCGTTTTGTTGTGTTCATCGAGCGCCGGCGCGTTCAATGCGATTTACGAACGCGATATCGATGCGCGGATGAAGCGGACCCGGACACGTCCGTTTGTTACGGGACAAATTGAGCCCAACGCTTACTGGCTTGCCGCAATTGTGTTGATTACCCTGTTCGCGGTTTTGGCACTTGCGCTGGTGACGAACGCGGTAGCCGCATTTTTCCTGTTTCTAGGCGCTTTTTTCTACGGCGTTGTCTACACGGTGTGGCTGAAGCGAAGGACCTGGTGGAACGTTGTTGTCGGCGGTGCGGCGGGAAGCTTTGCCGTGATGACCGGCGCCGCCGCGGTTGACGCAGCGATGGAACCCGCCCCACTGATCCTGGCACTCGTATTGTTCTTGTGGACGCCACCGCACTTCTGGGCCCTGGCCTACGCGTGCAAAAAGGACTATCAGAACGCGGAGATCCCGATGCTACCGGTCCTCGTCGATGATCGGACCGCGACGTTGACGATCTTGATAAACGCTGTCGTGGTCAGTTTGCTGTCACTGGTCCCGGTGTTTTACGGGCTCGGATGGATTTACCTGTTGGGCGCCGCAAGCGGGGGCGTGTACTTCGTCCAGGCGAGCCTTCGCCTGGCGCGAAAGCCCGGTATTCAGCTAGCGTGGCGAACGTTCGGGGCGTCAATCGTTCAGCTCGGCCTGATGCTGACAGCGGCGATAATCGACCGTCTTATTTTAGGGTGACTTCTACGTTCAATTATGAAAATTCTAAAAATAAAAAACAGCAACGCGATCTTTAATTATTGTTCATGCATGCTGGCGGCGCTTTTACTCTCTGGTTGCGGACCATCAATCAAAACCCAGTCCGATTTCGATCCGGAAATGGATTACCGGAGCTACAAAACATTTGTCTGGGTCAGCGAAAACCCGATGGTTCTTGCGATGGCGGCACCACCGACGATGAGTCCGTTTCTCGAGGAACGGATCATGGTGGCGATCGCCGGGTCGCTGACAACCAAAGGATTTTCTAAGGTCGATGATGCGGAAGATGCCGATTTCGCAGTTGGATTTACGATCGGCACCCAGGACAAGGTTCGGGTCACATCGTATCCATCGACCTATGGCGGTTACCACGGGCATCGTGGTTACTACTACGGGGCCGGCGGCTCCGATGTGAGGGTAAGCAATTACACCGAGGGCACCCTCGCCATCGATATCTTTGATGTCTCGACGCGGAAGGCCGCCTGGCACGGCTGGGGGAGCGGCACCGTTGGCAAACCGATCAAGGATGATGCCAAGCGCGCCGCGAGGTATCGGGAAGTGACCGATCTGATCCTCGCTGGCTTCCCGCCACCTG
Organism: Gammaproteobacteria bacterium; assembly: GCA_027293165.1. Classification (GTDB taxonomy): domain Bacteria; phylum Pseudomonadota; class Gammaproteobacteria; order Steroidobacterales; genus JAPUGB01. Next base: position 10,210 of record JAPUGB010000202.1, read on the forward strand.
TCGATACAGCAAGCCAGTAGCCACGGTGCGTGGTTGCATGATCAACCAAACCGAGCACAAACTCTGCAGGTGCTTTATTGCAGGCACGGCCCTGGCAGCATTGTCATTGGGCTTGACGGCCTGCAACACCACGACCGTCGATAGTTACGTCAGGGTTCAGGGCTCGCGTGCTGACCAGGCCTATATCAAACCCGGGGTCGATTTCTCAAAATACCGTCAACTCAAACCGGTTGCCCTGGAGATCTATTATTACGAAGGGCAGGGTGGGCCTGAGCCCGCAGATCTTGAGCGCATCAGGGCCATTTTCCGTGAAGCGTTCCTGAGCCGATTAGAGGGAGTCTATCCGATCGTCGACGAGTCCGGACCGGATGTGCTCGGCGTGCGGGCTTCTTTGGTGGACGCGAAGTTCCATCCCGATACGGCCGAGTTGCAGAGGAAAGGACTACTGACGACGTTGGTGGCGGCCGGTCAGCTGTCGTTTTTCATGGAGTTGACGGATTCAGTCAGCGGAGAGGTGCTCGCACGCGCCGGGGACCTGGAAAAAGAACCTGACGCTGCAATGGCACGTACGCAGGACACCGGCTGGCAACAGGTCGAGACTGCCGCGGCACGCTGGGCCGAACTGTTTCGGGATTTTCTGGACGAAAACCTGGGCAAATAGAGTCAAGCTGAGTAAATTTTTTTGACGGCGGCAGACAGTGTCTGCATCGTTGGTCAGGAATCGTATCTACACAGCAGTATTTTCCTGGCCGTGATCGACCCGATAATCAGCAGGTCGTTGTAGGTGGCGCCAACGCTTCCTGCCGAAATCTCCTCGCCGCGATTCAGGTATATCTCCTCGATGGTGTCGTTGCCGGCTGCGTCTGTGCTTATCTGCAGCACCTGCGATGGTGAATCTGAACCGGCCATGAAATGCAGCACCAGGGCCATCGTGTTGGAATGGGTTCCAACGACGAGGCTGCCGTCGTCTGCGATGTCGATGTTATCCGGCGCACTTTCCAGTTCGATTCGGCGAATCGCAGTCAGCTTGCCGTCTGCGGGATCTCGCCCGAATACGCGTATGGCCTTTGCATCAGTCTCGGAAACGTAGACATAGCGGCCATCTGCCGACGCATTGATGCCACCACCAGATTCGATGTCATCGGTGATGATGTATACGTCGTCGCCACGGAAATGCAGCAGATTTGTCGGTTTACCGTCGCGTCGCGGGCCGGTGTCGATGGCTACGTAGAATTCGCGCGGGCCGACCGCGACGAGATCATTGGGGTGAGTCAACAACGCGTTTTTGAAGGTTTCGACATGGGCGAAACGCCCTGGCTCGATCTCACGAAAGGATTCGACTGCCTCTTCGCCATTCTCACGGTCTTCCGGATGATTCACGACGAATATATAACGCTGACCGTCTGCGTCGATGAACAAACTCAGGCCGTGGGGATGCAGGCGGTCGGGTGAGCTGATCAGGGCCGATGTCGCAACTGGCACCTCAGCATTGAGATCGATTCGAGCAATAGTGCCTTGCGCTACGTCTTCACCGCTCATGCCCCCACTACGGTCAAACAGGGACAGGTAAGCAAAGCCGCGTTCCCGGTCCACCTGGAGGTCCTCGGAGCTCCCATCGAGCGGCATGATTTCGCATTGGCCGGCGAAGTGTGGTTCGATTTCGCGATTGGCCTCACGGTAAACGAATATTGCGGACGCAGCGACGAGCAGCACGATAACGACTACCAGGCCCAGCATGACTTTCTTGATGATGCTCCACATGCACTTTCCTCTTGCAATTGGCAATCTTGTTTTTGGCGGAATCGAAGGACCAGGATCCGCCGCGAATTTATTGGTACGCCGGTACGCGTATTCTAACGCCTTGGCGTGCGGAGCTGCACCTGCCCAGCGCCGGGACCAAAAACCCATTAGACGGCATCGGGAACAGTCGATATGCTGGTGCTCGCTTAATGTGACGGTGGCCAGTATCAGTAACGGCGAGGGAACATGACCGACGCTAACAAAGACCATTCGAACGAGGAAACAGGGCTGCGCATCGGACCGCTGTGGATGTTACCCGGCGTGAGGCCGATCAATATCGCCGCGCTGTTCTTTGCATCCTTCTTTGGTATTGCGGTCATGGCCTACATGAACGCGGGTCAACCGATCATCTTCAAAGAAATTCTCGGGATCGATGAAAGCGAGTTCGGCCGGCTGGCTGGCAATCTGACTTTCTATCACGAGATCGTTGTTCTGATTTTCATCGCGCCGATTGGTGCTTTGTCTGACAAGATCGGCCGCAGGCCGCTCTACATGGCGGCGTTTCTGCTGATTGGTCTCGGGCATTTTCTGTACCCGCTTGCCGAAAACACCGCGCAGCTTACGATTTATCGTCTCGTCTATGCGCTGGGTACCGCCAGCGCATCGGCAATGCTCGCAGCGGTCGCCAACGATTACCCGGTTGAAAAATCCCGCGCCAAAATGATTGCGGCCACCATGCTGTTCAACGCGATCGGTATGGTTCTGCTCACAATATTTTTCCGGAGCTTACCCGAGTGGTACCAGGGCGAAGGATTCTCGCCGGAGTGGGCAATCACCTACACCCGCTGGACCGTGGCGGCGATGTGTGTGGTCGTGGCCGTTGTCGCTATTCTCGGTTTGAAGAAAGGGGCTCCGGGACAGGTTAAAAAACGTGAGCCGATGCTGTCGACGCTCAAGGTCGGGCTGGCAGCTGCCCGAAATCCGCGCATTGCATTGTCGTACGGCGCGGCTCTTGTATCCCGCGGCGATCTGGCAGTACTCAGCACATTTTTCACGACCTGGTTGTTTCTTGAAGGTACGCAGCGCGGAATGAGCACGACTGAAGCGATGGCCGTTGGTTTGAAATTTTACGTGATCATCCAGGCAGCCGCGCTTCCCTGCGCGGTGGTTATGGGATTTGTGCTCGACAAAATCGATCGCGTTTTTGGCCTGGTCATCGCGATGGTCCTCGCCAGCATTGGCTATCTGTCGCTGGCATTTGTCGGCGACCCGTTGGGAAGCGAGATGTATTACGCCGCTGTGTTGATAGGATTGGGCGAGATCACGGCCAATCTGTCAGCGATATCGCTGGTCGGCAAGGAAGCTCCGGTGAAAGGCCGCGGGGCCGTCATAGGAATGTTCAGCCTGTTCGGCGCGCTCGGGATTTTGCTGGTCGCCAAGGCTGGCGGGGAATTGTTCGACAACGTTGCACGGGTTGGGCCATTCATCCTGGTCGGTGTTGCCAATGTCGTCATATTTGTGTGGGCGGTGCTGGTGCTGCGGTTTGCACCGAAAAACTACGTCTACCCGGAGCCGGCCGCGACGGCGACTGGCCCGGCCTGACGGCGTCGTGCCCTCGCTGGCCGGTTGAGGTGGGAATGCCCGCTTCGCTGGCCGCCAGCAGGTGGACGCGAGCCCGGTTTTCGCGGTGTTCCGATCTGCTCCCATCTATCGTTTCGGCGTGGCCGTCGGCCCCAAAACGCTAAAACTAATCAATACGCCGATAATTTCAGGACAACCTATTGGATACGACTTTCGGTGACCGGCTGATGTATATCGGCGGCGAGTTCGTCGCCAGCGAAAGTGGCGAGTGGATGGAGTCGGTGAACCCGTCGACCGAGGAAGTCCACGGCCGGGTTCCGGCCGGCAGCGTCGAGGACATTAACCGCGCTGTCGCTGCCGCCAAGGCGGCGCAACCGGAATGGGGCGCGAAGTCGGTCTTCGAGCGCGGTGCCCTGATGCGTGAATTGGCAGCCGCGATTCGTGCCAGTGAGGAAGCGGTCGTGCCGATGGAGGCCGCGGATACCGGCAATACCATCGCCAGCCTCGGCAACGATATCGTGCTGGTTGCTGGCTATGTCGATTTCATGGCCGGGCTCGGCACTGAAATCAAAGGCGAAAGCGTGCCCGCGACTCCGCAAAACATCCACTTCACGATACGGGAACCATACGGCGTGGTCGGCAGGATCGTACCGTTCAACCATCCGTTCCTCTTTGCCGGCGCCCACCTGGCCGCACCGCTGATGGCGGGCAATGCGGTCGTTTTGAAGTCACCGGACCAGAGCCCTCTGTCGGCGACGGTCATGGCGGAAATCTGCCAAAGGGTATTGCCGCCGGGCGTTGTGAACATCGTGTCGGGTCAGGGCATCGTCGTCGGTGACGCGATTGTTCGCCACCCGGACGTGCAGCGTATCGGCTTCACCGGGTCGATCCCGACCGGCATGGCCATCCAACGAGCTGCCGCCGAAGTCGCCGTCAAGCACATCAGCCTGGAGCTCGGTGGCAAAAACCCGTTCATCGTCTTTCCCGATGCCGATGTGGAAACGGTTGCCAACGCGGCTGTCGCCGGGATGAATTTTGCGTGGGCTGGCCAATCCTGCGGTTCCACGAGCCGGCTGATGGTGCACGAATCACTTTACGACGCCGTGATCGAGCGCGTGGTCGAGCGGGTCGGCCGTATCAAGGTCGGCGATCCCATGGACACCGCCTCCGAGATGGGGCCGGTCAATTCTGAAGGCCATTACCGGCATGTGGTAGCGCTCATCGAATCGGCCCGGGAACAGGGCGCGAAGCTTCTGACCGGCGGCGAACGTCCCGAAGGAGAGGAGTTTGAGCGCGGTTACTGGATTCGGCCGACAGTTTTCGGCGACGTCACAATGGACATGCGCATTGCCCGCGACGAGGTCTTCGGGCCCGTATTGTCGGTGCTGCGCTGGAGCGACACCTCCGAAGCGATCGAGATGGCGAACGGTACCGAGTACGGACTGACGGCCGGAATCTGGACCAATGATGTCACGACCGCGATGCGCACCGCGCGCCAAATCGAATCCGGCTGTGTCTGGATCAACGGCGGCGGACGCCATTTTATGAGCACCGGTTTCGCCGGGTACAAAAACAGCGGTATTGGCCGGGAAGAGTGCCTCGACGAGCTTCTGAGCTACACTCAGTCCAAGTCCATTCACATCATTCTGTGAGTGGATCGTTTTCATCAGTTGAGTAGGGGTCGGTCTATCCAGGCCGGGCTCGGAGAGACTATAACGCATGACAGCCGACCATCGCAGTTTGATGCCAGTGGATAAATCGGGGATAAAGTTCGGCCCGATCTGGCTGGTACCGGACATTAGCCGGGCGAATGTGTACGCATATATGTATGCGGCCTTGACGACGATTGGTCTGCTGACTTTCGTCAATACCGGCACCCCGCTGGTCCTTAATTCGACACTTAATGTTCCGCTCGCAGAGCAAGGCCAGCTCAGCGGCTACCTGGTCATCGCGACCGAGATAGCGCAGTTCTTGGTCTTCGGCATCGTCGGCGTTCTGGCCGACCGCATCGGCCGGCGTGGACTTTTCTCTCTGGGCCTGTTCGTCATGGGCCTGGGTTACCTGTTCTATCCCTTTGCCGACTCGATACCCGAGTTGTTCGTCTATCGGATCATTTATGCGGCCGGTCTTGCCGCGTCGACGGGCATGCTCGGCACGATCGTCGCTGACTACCCGCAGGACGTGTCGCGGGGCAAGACCGTTGCGCTCGGAGGTATGCTAAATGGCTTGGGCGTGATTTTCGTTGCCATCTTTATTGGAAATCGCCTGCCACCCGCATTGAGCAGTGCGGGTTTCGACGCTGTTGCGGTCACCCGCATTATCCATGTCGTGGTATTTTTGCTCTGCACCATTTCCGCAATCGTGGTCGGCTTGGGGCTGAAAAAAGGTACCCCCGCGAAGAAAGAAGAACAGCCGCCGTGGCGAGAGTTGATTCTGAGCGGCTGGCTGGAAGGCAAGAACCCCAGGATCGCGTTGAGCTATGCGACCGCGTTCGTTGCCCGCAGCGATCTCGTGATTCTTGGAATATTCCTCGTACTGTGGGGTACTACAGCAGGTGTGCAGCAGGGTTTGCCTGTCGCAGAGGCTGCGTCGCAAGGGGCCAGGATATTTGCGACCGCATCGAGCGCGGCGTTTGTTTGGCTTTTAGTCCTCGGTGCCACCATGGATCGATTCAACCGAGTCAGCGGAGTGATCTTTTGCATGTTCGTGGCGGCAATCGGTTATTCGTCGATGCTTCTGGTCGACGATCCTCTTGCTCCCCAGGCTACCCCGTATTTCATATTGCTGGGGATTGGCCAGATCAGTGCCTTCTTTGGTGCAACGACAATGATCTCCCACGAGGCGCCGCGCCTTACACGAGCCTCTGTCATCGGCATGTTTAATATGTCGGGAGCAATCGGCATCTTGATCACGTCTGGTATTGGTGGATTATTGTTCGATGCTTACGGCGGTGCCGCGCCATTCGCGCTGGTCGGTGTTTTTAATGGATGCGTCATGCTGTTGGCGATCGTCGTGCGGATCAAGTCGCCCGGCTTTATACCATCGACCGCTGCAGTTACAAAGGCAGGTGTAGATTGATGAATGGGTCTCTGGCCGCTTCACCCGCGGTAATTTTGCTGGTTTCTCTGTTGGCGGGCACCGTGAACGCACAAGCGTTGTACGATGGCGTTGTCGGGCCGCTTGCGGTCACTTCGGATGGAGCAGCCTCACTGGCAGTTCCGGACCAAGACCGGGAAATGTCGTTGCGCATCGTTTACCCGGCTCAGGGCGGGCCGTACCCGGTCGTCGTTTTTTCACACGGGACATTCTCCTCGGGTGACAAATACGACCTGGTCGTAGAGTTCTGGGCCGCACGCGGCTATGTCATTATTCTGCCGAACCACCTCGACGCTAACTACGGCATTATCCCGACCAAGACCGAAGACATGATCCGCGTTATTCGCACCCGGATCTCCGACATGTCGCTCGTCCTCGACGGCCTCGACGAAATCGAAGGGCAGAATCCGGGTCTAAAGGGCAAGCTGAATCGCGACCAGATCATTGCCGCCGGTCATTCCATCGGTACCCAGGTGGTGTTGGTCAATACCGGGCAGCGAATGCGAAACCCGACCAACGATTTCGTGACCGAAAGCAGCGAGGACCGCTTCATGGCCGCGGTGATGCTCAGCGACCCCGGCAAAATGGCGTTGATGCCGGATGACACCTGGAAAGGGGGCTCGGCTCCTACTCTTTTGTCGACGGGGCCTGATGATTACGGTCTGATGGGCGATGGTCGCCGAGTCGCTGAGTATCAGAACGAAATTCTGACGATTCCTGACGAGCCGACCGGTGACAAGTACCTGCTACTGATCGAACGTGGCGATCATTATTTTGGCGGGCTGATTCATCGTGAGGTGGACAAGGAACCGGACCATGACGGTCTCGCGGCATTCAATGCCGCATCACTGGCATTTATGGATGCCTACACGCGTGATGAAGCGTCTGCCTGGGCGTTTCTCGAACCGGGCGTTGTCAGTGCCGCGACCGACGGTCGCGCCGTGCTGACGGTCGAATAACTTCAGGCCGCGACGTCGAAGCCGGCGTCGATAATCGCTTCTTGTAACCCAGGTTGCTGGATAACAGCCGGATCAAATTCCACGGCAACGATGCCACTATCCAGGTCGGCCGTTGCGGTGCTAACGCCATCCCGCTGGGTCAGCGCGTTCTGCACGCTGGTGACGCAACCTCCACAGGTCATGCCCTCGACTTTAATTTCCAGACGTTCCATCAGTTTGTTCCTCGAACTATCTTACGGTTGCTTTGTTCGTTTAGGTCGCCAGCGCTTCAACAACAGCGAATTGCTGACGACACTAACGCTGCTCATTGCCATCGCCGCACCGGCAATCGCAGGGCTCAACATGCCCAGGGCCGCTAGCGGTATGCCAATGACGTTATATATAAAGGCCCAGAACAGATTCTGACGGATCTTGTTCCATGTGGCCCGGCTGACTGAAATGGCGGCGGCGACCAGCCGCGGATCAGGACGCATCAATGTCACGCCGGCCGTTTCCATCGCAATGTCGGTGCCGGTACCCATCGCAATACCGACGTCCGCCGCGGCCAGCGCCGGTGCGTCGTTGATACCATCGCCGATCATGCCCACCCAATAACCTTCGGACGCGAGTTTTTCGACCTCCTGGGCCTTATCGTCCGGTTTGACTCCGCCCATGGTCGTGTCGACACCCACCTGACGACCGATTTCCTCGGCTACCGGTATCGCGTCACCGGAAATCAGCAGGGTTTTGATTTTCATAGCCTTCAGTTCCTGAATCGCCGGCGCGGATTCGGGTCGTAGCGAGTCCGCAATCGCCAACGAACCGAGCAACTGGCCAGAGCGGGCGACCCAGATCACTGTCTTGCCCTGGCTCTCCCAGTCGGCAGCCGGTCCGGAATTAGTCGATACTTCAATGTCATTTTCTGCCATGAAAGCCACGTTGCCGATCAATACATCAGCACCGGCTACCTGGCCGGATACACCCCGTCCCTTGTGACTCTGATACGCTTCGATGGCGTGCAGTGACAAATCGTCTTCGCGGGCACGCGCCAGCACCGCGCTGGCCAGCGGATGTTCACTGCCCTGCTGTAGCGACGCGGCCACGGTCAGCAGTTCTGGTTCCGTTGCCGC
>JAPUGB010000203.1 GCA_027293165.1 Gammaproteobacteria bacterium
GCCCCTTTGTCGACAACATCGATGACTTTGTTCTGGGCAACTACTGTGCCTTCTACCGGCAAGTCTTGGTGGATGTCGAGATGTTGTTCGCCATGCAGCACTTTGACGTAGTCAATGCCGGTCTCCGGGTTTGTCATCCATGGCCCGGGATGCCCCAGTACAACCGGCATGGTCGGTAACGTCTGCAGACCGTCTTCGTAAACGTATTTCAGTTCATCCGGATCGGTTGGATTGAAGCCGAACCCGAGGCCGAGGGCATAAATACTAGAGTCCCTCATCGCATAGGTTTCGACGACCTCGTCGAACGGCCAGTTCAGGATACTTTCATAGCTAAAGGCCATCGTCGGCTTTCTGTTCGGACCTAGACCGGGTCCCAGGTAAACACATCGGCGGTGCGGTCCAGCGCATACATCGACGGCTGAAAAGCACTGAACACGCGCTCGCTGACCGTCTCTGGCGTCCAGCCTTCCGCAGTGTGAGCCGCGCGAATGGGTCGCGACTGGCTCATCAGAAATATTTCATTGTTGCGTACCGCGAATATCTGTCCGGTGACGTCATCGGCCGCATCACCGAACAGGGCCGTGGCCAACGGCGCAATCTTTTCCGGCGTCATCTGTTTGATTTTTTCCACTCGCGCCTGTTGCTCGGGCGTGTCGGTCGGCACGGTCCCAAACAAACGGCCCCAGGCAAACGGAGAAATGCAATTGGAGCGCACGTTATAGCGGGCCATGTCCAGCGCAATGCTCTTGGACAACCCGACTATGCCCAGTTTCGCGGCCATGTAATTCGCCTGACCGAGATTGCCGATCAGGCCGGATGTCGACGTCATATGCACCATGCATCCGCTAGCCTGCTCGCGAAAGTGGGATGCACAGGCCCGACTCATATTGAATGAGCCCTTTAAATGCACCTTGAGCACGATGTCGAATGCGTCTTCCTGCATCTTGTGAAAGATTGAATCGCGCAAAATGCCGGCGTTGTTAACCAATCCGTCGATGCGACCGAAGTTGTCGATTGCGACCTGAACGATTTGATGGGCGCTGTCCCACTCGGCGACACTGTCGTGATTCGCGATCGCTTCGCCCCCGAGCCCAGCAATTTCCTCGACGACCTCCGCGGCGGGACTGCTGTCACTGCCCTCCCCCTGAGCACTGACGCCGAGATCGTTGACTACAACTTTTGCGCCTGCAGCCGCCAACTGAATCGCGATGGCGCGGCCGATGCCGCGACCCGCGCCAGTGACAACGATAACCTGACCGTCTAACATTTTCGTTGCGCTCACCTCATCCTCCGCGGAATCCTCTCTTTCTCATGTTGTCGGGATCGATCACTTCGCGGATCAATCGTACCTGCGCCTCGGTCGGTGGCGCGGTCTCGGGAACGGAGCCTTCCGGCATCAGCAACTCGAATCCGGTCGCCTTCTGAACCGTTGCAACGGTGACACCCGGATGCACCGACTGCAAGCGCATTTGCTTACTGACCGGATGGAAGTCCATGACGGCCAAATTGGTAATGACGACCTCCGGTCCTCCTTCCAGGCCCAGGCGTTCACGCGCATCGCCACCATCGAGGTAGCCGGCGGCGCTGATAAAGTCCACCTTTTCCACCAGGCTGCGCGGCGAATGATTCGGGTTCCAGAAATACAGCTGCTTGCCGATCGAACCCATATCGGCCAGCCCGGCGGTACCGGGCAGCCTGACTTGCGGCCGATCGTAATCGTCTCCGATGACCGAATTGTTGGCGTTACCGTAACGGTCCAGTTGCGCGGCACCGACACAGAATTTCTGAATCCAGCGGCCGTTCAGAGCCAGATTCCAGAAGTCGCCGTATTGTTCTATGTACATGACGGAATCACGCCATAGCGGCGCTTCCAGCGTCGAGGCTGGCACGCGGTCGGGCCTGGGATCCAGCCCGGCAGCGCTGGCCAGCCAGACCAGATCGGGCGCATGGGTCAGCCTTGCCAGCATGAATGCCGATACCGGAATAAACGAAGCCATGCCGTTGCACGCCTGGTCACCATTCTTAAACAGGCCGGCCAGGGTCGTGATCATCAATTCATCGACCGCGTAGTCTGTCGCAACGGGACTACTCTGCCAGTCAGTAGTCATCCGCTGTGCTCCGCTGTCTGAATCGTGCTCAGCTCCGACACGTCGCCCACCGCGTCGACGTATTCCTGCTGGGACGACGGGGTTCTGACATAGCGGTCGATGAAGGCCGTTGCCGTCGCGCGATCGCGTGCGGCTTCCGCCCACTCGCGATGAAAGCCGCTGTCATAGGTGTAGTTCGGAAAAAACGAGGTCGGGTGTGCGCCGTATGGCACTTCGACGACAGCGTCAACGATGAAACCGGGCAAACGCGTCCGGTCCGGATTGCGACGCAAGATCTCCGTGTCGACGATCTCCTCGGCAGTCACGATGACGCGCTTTGCAGCCATCGGCATGATCCCGATATCCGGCCACAGGATCGTCGGTTCGTACTGAACATTACCGTACCGGTCCGCCCGATGCGCGTGCACCAAGGCCACATCGGGAACCAGGGCCCGGCAGGCCAAAACCGGATGGCCACCGAAGGGATCGTCCAGCATTTTCAGGTTGTCCGGATTCCGGGCAATCAGGTCGGTGCCGATCGCCCCCCGCGTCGGCAAGAAAGGCAGGTTTCTCGCGCCGGCTCCAAGCCGCGCGTTGAGGACACTCTCCGACAGTTCTTCCACCTTGATGCGCCCCGCTTCAACGGCGTAGCGGTATTGTCGACACAATCCGAACTGTTCCATCGACACGGCCGCACCGATCAACCGATCGATAACGCCGGCGGCCGCCAGCCAATCCACCGCCATGCCGCCGACCAGAACGATCAGTGCCAGATCCCGTTTCTGTTGGCGGATCAGCTCCCGCACCAGTGCCATCGGCGCGGCCTGAGTGGCCATATTCTGCAGCGCCACGACCTGGCCATCACCGACCAATTCGATTGCTTCCGACAGCGTCGCGATTTTTTCCTGCATAAACCCGGATTCAGATTGGACGGTGAACGCTGAGCATGGACTCTGAACTGCTTAAACGATCAGGCAAAGTCAGCAGATTATTTTGGCGCTGGTGCTGAACCCATGAATGCGCCGCTTTCCGGCAGCAGTGCGCCGCCATCGACCACGATGGTCTGACCGGTGACGTAAGCCGCTTCCGGACTGGCCAGGTACAGCATCGCATGAGCAATCTCAGCCGGCTCCCCCCAGCGCTTCAGCGGAACGTACTGCGCCCACAGCCGGCGCTTATCCTCGGCGATGGCTGTTTCGGTGCCGGGCGTCAGTATCAGGCCCGGCTCCACGCCGTTGACGGTGATCCGGTACGGGGCCAGCTCCAGCGCCGCGGCCCGGATCAGGCCGTTGATGCCGGCCTTGGACGCAGCATAATGCGCGCAGCCCGGCACCACCGCGCGATTGCCCTGCACCGACGACGTGAACAACATTCGGCCGGCGCCGAGTTCTTTCATATGCGGGATACAGGCGTGGGTCAGGCGGTAAGCGCTGGTCAGATTGACCTGGATGACTTCGTTCCAGGCATCGTCCGCCATGTCTTCGAGCAGGTGAAACGGAAATATCCCGGCATTGTGAACCAGAATGTCGATACGCTGAAACCGGCTCGCTGCCGCATCGATGAGTGTGTTGACGCCTTCCAGCGTACCGACGTCCGCGCTGACACCCTGAGCGTTGCCACCGGCCGCGACGATGGCATCGACCACCCCGTCGACCTTCTCGGGCGTGCGTGCATTGACGACGACGACGGCACCTTCCTGGGCAAACAGACACGCAATAGCCTCGCCGAGTCCCTGCCCGGATCCGGTGAAGATCGCTACCGTGCCGTCGAGGCGTGCTGTGCCGCTTGCATTCATTCGATCAGTCGTGGCCGGTCGGACTAAGGCGCGGTCATTTCAGCGCCGGGCACCGTGTTGAAA
>JAPUGB010000204.1 GCA_027293165.1 Gammaproteobacteria bacterium
TCCGCCTCGACGGAGAATGGAAACGTCGTCATGACGGATTTGATTCGCGGGATGCGTATCATGGTAGGCGTAACCCAGAAACCTGTAACCGGACAGTTTATACCCTATTGAACCCGTGGTTCAGTAGTTGCCCATCTCCCACTTGCGGCACAGCGCATACAGCGCTGCATAGTTCGTCGTGTCGGGATTGGCAATCTGTTTTTCTAGCGAGGTGGCAAACTGCAGCTCGTGCTCGTTCAGCCGCCCCTTTATCTTCAAGCGGGCAGCGATGGCTTCAGCATATTCTGCGTCTCTGGAACCATCGGCCGGCGGCGTGCCCCGTGTCTTGATACTCATCTCCATCCATGCAGCCACATTCGCACAATCCGTTGCGGGTTGGGCGCACCCGGCTAGCCCGAGCAGCACCGGTATCAGAATCATCAACGTTCGCATAAAAAGTCTCCTGCCACAGTTCCTGTCTCAGTGATTCGGAAAACGGCCCCGAATACTATTTCACCAGCGGTAGAAAGGCACGTACAATCCCGCCGCGTAGCGATCCTGGCCGCGCTGGAGTTCCACAAAGCCGTCGCTATCACCAAGGCTGATAAAATCGCCCGACGTATTGGTTGGCCGCGGCAGGGCGGCCCCTGGGTTGCCCGCACCGCTGTCCAGCTTGACCGGCAAAAACCAGCTAAGGTCCGGTTTGAATTCGACGGCATCACCGAGTACCACATGTTCGACTGCTTCGGCCCGCAGTCCCATGGCCTGCAGCAACGCTGGCAGCACATAGCGGATAACGCAAACCAGCGTCGACACCGGATTTCCCGGCAATGCGAATACCGGCTTGCCCGATTGGCTAATACCAAACCACATCGGCAGCCCGGGGCGCTGTAATACCTTGTGAAATACCAGTTGCACGCCGAGCTTCTCGAGGACCCCGGGTACGTAGTCGTATTTCCCCATTGAGACCCCGCCGCTGAGTATCAGCACGTCCGTTTCTTCGTGTAATTCACCGATGCGCTGTATCAGGCGCTGGGGCTCATCTGGCAGGTGGGCACGGATGCAGTGCTGAAAGCCTCTGGCGCGCAACGCGGCTTTAATTGCATGATCATTCGATGACCGTATCTGGTGCGCCTCCAGCGGTTTGCCGACTTCTACCAGTTCGTCGCCGGTGGAAATGACGGCGAGCTTCGGCCATGCGGCGACTGTGACAGTCGCGCTGCCGGCCGCCGTCAGGATCGCCATTTCCGGGGCACGAATCCGCACACCGGGATCCAGCAGCGGCAGGCCTTTGGCGTGGTCCGACCCACGAGCGTGAATAAATTGTCCGGGTACGGCTTCGTAGCCGGCCTCGAGTTTGACCCGATCGGCCTGATGCTCGATGCGTTCGACCGGAATGACGGTATCGGTGCCAATCGGCAGCACGGCTCCGGTCATGATTTCAATGCAGGCGTTGGTGGCGGGCAGACGCAGCGCTGCCTGGCCGGCCGCCTGATTGCCGGCCAAGGTAAATTCACGCAGCCCTTCGGCCAGTGCGGCCGAGTCGATTGCGATTCCATCCATAGTGACGCGATCGTAGGGGGGCTGGTCGCGTTCCGCTGTCACGGTCTGGCGCAGGATGCAGCCTGCGGCATCTTCGAGCGACACCGGCTGCGACCCATAGGTCGGCATGAATTCGTCGATCAGTCTTACGGCTTCCGCGACATCGATGCGGTAAGTGGCTTCGGGCGCTTGCGTTGCCATGCGCTTGCTCATTTAGCTGGCGTCAATGATCCGCCGCGATGCCCGGACAATACCGCATGCATCTCTGCCAGCAGCGCCAGTGCGATCGACTCGGGGGAGTCTGCACCGATGTCGAGTCCGGCCGGCCCGTGCAATTTCCCCGCCAGCACGTTGCCGGTCTCGCCAAGGTCTGACAGCAGACGTTCGCGGCGATGGGTTGGCCCTAGTAATCCGAGATACGCGATCGAGCTTTCCGCCAGTTGTTCCAGGTACAGCCGGTCCGTGTCCAGGTGATGGCTCATGACGATAACGGCAGAAAACTGGGTCAGATCGATCGACGCGGCCAGTTCAGCCGGCTCAACCAAGCAAACTGCACGAGCCTCGCCGAATGTCCCCTGCTCGAGCTGCCCGGCACGGTGGTCCGCCACGACAACCTGCCAACCGAGCTGGCTGGCCAGCGCGACGATCGGTTCCGCGTCGCGCCCGGCACCCAGTACCAGCAGCCGGGGCGCGGGTTCCAATGGTATGAACAGCACGGTAAATGCACCTGCACCGGCGTCGTGCGTGCTCAGGCTGCCTGCCTGGGCCGAATAACTGCTGCATATTTCGTGTAGCGCCGACCGGTGAGTTTCCGGCACTCCCCAGCATTCATCGCCGGCCTGATTTTGAATCAGACACGCGCCCGGAAACAGCGCAGGATCTTCGCTGGTGATCACGGTGACCGAACCGGCCTGCGCCCCATGAGTCAAATGTGCTGCAATCGACCTAAACGGCTCGTAGCGATGTTCGGCGTCGAGTTTTTGCAGCAACAGCCGAATCAGACCCTTGCAACCGGCGCCCAAACCCCACAGCTCATCGGCCTCGTCCCGCATGTCATAGGTCACGGTTCGTGCCTCGCCGGTTTCCAGCACGGCGCGTGCATGTTCGGCCAGGTCGCCTTCGAGGCAGCCGCCGCTGACCAGGCCCTCGTAGGCACCGTCCGCGGTCAGCAACATTCGTCGCCCAGTCTTGCTATAGGTCGACCCGGCGGTGTCGATGACCGTGGCCAGCACCAGGGGTTGGCCGTTGGAACTCCAGCGTTCAAATGCGTTTACGGTGCGGCGTACGCTCATTGATTCAGAACCACCGAGCTAGCGGTCGTGGTTGACCACCAGCACCAGCTTGCCGATGGTTTGGTTATTTTCCATGACCACGTGGGCCGACGCTGCCTCTTCAAGCGGGTACGTTTGCTGGATCACCGGTCGGACTTCGCCCGACTCCAGCCACGGCCAAACATGCTGTGCCAGCGATTGGGCGATCACGCCTTTTTCCGCCGGTGACCGATTTCGCAGGGTGGATCCCGTCACGGTTAAACGTTTGGTCATCAGTGGCACCAGATTCATCTCCACCATGCTGCCGCTCAACAGCCCTATGATGACGAGACGCCCATCGGTCTTGAGCAGTTTCACGTTCGAAACGAAATAATCAGCGCCGACGATGTCCAGAACGACGTCGACGCCGTCCCCGCTGGTCAGCGAACTTATGACCTCGACGAAATCCTCGCTGCGGTAATTTACCGCGCGCTCCGCACCGAGCCGTTCACATGCGGCGGTTTTTTCGTCGCTGCCGGCCGTTGCAAACACCTGTGCCTTTAAGGCACGTCCAATCTGGATCGCGGTCGTGCCAATGCCGCTGGCGCCACCGTGAACCAGCAGCCGTTCACCTGATTTCAGTCGACCGCGGTCCACCAGATTCGCCCAGACCGTAAAAAACGTTTCGGGCACGGCAGCCGCTTCAATGCTGTCCATCCCAGCCGGGATCGGCAGGCACTGCACGGCCGGCGCCGTGCAATATTCCGCGTAACCACCGCCGGCCAACAATGCGCAGACTGGATCGCCTACCGCGACGTTCGTAACCGTTGCTCCGGCCTTGACCACGGTGCCGGCGACTTCGAGCCCCGGAAGTTCGGAGGCGCCCGCCGGTGGTGGATACATACCGCGCCGCTGCAGGCAGTCGGGGCGGTTGACGCCGGCTGCCGCAATTCGAATCAACACGTCGCCACTGGCGGGCCGAGGAACCTCCACGGTCACCGGCCGCAGAACTTCGGGGCCGCCAGGTGCGCTGATCGCGATGGCGGTCATGCGGTTCGGCAGATCGGTGCTGGGCATCAGTTTTCTTGATTTTCGATGTCAGGCAGGCCGCCGAGTATAAACGAAGGTCAGGGCCAGGCCGGGCCCTGTTTGACATACGCCGACTGTGTGATAGCGTCATTTGAGGGCCTTCGGCCCGGCAAACAACAAAGACCTTCAGCATGGAAGAGAAAATCGTCGAGTTTCCGGTAGCCGGGGTCAGTCTGACCGACCGCTTCCGGCGACCATTGCGCGATCTGCGTATCTCGGTCATGGATCGCTGCAATTTCCGGTGTCCCTATTGCATGCCGGAAGACAAGTATCACAAGGACTTTCAGTTCCTGAAGACGGCCGAGCGGCTGTCCTTCACCGAGATCGTCAGACTGGCGCGTATTTTTTCCGGCTTCGGCGTGCACAAACTACGCATCACCGGTGGCGAACCGCTACTGCGCTCCAATCTTCAGGATCTGATCGGAGATTTGAGCCGTATCGACGGGATTGACGATATCGCCCTGACGACCAACGGTATCCTGTTAGCCCAACAGGCGGCCGCGTTGAAGGCGGCCGGACTCGATCGGGTCACGGTCAGCCTGGATTCGCTGGACGACGAAGTATTTGACGTCATGACCGGTGGCCGCGGCAGCAAGGACAGGGTACTGGAGGGTATCCGTGAGGCTGGGCAATCGGGCCTGCTACCGATCAAAATCAATGCCGTAGTCAGGAAAGGCCTTAACGATGCCACCGTGCCCGACCTGGTCGAGCATTTCCGTGGCACCGGCATTATCGTTCGCTTCATTGAATACATGGATGTTGGCACGATCAATCACTGGCAATTTTCCGAAACGGTTCCAGCTCGCGAACTTGTCGAGCGGATTAATGCACGTTGGCCAATCTCACCCGCAGAGCAGAATTACCACGGCGAAGTTGCGAACCGTTACCTGTTCGAAGACGGTCAGGGTGAGATCGGTTTCATTGCGTCGGTTACGGCACCTTTCTGCGGGTCCTGCACCCGGGCGCGATTATCGTCCGACGGCAAACTGTTTACCTGCCTGTTTGCATCGGAGGGCACAGACCTGCGTGGGCCGCTTCGTGCCGGCGCGAGTGATCAGGAGCTGGAAGAAGTTATTGGCGCCGCGTGGAGTGGCAGGGAAGATCGCTACAGTGAACTGAGGGCACGCCAGGCGGAGCCAGGCAGCAAGGTCGAGATGTATTACATCGGCGGATAGCCATAGGCATCGGGAAATAGAAACAGCGTACGCATCATGCATGGTTTGATGATGGACACGCCGCTGCTGATCACCGGGATCATGCAGTTTACTGATGCCAATTTCGGTCAACGCGAAATAGTCTCCGTTACTGCCGACAACCCCTTGCACCGGTATACCTACGCGGATGCATTTCGTCGCGCCCGCCGGGCCGCGAATGTTTTAAAACGCCTGGATGTCCAACGGGGCGACCGACTGGGCACGTTGGCCTGGAACGATTACCGCCATTTCGAACTGTACTACGCCATCTCCTGTTATGGCGCCGTGTGCCATACAGTCAATCCACGCCTATTCGGCGAACAGATCGAATACATCATCAATCATGCCGAGGACCAGTATGTATTTACTGATGTTGCCTTTGTGGCGCTGCTCGAACAAATGCAGGACCAGCTTGAAACGGTAAAAGGGTTCGTCGTGTTGACAGATGCGGAACACATGCCCCAGACCAAGCTGCGCAATGCGATGTGCTACGAGGATCTGCTTGCAGAAGAATCGGATAGATATGACTGGCCCGATTTGGATGAACGCACGGCGAGTGCCCTGTGTTACACATCGGGCACCACGGGCAAGCCCAAGGGCGTGCTATTCAGTCACCGCGCGACAGTCCTGCACGCTTACGGCGAGGCCATGCCGGATGTTTTTGATCTGTCGGTTATGGACTGCGTGCTCCCGGTCGTGCCGATGTTTCATGTCAATGCATGGGGCACGCCGTACGCCGCTCCGATGGTCGGTGCCAAGCTGGTGTTGCCGGGTCCGAAGATGGGCGATGGTCAGGTACTGCATGAATTGATGGAGAGCGAGGGCGTCAGTATTTCGCTGGGCGTACCAACCGTTTGGCTTGGGTTGCTGGCGTACCTGGATGAGTCGGGTCAGACGTTGAGTAGCGTGAAGCGCATCGTCATCGGTGGAGCGGCTTGCCCCGCCTCTGTCGTCGAAAAGTTTCGCGATCTGCATCAGGTATATGTGCATCAGGCCTGGGGCATGACTGAAATGACCCCGCTGGGCACCTTCAACACGCTGAAGCCGGGCATGGCCGATCTGCCGCAGGATCAGTTAATCGCGATCCAGACCAAACAGGGCCGGGGCGTTTACGGCGTGGAGATGAAAATCACTGATGATGATCACCACGACTTGCCGTGGGATGGAAAGGCATTTGGCGGTTTGAAAGTTCGCGGTCCATGGGTATGCAGTGGCTACTTTGGAAGCGAAGAGGCGCGCATCGATGCGGACGGCTGGTTCGATACCGGGGACGTGGCAACGATCGACCCGGAGGGGTTCATGTTAATCACGGACCGGACCAAGGACGTTATCAAGTCCGGTGGCGAATGGATCAGCTCGATAACGCTTGAAAATAGCGCTGTCGATCACCCACAGGTTGCGGAGGCTGCGGTCATCGGCGTTGCACATCCGAAGTGGGGGGAGCGGCCGTTGCTGATCGTCGTTCGGCAGCCGGGTGCGGACGTCGATAAATCTGAAATGCTCAGCTGGTTCGATGGGAAGATTGCCAAATGGTGGATTCCCGATGATGTTGTGTTCGTCGATGAACTGCCGCACACAGCCACCGGCAAAATCCGGAAAGTGGACCTGCGGGAACAGTTTCAGGACTACGTACTGCCGGGGTCCTGAGTTCAGTCCACCGGAACAAAATCTGTAGCCGGAAAATTTTGATGGCCGATAAATTGATTTTGAGCCTGCGCGATTCGCTGGGACCGGAAGGGGTTCTTACCGGCGCAGACGTTACCGCACGCCGGGCCGGAATCTGGGGCGAAGAACCTATCCGCGCGCGCGCTATTTTTCGGCCGCGCACAACAGCCGAGGTTGCCACGGTGCTCAGCGCCTGTACCCGAGCCGGTCAATCGGTGGTTGCGCACGGAGGTTTGACCGGACTGGTGGGGGGCGCGCTGACCACACCGGAAGACGTGGTGCTGTCACTTGAGCGGATGAATCATGTGGAGGCAATCGATGAAGTCGGGCGGACCATGACGGTCCAGGCCGGTGCGACCTTGCAGCATGCTCAGGAGCAGGCCGAAGCCAAGGGCTTGATGTTGCCGCTGGACCTGGGCGCGCGCGGTTCGTGCACGCTCGGCGGTAACGCGGCGACCAATGCCGGCGGTAACCGGGTAATTCGCTACGGCATGACGCGTGACATGGTGCTCGGCCTGGAAGCGGTACTGGCCGATGGCACGCTGATTTCGTCGATGAATACAATGCTCAAGAACAATGCCGGGTACGACCTGAAGCATCTGTTTATAGGTACCGAGGGCACGCTCGGTGTCATCACCCGGTTGGTCATGCGGCTGCGACCAATGTGGCGCAGTCAGGAGACGGCGCTGATCGCATGCAAAGACTTCACCAGTGTGACCGGTTTGTTGAACCGGATGGACAGCCTGCTCGGTGGGACGATGAGTGCTTTCGAGGTGATGTGGCAGGGCTATTATCAATTAGTGACATCGCCGCCGGCCAAATCGAAACCGCCACTGGCCGTTGATTACCCTTACTACGTGCTGCTCGAAGCACTGGGCGGCGACCCGACGCAGGACGCCGATCGCTTCGTTGGAAGTATTGCGGCAGCGGAAGTCGACGGACTTGTCCTGGAGGCCGCACTGGCCAAGTCGCGGTCAGAACGTGACGCGCTGTGGGCGATACGCGATGATGTGGAGCAGTGCCTGCAATTCGGGCCGTGCTTTGTCTTCGATGTCAGCCTCGATTTAAAGCACATGGAAGCCTACGTGAGTGAAGTCATTGCCAACCTGAAAAGCCGCTGGAAAGATCCCCGAGCGTTTGTGTTTGGGCACCTGGGCGACGGCAACATTCATTTTGTTATCGCTACAGGGGATGGGTCTGGCGCCAGCCGGCAGGCCGTTGAAAAATCGGTCTACGAGCCGTTAAAGTGCGTAGCGGGCTCGGTATCGGCTGAGCATGGCATCGGCCTGGAGAAAAAGCCGTATCTATCCTGGTGTCGAAGCGCGAATGAAATCGAGTTAATGCGCACTCTGAAACAAACGATGGATCCGGCCGGGATTCTGAATCCGGGCAAGATCTTTGATTCGGCTGCGACGGAATAAGTCCGGGCTTTGTATGTTGAAACCGGCTTCAAGTAGCAGTATCTCGATGCCGGACCGTCTCGCGTCC
>JAPUGB010000205.1 GCA_027293165.1 Gammaproteobacteria bacterium
GCTGAATTGCATTGTACAAAGGCGATCGTCATCGCAACTCCTACGTGCCACAAAGTCCTAACATTCATCTGACCATGCCCCCATCTTCCGCTTTTGACTCGCGACCAAAGTCCTCGTATAGCTTTCCGTCGCCTTATTTCGACGAGCTTGGCTTTATCGGCTAACCCTAAAATACGCCTGAAGCCGTTGGGCATCAAGGCTCTCCCGACTCGAGCGTGCCCTTTCTTTTCCAGCGAATAATTTGCTTAGATCGTGACCCAGTACTCTACGATTCCGGCCTCGAGGGGAGATACTAACGCATGATCGGCGGAGCAAATCCCAGGAGGTGAGCCGTCATGAGGTCAAGCCCGTTGCGAATTACCGCCGGCCTGTTCGCTGTTGCGGCGTTGTCGGCGGTCCTATTTGTCAGGTCCGCCCCGGATCACCTGGTTGAGGCCGTTAAGGCGACTTGGCGTCGAACGGCTGGGGAAAACGGGCAGGCCTGCTTCGATCTGTGGGCGAGTTCATTGAGGGACCCTCGAACGGCACAGCTGCTCTCAACCAGGGATTGGGGCGATGGCATGATTATGGTCGAATACCGGGCCAGGCACGAACACAAGGCGTACAGGACGGGTTATTTCGATTGCCTGCTCATAAACGGTGAGGTCGACAAGTTCGCCGTGGTCATGCAAAGAAGCGACGAAACGTTGGAGGATAATCGACGCACGAACTAACCGTCGACCGGCTTCGGCGTGCTGCCCTGGCCGGCTGGGTGGGGCTCTGAATGACCGCTAAACCCAACCCTGCCGCTGTGCGGAGCGTTGTTTGTCCGGACCTTTTCCCGCGCCTGCGTCTAGCCGTAAGACGGATAAGCCAGCTGCTTTAAAAGCCCTGCCACTGTACGCCGGTTTTCCGTTGTCCGGCTAGCCGATTTTATGCAACCAACACGTGATTACGGTCACAGATTGGGGGATGGCCTGGGGCTATCGTGGCTAATTCGCTTTGCCCCTTGTACGGGCATTTTGGATTGCCTCTTGCGCCGCCAGTTGCCATGTCCAAATTACACAAAAAGATTCCTGTCACCGAGGTAAAGCTCGGTATGTACGTTACCAGGCTCGACCGTGAGTGGCTCGGCACCCCTTTTCCCTTCCAAGGTTTCTACGTTCAGAACGACGCCGAGATACAGGCGCTCTCGACCACTTGCAAATTTATCTATATCAATACGGAGCGCCAAGACCCGATAGACGATCTTAAAAATGCCGCGCCGGGAGCGCGTTTAGATAAACAGGATTGTGAATCCGCGCCAGGTGCTAAACAACCAACTACCGTGAAAAAACAGCGGCCTGAGACCGTGGTTCGTTCGAAAACAGTATTAGACGAGATCGCCAGCCCCAAAAGCTTTTTCCGACGGGTTTCGTGGTTGCTGACCAAGAAGCGCAAGGTGCCGTTCAAGAAAGAATTTCGCCGAGCTACCGAAGTATTTGAGACGGCACAGAACACTATTACAAACGTAATGGGCACGCTTCGTGCTGGCGGACAGTTAGACATTGGTGCTGTCAAACAAACCGTTGCGCCGATGATCGAAAGTGTGCTTAGAAACCCCGATGCGATGGCATGCATGGTTAGCATGAGAAAGAAAGACGATTACACCTACAACCACGCGCTGGCCACGGCGGTATGGGCGCTGGTGTTCGGAAGGCATCTCGGTCTGGACCATGTGGATCTCAAATCACTGGCAACGGGAGCACTGCTTCAGGACGTGGGAAAAACAAGGATCCCAACCGAACTGCTGCAAAAAAAGGGCCGCCTTGAGGCGGATGAATTTGAGGAAATAAAGCGACACGTCGAATACGGATTACAGATCCTTAAAGATTCGGGGAATATTGATTCTAGCGTTGAAACAATCGTACGAACGCACCATGAGCGGCACGATGGCAGTGGTTATCCCAATGGCCTTAGCGGCAACGAGATCCCGGTGTCTGGAAGAATTGCCGGAATTATCGATACCTTCAATGCGATGACGGCGGTACGGCCCTATGCGGCGGCAATGTCCCCCTACAGTGTCATGCGGAATCTACTAGAAAACGCCGACATACTGTTTCAGGCCGAGATAGTTGAGCGCTTTATCCAAGTCGTTGGCATGTTTCCAACGGGAACCCTCGTCGAGTTGAATACGGGAGAAGTTGCCATAGTCATGCAGCAAAACCCGGTTCGGCGATTACGGCCAAAGGTCATGCTGATTCTTGACGGGGAAAAGGAGATGCGTAAGAAATTCCCGATTATCGATTTGAGAGAGTTACCTGCAGATGTGACCGATCCCGACGCGGTCTGGATCGACTGCGGTCTGGATTTCGGATCGTTCGGTATCGATCCCGAAATGTACTATCTATAGACGTACGGAATATCTTACCGTGACCAATAAGATGCGCAAAACGGATCGGCACGTCTTCTTACGCGATTTGAGTAAGGCGATTTCCCGATGCCAGGGAGAAGAAAAGGCTGTTGGTCTGCTGGTCGTGCAAGTTGAACAATTGGATAAAGTAGAGGGCGCCTTCGGCTACGCGATAAGTCATAAACTGCTAGGGGAATTTTGCATACGGCTCGAAAGTATTCTGCGAAACGACGACCGTTTGATACTGGTTGGCGACCGAAAATTCTGTCTTATTCTCAATGGAATCATGAATGAGGGTCATGCGGTATTGGCAGCTAGCAAAATCGAACGTCTCACAAACGAGCCCTTCGCGATCGACGGGCATTCAGTCAAGCTGGAAGCTTCGATTGGCATCGCTGTGTTTCCGGATCATGCCAGCAATGCTGAGGATCTCGTCCGACGCGGCGAACTCGCCCTAACTGCCGCAGAGGAGGCGGACACACCGTACGAAATCTATTCGGACGGCAGCACGATGAGAATGGCCAGCCTCTGGTTTATCGAGAGTGAGCTGGGCAGGGCTCTTGACCAGACTGAGCTTGAGCTTTACTACCAACCCAAAATAAGTTTGCAGACTGGTAATCCGTGCGGCGCAGAAGCGCTCATGCGTTGGAATCATCCCACCCGAGGCCTGGTGCTCCCGGATGTGTTTATTCCTGTTGCGGATCGAACCGGAAATCTCGAACCCATGACGTGGTATGCGATCAACACAGCTCTGCGGCAGCAATCGGAGTGGCCTGACCTGTGGGGTAAGCTCACGGTTGCGGTTAACCTTTCCGCCAATGTTCTCAAGTCGGAGCAGCTGGCCATTACGATCCGGGACGCAGCAAAAATTTGGGGGTCCGAACCGGAGCAATTGATTCTGGAAATTACGGAGGACGCATTGATTACAGATCCGGAGGAAAGTTTTTCTATACTCAGACAGTTGCAATCCGAGGGCATAGGGATCGCCATCGATGATTTTGGAACGGGATATTCCTCAATGTCCCATTTCAGAGATATGCCAGCGGATGAACTGAAAATTGATAAGTCGTTTGTGTTGAATATGCTCGATGACGAACGTGACAGGCAAATTGTGAGCACGGCGATAGACCTTGTTCACACATTAGATTTTTCAGTTGTCGCCGAAGGGGTAGAGAATAAAGCCATACTCAATGAGTTGATCGACATGAAGTGCGATATGGCTCAGGGCTTCTTATACGCACCAGCTTTACCGCAACTGGAATTCATCGAGTGGTTAAATCAATACCAGCCAGGTGAATCTGCCCAGCAGGATTCAGTGCATGGCGAGGTTGTTGATGTGGCCACAGAAACGAACGGATGAACCTCTCGCTAACGACGCTCTGAAATGAAAAGCCGGCCCGTTCGCATCCTCCCAGCCACCCTCCCATCGTGGAGCAGCTGCCCGTTAGCGCCTAATCCTCCGGCCTGATCTAACGCTAGCCTGAGTGTCCGCTAACGACCCAAAGCGGACACTTAATCTTGATCTGACTATTGACCAGGTTTATGCCACGATCACCGAAATGCTCATACTGCCAGGCGTGAGGTTGCAAAAATAAATATGAGTTAAGGAAGTTGCCAGTGTGGCGAAGTGTAATATGAGGCTGATAGCGAGATAACGGCCCTTAGTCATTACCATTGTTCGATCTGCCGCAAACTTCACGGCGCAGTTTTTGTAACTTTTGCAACAGTAAAACGTAATATGTTCGATTGGTCGGCGGGGGAAGGGGGCTTGCGAACATTTTGTTCATCCGACACGATAGACAGAAATTGTTGCGGGAAATGTGGCCCGCAGCTGGTCGTTTTCTGCAAACCCGAACCGAATCTCGTCTATGTCACCATGGGCACTGTCAATGGCAACCCGACTTGCCCGTCGGCGTATCACGAGTTTATCGAATCAAAAGCGCCATGGCATGAGATTACCGACGGCCAGTCGGAACATGACACGTGGCCGGAGAAAAACGGCTGATACGTAAAGTGCAGGTGTTGTTCACTTGCTCGCAGTATTGTTTATCCCAATGCAATGAGGAGTAGCACAGGGGGTGGTCAACAACGTCCATATCGTGAATGAGATCATTCCGAACGTAATCCTTCCAGCCTGATGTTCATCCTGTCCCGTCGTCACATCAAACGAGTTGCGATTCAGTACTCTGTCCTGAGTGTCCTCTGCATCTGGTTAGTTGGCAGCTATACCGACCTGTCGATACCTGTCCTGGTTGCAGTTGCGATTTTCGGTTTGCCAGTTGCACTCGTCTATGCCAGCCGGCGGCGACTGGAGAAAAAGCATCGGGTCAAGAAGATAGTCCGGGCGGTAAAGAGGAGCTTGCCTTTTGCCATGCGTGCGAGAAAGGTCTACCGGGCGTGGCAACGGGCGGACAAGACCAACTGGCCGGATCCGAAGCGGGCCGATTCGGGGGATTTGAGCCGATATGAGTACGAGTTGCATTCGCAGCACGGAGAGGACGGGATCATTCGGTACCTTTTTTCCCGGATCGGCTTCACCAATCGCCGCTTCCTGGAGTTCGGGTTTGGCGCGGTTCAGAGCAACAGTCTTCGGTTGATGCTTCACGAGCAGTTCGGAGGGCTGTTTATTGACGGTTCTCAGGAGCAATGTGACTTTCTAAATGCCGGTGTCCGGCATTTCAAACTGGAGAATGTGCAGGCGATTCCGGCATTCTTGAATCTCGACAACCTCGAGGCGACTATCAACGCAGGTGGTCTTCCTCAGGAGCTTGATCTGATGTCCATCGATGTGGACGGAAATGACTACTGGTTCTGGGAGCGTATTGATTTTCTCGAACCACGAGTGGTGGTGATCGAGTACAACGCGATGCTCGGACCTGAACTGTCACTAACGATCCCGTACGACAAGGACTTCAACCTTTTTCCCTCAGAGAAAATCGCCTCGGGGGCATTCTGGGGCGTTTCTGTTGCCGCATTGGAGAAACTGGGTAAGCGAAAGGGCTACCGCCTGGTTGGTTGCGACAGCACCGGAGTGAACGCGTTTTTCCTTCATCATGGTACTGGAACCAACCATATTGCGACGTTGTCAGCCGCCGATGCGTATCGACCCTACCAGGAGTTGCTGGACCGGGGTGTAAGTGCCGAAGATCAGCTCGCCATGGCCACGGCCATGCCCTATGTTGAGGTCTAGATACCGCGGCAAGAGACAATATGAGGCGGGCAGGCGCTGCAGGACATCGCCGACGTCAAAGTTTTAGCAACCATGATGGACGGCAGGTTTACGCACCGCGACCATCTCCTGGCGCTATTGGCTATTCTACGTTCGCGCCGACCACAGCAGCCATCTGCATCATGTCTATGGTGTCGCCTTCCTTCATGTTGCGCAGGTCGGTAAGTTTGCCCGACTTGCTGGTGGAATTTGTGTTTTTAAACACCTTAAGCAGTTTTGCATCGGCGACGATGTATTTTCCTGCATTTTCCGGTTTGCCGTTAGCAGATTTGGTTTGAAGTTTTTTGGCTTTTATATAGTTCCAAAGTTTTTTTGTGATCTCAGTGCGAGCTAGTTCGCTTACACCACAAAATTCGGCCATATCAGGTTTAAGTTTAACCGGTTTCTTAAGTCCCTTTAGTTCCGCCATGACAAGCTCCTTACATGATAACGGTCAGTAGATAATATAACCTTTGAATATGACAAGGCCGATCGACTTCACGGTTTCCAGAACTGTGGTGTGAACTCCCTCACACTAATGCCGCAATCTGGGGAGTGCTGGAACAAGCAACTACCAATTTCACCGTATGAAAGACTATCTTTCACTCATCCGTATCCAATGCCACCGGGGTTGCGTCCACCTGACTGATTGAGGGGATACCCTGGGGTGCGCAGGTACCATCCAGGGCGGCCTTCCTGCCCACAATGACATCGGCTGGGCCACCGGTTCGCCGCAGTAAGAGCAACATAGGCAAGGCCAGTAGCGTTGTCAAACCTCCTACGACATAGCCGTCGGCGATGGATCGCACCCGTGACAGGTATCCAAGGCCAGCCTGGCCGATGATTCCGCCAGCGTTTCCCATCATCGCGTTGAAGGATATGACCGATGCTCGATGCGACGTTGGAATTGAATTGTGGAGGTACGCTTGTTGGACCGGGCCCATAACGCCCATTGCCATAGCCACGATCAAAAATAAGCCCGCAGCGAGCCAAAACGAGTCTGCCAGACCAACTCCAACCGCGGCGACTGCTTGCGCCGCCACTGCCCACCCCAAAATAGTCGAGCGTTTGCCGCAGAACTGACTCATCCAGTCAACCAGTGCGTTGCCGAGCACCGTGGCGAGCGCGATCAATGCCGCGATGAGGCCCGCAACCCAGACGGCATTCGTGCCCAGCAACTCGAGAAAATACGGCTGCCAGGCGTAAAAACCCCAGCTCAGGAAACCCCACTGGAAAAAAGAAAAGACCATCAGTAATCGAACCGATCGCTGCCGCCAACCGAACGCTACGCTTTCAGCGGCGACGTTCCTCAGTTCCGCTGGTACTGCTGCGAGACGCAATGTCCGTGGGGCAAAACCCAGGTCGTGCATTGTTATCATCGCAACGACAAAGACCAGCCCCAGCATTGCGGCCCGCACCAAGTAGGGTAGCCCGAGATTGACGCTGCCAAGCAAGCCGCCGCCAACGGTGCCCACCAGCATAGCCATCCCAGTAACCATGGAGCCGCGCGCAAACACATGGTCGAGTTGACCCTCGAAACCGGTTTCTATCAAGGCATCAACGAGCCAGGCTTCGACGGCGCCGGAATAGAAAGTAAACCCCAGACCCATCAGGACAGATACGGCACAAAAGGCAAGCAGTCCGCCACCGGAGGCCGCGACGGCCACATAAGCCAGAGTAGACGCAAATAAAATTATTACGCTTAAAAGGAAAGATGCCCGCCGTCCCCACGTGTCTGCCACTATCCCAGTGGGAAGTTCGAAAACGACCGAACCTGCTGTAAAGGCTGCATTGGCGATGAACACCTGGAAAATATCCAGACCCGCATTCAACAGGAACAGCGTGTTGACGCCCCAAATCAACGACGCTGCCAGAGTGTATAAACCAGCTATGGTGAAGTAGCTCGCTAATACACGGCTGGCAGTCATAACGTGCGGAGTCCGTTAATTGTGGGTGTTGTTGGCTGCGTTGCCGTGCATGCGCTATCTCTGCTTATCGCCGGTCATTCAGCGACGAGGCTCCGGTAAAGATCAATGGTCTGCACGATCGTATCTTCGATCCTGAAATTTATGGCGATGCGCTCGCGTGCTGCCTTACCTATCCGCTGGCGCATCTGGGAGTTCTCATGCATTTGGCGGATGGCAAGGCTGATTGCACCGACGTCACGTACCGGCACAACGAGGCCGCTGACACGGTCAACGACGACCTCAGGGCTACCGCCGCAATCGGTGACGATCGGTGGAGTACCGTAGGCCATGGCTTCAATCAGCGAGCGCGCTAGACCTTCGCGCTTGATCGATGGCAATACGAATACATCACAAGCTGCAGCCAGAGATGGCGCATCGCGATGATGACCGACCCTGTGGATTCGGTTGGCGACCGGGCTTGCGGCAATCCGCTTCGTTAAGCTTGGTGCATCCATGTGACCGACCAGAAGCAAGTGAACCTGCCAGTTTTCTGGCAGGTCGGTCATTGCATCGACGAGAAATTCAATCCCTTTACGTGGCCTGAAATTAGCGACGCATCCGACGACAAAAGCGTCCGGCGGGATACCGAACTCTTTTAAGTCAGCCGGCGCCGCTGTGTACCAATCGAGACTGTGACCTTTATAGATTGTTACGGGCCGCTCCACCGGCATGCGCAAGAAGGCCGGCCGCATTTGCAGAAAGTAATCGCGAACGGCGTCGGCTACGCAGACGATTCGGTCGATTCGCGGATTTAGGAACCGGGTCCATGAAATCGGATCCAGGAAACTTACGTTCCCCACAATACCCCTATAGGCGATGATTCGAATCGGTATGCCTAAGGTAGCCAGAAGACCGTTCTGCAAAGCCTTGTTACTGAAAACATGCATGATGTTGTAATCGCCTTGCCGTATTTCGTTTCGCAGCTGGCGAATGCCGGCAAAATCGATATGACTGCGAATTTGGATGTCGAGAACCCGGAATCCCGCTTCAGAAAGATCGGCCCGGCTATTTGAGGGATGGGGACAAATGAAAGTCAGTTCGATTCCTGCACGACGCATGCCGATAAACATCGCGATAGTCGGGCGGTCCGTGTCTTCGATTATGCACAGGGCTCTGATGGTCGCGGCTGATACCAGTGCGTTAACGGTAGTCTGATATAAGCGAAGATATTTTTGCGTCATGACAGTGGCGCTAAAGTTCTTGGCAACCTGGTGGCCACGTTCGCCAAACTTGCGCCTGAGTTCGGGTGCGTCACGCAGCCGCAAAATAGCCGCTTTTAGTTGCTGTGGTTGACCCGGTTCGATAAGGATTCCATTTTCGTCATGGTGCACAATATCCGGAACACCCCCAACCCTGCTTGCGATAACCGGTAGTCGCTGTTCCATTGCGTCCAGCAGGATGCTGCCCAATCCTTCTTTGTTGGATGGCAGAATAAATATGTCACACGCGGCCAGGTAGTCGCCAACATTATCGACGAAGCCAGCGAAAACAAGATTGTCCAGTCCCGCCGCGGCCTTTTTGAGCATCATCTCGTCATCTCCTCCACCGACGAGCATGAACTGAATATCAGGATCCGACTCTTGAAGTTCCATCGCTACCTGAATAATAAATTCCTGTCCTTTCTGCTGGTTGTCCAGCGCGGCGACATGGCCTATCAGTAACTTGCCGGGAAAGGCGTTTCTAATCGAGGCGGACTCTGCAACATCGACCGGCAGTCCGCTGCTACTACTGTGGATCACTTGGAGCCGGATTCGGGAATCATAGCGACCCATGATGTCAGCAATATGCGGCGATATTGCGGCAACAAATGCCGCACGCCGATATGCTTTATGTGTGAACCAGTGGTTGTCCAGCGGATTACTTACCCGCCGCGTAACGATATAAGGCGTTTGGGAAATTAGCGACCGAAGGTAAGCTCCGTAGACACTCCTACCGTCATGTGCATGAACAACGTCGGCGCCTCGCGTTGCCATTGCGACGGATAACGGATTGCTAGAGACCTCTTTTACTTCAAGGTCCACATCTTTGAGACGTTGCGCTAGCGGATCACCCCGGCGCGCGACCAGCACCTGCTGAACGTCCGCGCTCGCCAGTCCGCGGATGAGTATTTCTGTCTGGCGCTGCCCGCCCCGATAGCCTCGGCCAACATTAACGTGAGCAATTCTTATTGCCATCGCTGCCGAATTCACCTTTGATTGGGGCCGGTTGTCCGCGAGTGTAGCGTAATACGTAGCGCAAACAGGGAATGGTCGATTGGACCAAAATTTTTTTGGCAGGCTCACCGGATGAGCCATCACCGGGTGGATAATGAACCTGCCCATTAACAATAAAGCCACACCAATCAATAATTAACCTCGCTATGGCGAGGTTTTTTTTATCTTAAGCTGTGGACTTTTTGGCATCCCATAGGCGGATATCACGGATTTTGGTTATTTCCAGCCAGTCGTGGCTTTGTTAAGGTGTGCCTGCAGCAACCGGCTTAGGTCTTGGGGGAAGGTCTTTAGTGTTCCGGTACCTAATAGGAAATAACAACAGCAACGTTGCATTCGAAACTTACTAAAACAAATGGCAGCGAGCGTTTGGCTTCTGACTGCGGTTGACATGGCATGCGCGAGCACATCACGGCCCCGTCGTCTCCATGGAAGCTGCACTCCCGACGCAATACGGATTCTTCGTGGTGGATAGTATTAGCCCGCTTCGGCGGGCTTTTTTTGACTGCAGTCCCGAAGCGAAATTTCATTCAAGCCGTGCATATCAGGCTGTAAGGGACTGTCTGCGCGTTCGAGTCGTGGTGGGGTTCCGGGCCCGTGTCGGCGCGGGCGCGGGCAACCATGTATCCTGCCAACAGCCCGCGTGAAAGGGCGCAGCCGGTGTCCCGGCCTGGGGGCCGGTTGCCGGCCTGCCTGAGCACAACAACAGCCAAAAAGCTGATTCGATGATCGTACGAGCGAGGATTCTGACCGGATTGA
The DNA here is from genome assembly GCA_027293165.1 of Gammaproteobacteria bacterium. Taxonomy (GTDB): domain Bacteria; phylum Pseudomonadota; class Gammaproteobacteria; order Steroidobacterales; genus JAPUGB01. Next base: position 10,516 of record JAPUGB010000205.1, read on the forward strand.
TTCCGACCTGCGCGGCAATGGTCGGAGTCTGCTTATCGGCACTGGTGTCGTTAGCCCCCGAATTCGCCGCGGCGCAGGGGCGTACCGTTCGCGTTACGACGACCGGGGTGGAGCGGCGCTCTGTCGAAGAAACCGAGTGGGCTGTAGGGATCATAGAGAGTCGCTCGTCGCCGCAGATGGCCGCCCAAGTAGCGGGCGAGATCATTCAGGTGCTCGTCGACGAAGGTAGCTCCGTGTCCGCGGGCCAGCTGCTCGCGGTAATTAATAATGAGGAATATCAACTGGAGCATGCTGAAAACGAGGCGGGGTTGCGGCGTTTGGCAGCGCTGATGCGCAACCAGGAGCTCGAGTTGGAACGCAGCCAGAAGCTGTATGCGGATAACCTGGTGGCCCAGTTTGAAGTCGACGGAATGGAAGCCCAACTGGAAGCAATTACGCAGGAACTGGAAGGAGCAAAAGCACGGGTTTCGGAAAGCCAACGGCGTTTGCGAGAGACACGTTTGACGGCGGCGGTCAAAGGCGAGATCGCCGAGCGGCATATCGATGTCGGCGATTACGTGCAGACCGGAACCATCGTATTCGATTTGATCGATACGGCCAATTTAAGGGTTCGGCTGCCATTTCCCGAGTACCGGGCTCCAAAGCTGGCCAAGGGACTGAACGTTCGGCTAAGCTCAATTGCTGCGGGTAACGAAGCCGTGCATACGACGATCACCGAGGTTCGCCCCAGCGTCAATCCCGCCAACCGGTCTCTCACCGTGGTCATCGACTTCCCGAACCCCGGCTCCTGGCGGCCTGGAGCCAGTGTGCGCGCCGAGGTCGTGCTGGAGGTACGTGAAGACGCCATCATGGTGCCGCAAATTTCGGTCGTGCGCCGGCCTGCCGGTGACGTTGTATACGTCATCAACGCGGGTATGGCCGAGGAACGCTTAATCGAGCGTGGCCTGCGCAACGGGAACCTGGTTGAGGTGCGGGCAGGATTGACCGGTGGTGAGCGGATTGCCGTCGATGGCGCCGGGTTCCTAACCAACGGCGCCCGCGTTACCGAAGTCGAGGGCTGACATGAGCCTGGCATCCGTGTCGGTTCGGCGTTACGTATTCGCGGCGATGCTAAATGCCGTCATCGTGCTGTTTGGCATCGTGGCCTACCTGCAAATAGGGGTCGAGCACGTACCCAACATAGATTTCGGTAGCGTCACGGTGACGACCCGCATGGACGGTGCAAACCCGGACGTTATCGATGCCAGCATTACGAACATTGTTGAAGGCGCGGTCAGCAGTATTCCCGGCATGGACCACCTGCGTTCGCGGTCGCAGCCGGGCGTGTCACAGATCACGGCTGCGTTTAACCTGGACAAAGATATTGATGTCGCGTTCAACGAGGTCCAGGCAAAGGTCAGTCAGGTGGTTCGACTTTTACCGGAGCAGGCCGATGCGCCGGTCATCACGAAAACGGATACCAGCTCCTTTCCGGTTTTCTGGGTCACGCTAACCGGCAATCGCACGACCCAGCAACTCAATCAGTATGCGCGCACCGTCGTCAAAAAGGTGCTCGAGACAATAGACGGCGTTGGCGATGTCCAGATCGGCGGTGAGCGTCAGCGCACCATTCGGGTAAATCTGGATTTCGAGCGCATGACGGCCTTCGGCATAACCGTGCAGGACATCACCATGGCGTTTCGCAATCAGCACCTGCAATTACCGGGCGGCTATCTGGTTGACGCCGAGAAAGAGGACCTGCTGAAACTCGATCTCGAATTCCACGACCCGCTAGAGCTGGAACGCATGGTCATCGGCTATCGATTGGGCAGCGTCCTGTATCTGCGAGATGTTGCAACTATCGAAGACAGCCTTGCCGATTATCGCCGCATCGGGCGTTTCATGGGGCGGCCCGGTGTCGGCCTGGGAATCGTGAAAATTGCCGGCCGCAATACCGTCGAGATCAGCCGGAATATTAAGGAGCACTTGACAAAAGACGTGTATCCCTACTTGCCGCCTGGGCTAGAGGTCATCATTTCGTCGGATGACAGCAGGTACATATTGGAGCTGATTGCATCGCTGGAGGAACATCTGCTCGCGGGCGCCTTTTTTGCTGCGCTGATCGTCTGGCTCTTTTTGCGCAGCTTTCGCGCCACATTGATTGTTGCAGCCGCGATCCCGGTATCGCTGCTCGGTGCGGTTCTGGTGATGTACTTGTTCGACTTCACGCTGAACGTTGTGACGATGCTCGCCTTGCTGCTGTTGATCGGGGTCGTTGTGGACGATGCAATTGTTGTGCTGGAAAATATCCAGCGGCGGCTGGAAGGTGGTGAAACCAATCGAGCGGTGGCGGCCACCGAAGGCGCCAACGAGGTGTTGCTGGCCGTTACGGCCTCGACCTTAACCCTGGCCGCGATTTTCGCCGTGGTCCTGTTCATGCCGGGCATTCCAGGCCGCCTGTTTCGTGCTTTTGGTGTCGTTGTGACCTGTGGGGTTATGGTGTCGCTATTGGTCTCACTGACGCTGACGCCGATGCTGTGCTCGCGCCACCTCACCGTGTCGAGCCGGCATGGTCAGCTGTATAAACGCTTGGCCGGGGGGTTCCAGGGCTTTGAGGAACGCTACAGGACCGTACTCAGGTGGGTGTTGGGCCATCGATGGACCGTCGTCGGCCTGGCCGCACTGGTGGTGTTGTCAACCCCGCTATTTTTTCGTGGACTCGGTGGAGAATTTTTCCCCCAGGAGGACCAGGGTTCGTTCATGATCATCGTCAAGACGCCGCTGGGGTCCAGCATCGAATATAGCGACAATCGCCTGCGTGAAGTTGAAAAGGTACTGATGTCGCACGATGTGTTCACGACGATGTTTGCAACGATTGGTGGACGCGACGGCCGGGTCAATCAGGGCATCATCTGGGTGCATATGAAGGACCGGAGCGAGCGCGACATCAAACAGTACGAACTGGTTCCGATTGTCCGCAGGGAACTCGCGCAGATTCCGGGCGTTATGGCGTTCCCGGCCTCTTATTCACTCGGTGGTTCGGGCCGCGGCGATTCACTGAACTTTGCGCTACAGGGCCGTGACTTGGCTGGCGTGGCGCGCTATGCCAATGAACTGAGGGACGCGCTGGCAACGCAGCCTGGACTCGGTCATATTGATTTGGAACTGGATTTGGATCTGCCGCAAATTCGCCTGGACGTGAACCGGGAACTCGCAGCCGAACTCGGCTTGTCGGCGCGTGACATTGCCGAGGCCGCGAATGTTCTGGCCGGCGGACTGAACGTGGCCAAGTACAACGACGATCCGGGTGACGGCGAGCGTTACGACGTGCGGTTGAAGGCAGCCGGCGATACGAACCTTCGGGATCTCAGCAAAATCTATTTGCGCAGCCCCAACCGGACTATGGTGCGCCTGGACACCGTGGCGCAGTTTACGGAGACACTCGGTCCGGCGGTCATCGAGCGACTGGACCGCCAATACTCCGCCAATTTCTACGTTAACGCTACGGTATCGATGGCAGAAGGGATCGAACTGATTCAATCCGTCGCGGCAGAGACGTTGCCGCCAGGCTACAAAATTCAAATGCTCGGCGCCTCCGAGGAATTTGGCCGCACCTCGTCATCGATGGGCTTCGCATTTTTGCTCGCGTTGGCATTGGTCTATATGGTGCTGGCCAGCCAGTTCAATTCCTACCGGCAACCGTTGATCATCATGGTTGCTCAGCCGCTCGCGATCGTCGGCGGCATCGCCGCGCTGAATCTGATGGGGCAAACGCTGAACCTTTTTTCGGGCACGGGTCTGGTCTTGCTGATAGGCCTGGTGGCCAAGAATTCTATTCTGCTCGTCGATATCACCAATCAACTGCGCAACCAGGGCCAGAGCGTTGACGAAGCACTGCTCGAGGCCTGTCCACGGCGCCTGCGGCCCATATTGATGACATCAATGACAATTATTGGCGCCATGCTGGTGCCGGTATTCGGGCTCGGCGCCGCGGTCGAGTTATCGGCGCCACTGGCAACCGCCGTCGCTGGTGGCATGGTCAGTTCGACGCTGCTGACACTGATCGTCGTGCCCGCCGTTTATTCCCTGGTAGAGAACTTTGAAATTAGCCTGGTTCCGCTGCGCTGGAACGCCTGGTGGGCCTGGGCACGGCAGAATCCCGAACGTCAGGAATGACCCATTCATGGCGGCACAGACTAAAAAGGAGCCCAAGCGTGTCAAAAACAGGATCTAACAATTTTCCCAACATGGGTGTCTCGCGGCGAGAATTTCTGGCCACCGGGCTGGCAGCCGTGTCGGCGGAAAGCATCTTGGCCGGTACGGCGAGCGCGGCATCGCATCGCACTGGCAGCGCTTTGCAATCAACCGAGACGGTGCCAACCGCGCCGTTCGACACGTTGCGCGAATACATGGCAGCGATGGAGGCGCATGGGCAGGTAGTTCGTCTGCCGGAAGTCGATCAGGACGCCTACGAGATGACCGCGTTGATGTATCAGTTGATGGATGACTACGGCATGTTTGGTGCGCCGATCATCGTTGCCGAGCGCATAAAAATTGACGGGAAGTGGGTGCAAGGACCGGTGATCGGCAACGTCATGGGCCCGTGGGACACAGAAGCGCTCACCTTTGGTCTCGACGTTGTGCCCAACGACGGCGTTGCGACCTATCGAAATGCGAAGGCACATTTCACGGCAATTCTGGAAGAAAACGGCGGCAGTTATCCGTTAATACCACCGGTCGAGGTGTCGGCCGATCGGGCGCATTGCAAGCAAGTCATCCTGCGCGGTGACGACATTGACCTGACCAAATTTGCGTTTATTCAGAGCAATCCGGGCGACGCTGGACGATATATCAATACCGGGTCCGTGTTCACCAAGGATCCGGAGATGGGGATGAATTTCGGCACCTACCGTTGCCAGTTACGTGGGCCAAGGGAAATTGGGATCAATCCGGAGCCTCGCCAGACCGGCTATCGAATGCTGATGGCGGCCCGCGAGCGCGGCGAGAAAACTGCGCATGTGTCGATCGCGTTGGGGCAAGATCCAATGGTGTGGATGATCAGTGCCGCACGCGTGTCGGGTCGGGTCCGCGGCAGTAAAAAGCCGATTGACGAACTCGCCGTCGTCGGTGGTTTTCGCGGCAAACCGCTGGAGGTCATCCGTTCCGAGACCAATGACATGCTGGTGCCCGCCCAGGCCGAAATGATCATCGAGGGTGATGTTTCGCTGACTGAGTGGAAGTCGGAGGGCCCGTTCGGCGAAATGTACGGCTACCTGGGGGCGAGAAAAGATGAGAACTTCTGGATGACAGTCACGGCCGTGACGCACCGTCAGAACCCGGGGTTATTGAACAGTTTTACCGGCGTGGTCCGCGGCCATGTCCGGGCACCGCTGGACGCGATGTCGCTGTTCAACATACGCAAGGATTTGCCCGAGGTGGTCGACTATTTTGCGCCGAACGATGCAACCGGGG